>QKAR01000109.1 GCA_003246335.1 Spirochaetales bacterium | reverse complement strand
GCGGCGTCCATCGGCATATCGGCCTTTTTCATACCCGCCTCGACGTGCTTAAACCGACGCGTGAATTTCGCGTTCGAACGGGTGAGCGCGACGCCTGGGTCAACCTTGAGCCGACGGGAAAGGTTCACCACCGAAAACAAAAGATCGCCGACCTCGTCCTCAACGGCGCCCTCGTCGCCCGCGCGGGCCGCTTCCCGCAATTCCGACAGCTCTTCCTCGACTTTGGGCCACACGTCGTCCACGCTCGCCCAATCGAAGCCGGCCTTCGCGGCTTTTTTCTGGAGTTTCGCCGCTCGCTCAAGCGACGGCATGCCTTTCGATACCGAGTCCAAGACGGAGTCTTTTTTGCGGCCCTCGACGTCGCGCTTTATCGCTTCCCACTGATCGAGCACCTTGTCGGCCGTGTCGGTCTTGCGTTCGCTGTCCGGGCCGGCGAACCCCTCGGTCTCGCCGAAAACGTGGGGATGGCGGCGAATGAGCTTATCGGACACGCCGTTCAGCGCGTCTTCGACGGTAAAGTCGCCGGTTTGCTCGTACATGTAGGCGATCATCGCGACGTTGAGGAAAACGTCCCCGAGTTCCTCGCAAACGTGGGCGCGAGCGGCGGGATCCGCGGCCTCGGTGATCGCCTCGACGGTTTCGTACGCTTCCTCGATCAGCGTTTCCCGAAGCGACGACGGCGTCTGCTCCCGATCCCACGGACAGCCGTTCGGCGCCCGAAGCCGTTGAATCGTCTCGTAGAGCCTGCCAAAGGCTTCCTGCGTTCCCTGCGTCATGCTGCACTCCTTTCGCTCGTCAAATTTCGACGACTTTCTTTTTTGACCATTCCTTGAGATAGGCTTCGGGCCCGCCCGATAGCACGCCTTCGAGCATCGCGGCCACGGGCGGCCAAACGAGGGAAAGCGTGATGCGTTCGTCGCCGGAAAAATCCGATAGCACATAGCCGGCGATGTCGGCATGGTCGGGCCGACCGATGCCGAAGCGGAGCCGCCAATAATCGGCGGTCCCGAGGACGGTTTTCGTCGAGCGCAGGCCGTTATGCCCGCCGAGCCCTCCCGACCACTTGAGGCTCACCGTACCGAGCGGAAGCTCGAGCTCGTCATGCACGATAAGGACGTTTTCCGGTTTCAGCTTAAAAAATGCGCAGGCCTCGCCTACGCTCTCGCCGGAAAGGTTCATGAAAGTTTCCGGTTTTAAAAAATGGACGGGCGGTCGGTCGGAAAGGCCGCGCGAGGCGTACAATCCCTTGAATTTGCGTTGCCAGGAAAGGCCCGAAACGGACGGAACGGCATCGGCGAATTGCCACGCGACGTTGTGGCGATTGCCCTGGTATTGCCTTCCCACATTTCCCAAGAAGGCGACGAGTTGAATCATGATGCGGTCACTGTACCGTAAATCGCTAAAATAGTGTATACTTTGCGCCGCTATGCCAATGACAGAACGCGAAAAAAAGATATGGGTAATCGGGCACCGAAATCCCGACACCGATTCGGCGGTTTCCGCCGCGGCCTACGCGGCCTTCAAGCGCGCGCAAGGCGCGAACAATTGTTTTGCGGCTCGTGCGGGAAAGCCGACGCCCCAAACCGAATACATTTTTAATCGATTCAAAGTTCTCCTTCCGGAATTTTTACCTGACCTCGTACCGAAAGTCGAATACCTCTACAATCCCGGCGTCCGAACGATACGGGAGGAAACTTCCCTGTGGGAAGCGATGAACGCGCTCGAAAAAAACGAGGTGCGCGTCCTTCCGCTCACCGACGCCGACGGGAAATACCGGGGCTTGCTCCACTACAGCTCCTTCGCGCAGAAAATCCTCAAGATGATAAACCCGCAGCAGAAGACCGTCATCTCGACGAGCGTCGACCTCCTTTCGTCGGTTCTGCACGCCCAGGCCCTCGTCACGCGCAACGAGAAGGAAATCAGGAAAAGCCCGATCGTCATCGCGGCGGCCGAGTTCGAGAGCTTTAAGGAACAGCTCGGGACGCACATTCCGGAGAACACCCTCGTCATTACCGGGAACCGACTCGACATCCAGCGCTACGCGATCGAGATAGGCGTGCGCGCCCTCATCATCACGAACGGCAACGTTCTCGGAAAGGACTTGCGCGAGCTCGCGAAGGAAAAGGGCGTTTCGGTCCTCATCAGCCCCTACGACACCGCGTCCACGTCCCTGCTCATCATTTATTCCATGCCCGCCTCGTGCATGGCGAACGGCGGCGTGAACCCGGTACGGCTTTCGGACACCGCGCGAAAAATATCGCCCCTGCTCGCGACCGCCCCGGGGAAAAGCCTCCCCGTCGTGAACGACGACGGCGTCGTCATCGGCGTCATTTCCGAGAGCGATCTCTACCGCGACCCGTCCATCGACGTGATTATGGTCGACCACAACGAGCTCACCCAGGCCGTCGAGGGGATCGAGCATTACCGCATTCTGGAAATCATCGACCATCATCGGCTCGGGAACCTTTCCACGCGACATCCCATCATGTTCATCAACAAGCCCGTCGGCGCGACGTGCACGATCATCACCACGCTCTATCAGGAAAGCCGCGTGCCGATCAAGCCGGAAATAGCGGCGATACTCCTATGCGGCATACTCGCCGACACCCTCGTGCTCCAGTCCGCGACGACGACCGCCCTCGACCGCGAGTCGGCGGAGTACCTTTCGAACATCACGAACCTCGACATAGACTCCCTCGGCCGCGACCTTTTGACCGCCGCGAGCAACGTGTCGGGCCGGTCCGCCCAAGAATTGATCGCCCAAGACATGAAGGAATATACCGAGGCGGACTGCGAGTTCACCGTGAGCCAGATCGAGGTCGAGGATCCGCACGAAATGCTTACGCGAAAGGCTGAATTCCTCGCCGCCCTCGGCGAGCGCCGTCAGCGCGGCAACATGCTGTTCAGCGCCCTCCTCGTCACCGACATCACCGAGCTCACCAGCCTCTTATTCCTTTCGGGCGAGGCCGCGTTCGAGCAGTCGATCGCCCTGCCAAAGCTCGAGGATTCCGTGTACGTTCTCCGCGACGTCGTTTCGCGGAAGAAACAGCTCATGCCCATGATGTCCGAAATCGTGGAAAGGTACCAAAGCCAAAAATGAGGGAAGCGCGCTCGCTCGAGGTTCTATTCGAGGATCAATGGCTCGCCGTCGTGGCGAAGCCGTCGGGGCTTTTGTCCGTCGGGTTTCCCGGCTTTCGCGGCAAAACCGCGGAAAACGTCCTTTCCGACATGAAGAAAAACCGGGCGAAAATCCGGGTAAGCGCCGTGCACCGGCTCGACCGGGACACTTCGGGCGTCATGATGTTCGCCCTCTCCCCGGAAGCGAAAGAGCGCATCATGAACACTTGGCAGGAAATGGTTTCCGAGCGGACGTACCGATGCGCGTGCGCGCGCCTTCCCGGCGCGGAGCCGCTTGCGGACTCGGGAACGATCGACGCGCCGCTCGCCTATAATCGGAACGACGTGGCCTACGTGCCCCGGAAAAACGACGCGAAGGCGCTTAAAGAGGCCGAACGGGCGGTAACGCATTTTCGCGTGATCGAGCGCGGCGCGCGGTACGACCTCGTCGAGTGCGAGCTCGAAACGGGACGGAAAAACCAAATACGCGCGCATATGGCCCATCTCGGCCACCCTGTCGTCGGGGACGAGGTCTACGGGGTCGAGCGTGACGCGGCAGCGAGCGATTCGAATCCGATCGGTCGGCTTGCCCTTCACGCGCGCGTACTCGCGTTTACCCATCCGTACACCGGGGACACCCTGCGCTTCGAGGTTCCCGAGCCGCCGAGCTTCGCGCGGCTCGTGGAGGGCGATACATCCCGCAAAAGCACGGCCGCTCATCATCAAGACAAAAAGAGGGAATTTCGCGCGAGAGAAACGTCGAAAAACGACGGCGCGAACAGCGGAAGAAAAGCCGGCAAAAATCGGGAATCCGACGCCGGTACCGAATGGGAGAAACCCGCGAACGGAGGCAAAAGCCCCCGCCGCGCGGCGCCAACCCGCAGGAAAGAACGATCCGTCGAGGATATCGCCGGCGACTTACGCTCGCTTGAGCGAAAATCGCGAACACGGCAGGATACGGGCAAGAGCAAATTCATACCCGGGCGCTGAGCGCGTCCAATGCCGCGCGATCGACCGCGCCCGGCCCCGAAAGAGCCCGCGCCTTGATCGTCGCCGGAAACGCGCGAGGATTCTGCGCTCGGGTAACGAAACGCCTCGACCGCGAACGGGCTGAGGTTCGCGGCTCAGGCCTTGATCTCGCCGCTCAGTCCTTCCAGGGGAAAATAAAACTTTTAAGCGACCGAGTTCCCACCGTTTCCTCGTCTTCGGCGATGAGTTCCGACCACGGGACCGATTTTCGGGCGACGCGATAGTCCAGTTCGGGATGCTGTTCGAGCCAGTCGTATTTATACAGGCGGAGCCTGAGCGCGTTGTTTTGCGCGAGCAAAATACCCATGACTCCCGGCACCAAAAAAATCATGACGACGGACAAGGCCAGAAGAACGAGCGAGTAAACGAAAAGAAAAATCGAAAACCCGGGGTTATCGAAAAAAAGCAAAAAACTCTTTCGCACGCATTTGATGAAGTTCTTCTCCAACTGCCCGCGAATGGCGAGAAACCATTGAAAGGAAAGAACGAGCGTGATGACCGTCCAAAAAAGCACGATGGCGATTATGAGGCCGACCATGTTCCCCAATGCCATATAATAGGGAATCGTAACGAGGACGACGAGCGAGAAAACCGCGATAACGGCGCCGAGTAAAAGCCCGTGCTTCCACGTCTCCCGTAGGGCTTGCAAAAGTTCTTTAAAGGAAAAACTTTGATAGCCCGCGACCCCCGCGAGCACGGTCGAGGCGGCGACGAGCAGCACGCACTCGGCAAGCCCCGCGCATACGAGCACCGCAATGGAAAAAACCGCGACGCTCGCCGTCTTCTGCGCCAAAAGCACGCCGCCGACCCCGATGACGAGAAACAGCAAATTTAAAACGAGAATTTGCAGTAAATTATCCCACCCATCGTAAAAAGCCTTTTTGAGAAAAAAACCAATCATTCAATAATGGTAGCATAAGCCACTTTTTTTGACTATATTTATCGTACTTATGCGGCAGAGACTGTTTTTTCTTCGGTTTCTGGCGTCTTGAGGGAGGAATTACTCATGAAAACCTTAAAAAAAATTCATATCGCGGCTTTGCGCTTGACCGCGGGCGCGTTTGCGCTGGCGTGTATTGCCGTCCTTTCCGCATCATGCGCGGGAAAATCGGCTGAAAAAGCAAAACCCGAAGAAACCCATATCGCCGTTTTCGTGCCGGGGATCGTCTCCGGAAGCCCGGTATACGAAATGCTCGTCTCGGGCGTGCGAAAGGCCGTCGATGAGGCCGCCGCCCAAGGGAAGAGCGTTTCGGTGGACGTCGTCGAAGGCGGAACGAAGCAAGCCGATTGGGGCTCGGGCATCACGGCGCTCGCCGCTGACGGAAAATACGCGCTTATCATCTCGTCGAACCCGGCCATTCCCCAGATTTGCGCGCCCATCGCCAAAAAATTCACTCAAGAGGAATTTCTCGTCTTCGACGCCTACAGCGAAGGAACGCCGCAAATAACGACGTTCCAATATAACCAGCGGGAACAGGCCTACGTTTCCGGCTACATGGCGGCCCTCGTCAGCTCATCCTCAATGAAATTCGCAAATATGGATAAGAAAATCGGTCTCGTCGCCGCGCAGGAATATCCGGCGATGAACGACGTCATACTCCCGTCCTTTCTTGAGGGAGCGAAAGCGGTCGACCCCGCGTATACCGTTGACTTCCGCGTCGTCGGCAACTGGTACGACGCGGCGAAGGGCGCCGAACTCGCGAAAGCGATGAAATCGGCGGGCGTCGACGTCATCATGCCGATCGCCGGGGGAGCGAACCAAGGAGTCGTCGCGGCGGCGAAAGAAGACGGTTTTTACGTCGCGTGGTTCGACAATAACGGGTACGCGCAAGCGCCCGGCCTCGTCATCGCGAGTTCCGTCATGGCGCAAGAGCGACTCGCGTACGAAAAAACTAAGGCATGGCTCGATGGTTCGCTCGAAAAAGGAAAACCGATGACCGTCGGCATGAAAGACGGTTACGTCGACTTCGTTTCCGAAGACCCCCTGTGGGCGCAAGCGGTTCCGGAAGAACTCAGGGCGAAACAGCTCGCCCTCGTTGATAAAATCCGATCGGGGAGTCTCGATCTCGGGGTAAAATGACGGAAAAGCCCCGCATAGCGCGAAGGTCGGCCGATTCGAAACGCTTCGGGGAAATTTCCCTCGAGGGCGTCGTCCGCGTGTTTCCCCCGAATTTTACCGCGCTCGACGCGGTGAGCGTCGCCTTCCGGCGAGGGGAAATTCACATGGTCCTCGGCGAAAACGGCGCCGGCAAATCGACGCTCGTTTCGCTTCTTTCGGGGATGGGGAAACCCGACGCCGGACACATCGCCGTTGACGGGAAACCCGTGATTTTCGCGTCGAGCGCCGACTCGTTGCGCTCAGGCGTGGCGATCGTGCACCAACGCCCGCTCCTGTGCGACGGCTTAACGGTGCTCGAAAACGCGGCGCTGGGTCTTCCCGGTCTTCGACTGAGGAGAGGAGCGCGGGCGGAAGCGCTTGAGCGGATCGAGAGCGATTGGGGCATCGCGCTTGATATAAAAAAAAACGCGCGAGATTTATCCCCGCGCGAACGGCTCCTCGCGGCCCTGCTCGCCGCCCTGATTCGCGATCCCTCATTTCTCATTCTTGACGAACCGACGGCCGTCCTGGAGCCCGACGAGCGCGATCGATTTATGGAAACGCTCGCGCGAAAACGCGCCGAGGGTCTCGGGGTCATCGTCATAACCCATAAACTTATGGAAGCCGTGCGTTGGGCGAACCGCGTTACGGTGCTCAAGCGGGGAAAAATCGCGTTTACCGCCACCGCGCCGCTTACCGAAGCCGAGCTCGACCCGTTCTTCGGCGCCTCGCGGGCGACGGCGAACGCCGCGATGCCGACAATGCCATCCGATATAGCCGACGAGGGCAGAGTTTCGTTTCGAGTCGAGGGAATCGCCGTCGATCCGGCGAACCGTCCCGCGCTTAAGGGCGTTTCCTTTTTCGCCCAAGGCGGGCAAATCACCGGGGTTTTCGGGCATCCCGGCAGCGGCATCGACGTCCTGGAGGACGCGCTTTGCGGAATGATCGCGCCGAGCGCGGGAACGATATCTCTTGCGCGCGGCGACGGCGAACGGGTAACCCT
>QKAR01000022.1 GCA_003246335.1 Spirochaetales bacterium | reverse complement strand
CCTTTCACGCGGCCCTTTCAATCGCGGCTCTCAAGGCCGGCAAACACGTTTTGTGCGAAAAACCCGTCAGCCTTGGATTACAGGAGTTTTTACCCGTCGTAGAGACCGCTCAGCGGAGTGGGCGCTTTTTTATGGAAGCGATGTGGATGAAATTCAATCCATCCATCAGACAAGCGCTTTCGTGGATTCAGTCCGGGGCGATCGGCACGGTAAAAACCATTCGCGCGGACTTTTTCCTTGATCGGCCCTTCGATCCTTCCCATCGGTTATATAATCCCGCGCTCGGCGGCGGCGCCCTGCTCGACGTCGGCATATATCCGGTTACGTTCGCGGTCATGGCGGCCGGCCGCGAAAAACCGTCGAAAATATCTTCTATAATAACCGATGCCCCGACCGGCGTTGATCTTTTTTGCTCGCAGCGCCTGCGTTGGGATTCCGGCGTTACCGCCGATCTTTCGAGCGCCGTCAACCTTTTGGGTATCGAGCAAACGCGCTCGGCCCTGGTCATCGGCTCGAAGGGCGCCATCGTCATTCCTTTTTTTTGGATGGCGAAAGAGGCGATCCTCCTCGACGCCGAGGGGGCTGAGGTCGAGGTGTTCCGCGCTCCGTTCGACTGCAATGGGTATGAGTACGAAATTCGCGAGGTGGAATCCTGTCTCTCTCGCGGCCTCACCGAAAGCCCTGTACAAACCTGGGCCGATTCCGTTATGGTGATGGACATCCTTGACGAAATCCGGATGGTCGCCGTTCATGAATGACAATCGCATACGGGATGTTCGCATCCTCGAATCGCAAAATTTGCTTTCTCCCGAGGAAATGTCCCTCGCTTTTCCCGCTTCCGACGCCGCGGCGGAAACCGTGCTTACCGGCCGCGAGGAAGTACAGCGCATCCTGCGCCGCGAGGACGACCGCTTTCTCGTGGTCGTCGGTCCCTGCTCGATCCACGAGCCCGAGGCGGCCTACGATTACGCGCGCCGCCTCGTCGAACTGCGCCGGAAATACGCCGACCGCATGTGCTTGGTTATGCGTGTCTACTTCGAAAAACCGCGAACGACGGTTGGGTGGCGCGGTCTCGTCGTGGACCCGGGCCTCGACGGCACGTCGGACATCGCGCGCGGTTTGCGCATGGCCCGCGAAATCCTCATTAAAGTGAACGAAATCGGCATGCCCGCGGGGTCAGAAATGCTCGATCCTATCGTGCCGCAGTACACGTCCGACCTCGTCAGCTGGGCCTCCATCGGAGCGCGCACGACCGAAAGCCAGACGCACCGAGAGCTCGCTTCCGGCCTTTCGATGCCGGTCGGGTTCAAAAACGCCACCGACGGCGACGTACAGATCGCGGTAAACGCAATTCTTTCCTCCCGTCAGGCGCACGCCTTTATTGGCATAACCCGCGACGGCCGCGCCTGCATCATGCAGACCATCGGCAATCCCGACGGCCACCTCATCCTCCGCGGCGGCAGGAACGGAACGAATTACGACCGCGAATCGGTGACGCAGTCCATCGCTCTTTTGAAAAAAGCCGGAATCAGGCCGTCTATCGTCGTCGATTGCTCTCACGGAAATTCTCAGAAAATGCCGGAAAACCAAATCGGCGTTCTCTTGGAAACGATTCGCCTTCGCAACGACGCCGACCGTCCGCTCCATCCGCTATGCGGCTGCATGCTCGAAAGTTTCATCGAAACCGGAAGCCAACCGATAGCGCCCGATCCCGCCGATCTGAAATATGGCCTTTCCGTCACCGACGCGTGCTTGGGATGGGATATGACCGCGAGCGCGCTCGCCGAAGCCTACAAGCTCCTTGGCAACAAGCGGCTTTCGCCGTCTTCCAGTATGTCAGCCGGCAAATGCGCCGCGGGGGAAAAAGCCGTAAAATGAGCGAATTAGTCATTTATACCGATGGCGGCTGCTCGGGAAATCCGGGGCCGGGCGGCTGGGGCTGCGTTATCGTTGACGGGGAAAATCGCGTGGGCTCGGGCGAGGAAACCATTCGTTCCGGCGGCGAGCGCATGACGACGAATAATCGCATGGAACTGACCGCCGTCATTGAGGCGCTTACCCTTGTTTCGTCGACGCCCGCGTGGCTCGGCTCGTCCGTTTCGGTATACACCGATTCCCAGTATGTGCAAAAAGGCATTACGCAGTGGATTTCCGGATGGAAGCGCAATGGCTGGCGAACCGCCGCGAAAGAACCGGTTAAAAACCAGGATTTATGGGTGAAACTCGACGCGCTCGCGGCTCAGCTTTCCCCTCGCTGGGTTTGGGTAAAGGGTCACGCGGGCGTTCATTATAACGAAGTGTGCGATCGGCTCACGCAGGACGAAATCGCTAAAAATCGATAACGCCCCGATTTCCTTACGCTTTCATTCCGTCGAGTATTTTTTTGAGCGACTCGATCTCCTCGGCGGTGAGCGTGACGCCCTTGCCCATTTTTTGATGGTCGGGCGACCAGCTCCGGATATCGTATTTTGGCGCTCTCCCGCCCCACGAAACCGTGTTAAGCTCCATCGTCCATCCGTTTTTTGAATCAGATAAAACGCCGATTTTTTCCACAATTTCAAAGCTAAAATCGTCTGCCATAAGCCCTCCGCCGGATAAAACCATGAAATTATACCATTTTTTTCATTGTCTCGTTACCAAATAGTGGGTACTATGATTTAGATAGGGGAGGATTTTCAATGAAACTAAAGCCTTCATTGTTTGCCGTTGCCTGCGTTTCGGTCATTTTGATCGCGATTGCCGGCTGTAAGACCGCTCCGCAAGCGGAGACGCAAACCGCTCAACCGAGCGAGGTCGTTCAAGCGCCGGAACCGACGCCAGCACCCGTGCCGGAAGTCGCCCCGAAACCGGTCGACGACGCGTTAACGGCGCTTCGGGATAAAATGGAAGGTCTTCGAAACGAAGGCCTCAAATATGGATTAAATACCTATCGACCGGAGGATTGGACCGGCGCGGAATCGTCCCGGGATGCCGGGCTCTCGGCTTATGGGTCGGACTATGACGCCGCTCAGTCCGCCTTTGAGGACGCGATCGCCCGCTATGAGGCGTTGCGCCGCGCGGCGTTCGACTCTATCTCCTCTGAACTTGAGGCGGAAATCGCCGCTGCCCGCGCGGAGGCCGTTCGCGTCGGCGCGGATGGGTATTATCCCGAGCAGTTCGCCATGGCCGACGTGAGCGCGGATACCGCTCTCTCTCTTAAGTCTTCGGATGACCTTGCCGGCGCGTACGACGCCGCTCAGATCGCGCTTTTGCGGTACAAATCGCTTATCGCGGGAATGTCTGCGGTCGGGCTTAAAGATAAGATCGACAAGAACGATTTCGCGCAGTATGCCGAGGACGATTATGCCGCAGCCGGCCAAAAATACGACGAGGCGGCAAGCGCATATGGCACGGCGGATGCCGCCGCCTTGGATTCCATGAACGCGTCCGTTGACCTGTATACGGCGGTTAAAAACGCCGGCTATAAAAAACTTTCCGAGGAACTCGCGCCGAAAGTCGAGGCCGTTCGCGCCCTGAGCGACGGCATTAAGGCTGAACGCGCGGCGAAAGACGATTACGCCAAGGCCGCCAACCTTCGAAAGACGGCCTATGGTTTCGCGGATTCCCAACAGTGGGAAGAGGCGTATGAAACCGGTCAGGAAGCTCTTTCCGCGTATACGGCCGTTTACCAGAACGTTTTGCTGAAGCGCAACGCCGCCGACGCCGCGATGGCCGCCGCACGCCAGCGGCAGGAATCGAGTACCGAACTCGCGCGCAAGGCGGATGAAATCGCCCCAATCCCCGAAGGTACCGAAGGTTACTCGGAAGAGTTACCCGCGATCGATGAAAATTCATCCGCCGAGGAGGAAGCGAAATGAAAATACTGAGAGTGCTTTCTATCGTGTCGATGGCGATCGCCCTTGCGGTTCCGGCCGTAGCGCTGTCGTACGATAATAACGAGTTTCAGCAAAAAAGCCGCGCTTACTCGAATCTCGCCGCGAAAGCCTACGATGAGGGGCGGTATGAGGATTCGGTGAAATATTCCCAGCTCGCGGAGGAAAACGCCGCCCGCTCCGAGGCATACATCACGAAAATGATGGCGCGCGCGGGCGCGCAAGACATGCTTTATAAAGCGCACACCCGCCTCTCATGGGCGAAAGAAAAGCGCGCCGAGAAGTTTTTCCCCGAACCCTTCGCGACCGCGGCTTCCGCCGTGGCGTCCGCCGACGAATCGTTTGCCTCCGAATTATTTGACGATACGGTTGTCCAGTCCCAGGCGGCGATAGACGCATTGTCGGTCGTTCGCGAGATAATCCCTCTGCCGGCGACTTGGGTCGTGGAAAAATGGGACCCCTCGAAGGATTGCTTCTGGAATATCGCCGCGAACCCGGCGGTTTACGGAAATCCGTTCCTGTGGCCCGAATTGTACAAGGCTAATAAGTCTTCGTTAAAGCGGCCGTCTAATCCCAACCTATTAATGCCGAACGCCGTCATCGCGATACCCAGCATCAACGGCGAGTATCGCGAGGGCGCCTATGATCCCTCGATAAAGTACGAACCGTTCCAGGCTCCCGCCAAGGACTGATTCGCCGATGGGTATCCGGCTTACGCCGGATACCCGTTTTTTTGGATCCAGAGCATGAGTGCGGACGCCATGAGCGCGTGTTTGTATTCACCGTGTCCCATCTGCGCGATGACGTCATTGACCCGGATTGCCTCGCTCGTGACGTATTCATCGTCGTCGAGATCGAGGCTGTTCGTGTTCGCGAGTTCCTCCGCGAAAAAAACGTGCACGGCGTTTTCCATAATCGCCGGGTTGGGCGAAAGCGTAGCCGCGTGCACCATCCGTTTCGCCGTTCGGCCCGTTTCCTCAAGCAGTTCCCTGCGCGCCGCGTCTTCCGGTTTTTCCCCGTCGTCTATGACGCCTCCGGGGAATTCGACGCAAATCCTTTTCGCTCCGTGCCTCCATTGTCGGACCATCAGAAAGCTTTTCTCCCCGATCGAATTCTCCAAAACCGGAACGACGATAACCCAATCGTTCGCGTGAAGCGCGTAAAACGTCTTGGTCTCTTGCTCGGGCGAGCGGCTTTTTAATTCATGGACGTCAAAAACCCTCGTGGAAAAAATCGTGTCGCTGCCGATGGGCGTCCAGGTTAAGTCTTCGCTGTTCATCGTGTATTTGTATTCTCCTTTGACAGAATGAGCCGTGCGTCCTATTCTTTAAGTAGATCATACCGCAAAAAAGGAGGTCCCGTATGGCAATCATTACAATTTCTCGGCAAATCGCGTCTTTCGGCGATGAGGTTGCTACTGAGCTCGCTCGTGAATTGGGATATTCGTTTATCAACCGGAAACTGCTTGAATCCGATCTCCTCAAGCGAGGGCTCACCCCTGATAAGCTTTTGAAATACGATGAGCGCAAACCAGGTTTTTGGGCGTCGCTTGCCCGCGACCGCGACGAGTATTTCGACTACTTGCGCGAGGCGGTGTACGAACGCGCTAAAACAGGAAATTGCGTGATGATTGGGCGCGGCGGTTTCGCTATCCTTAAAGATATCCCCGGATGCTACTCTATTCGCCTTGTCGGCTCCGATTCCGTGCGCGTCCGTCGCCTGATGGAAGAATTTTCATGGCCGGAAAAAAAAGCCGAAGCCTTGATGACCGAAAGCGACTCGAATCGCCGCGGATTCCATCGATGTTTTTTCAACATAGATAACGACGATTCCTCGAGTTATCATCTCGTACTTAATACCGACTACGTCACTCCCGAAAGTGGGTCAAAAATCATCACGAACGCGTTCTCCTTGACGATGCGCCCGGAGTCTGAGGCTGTTGGGCTTTCACGCATCGGCGAATTGTTGCTTGGTCAAAAAATCGTGAATCACGTCGTTTTCGACATGAAAGTCCCGGTGCATTTCCTTGACGCTTCGGTTTCGCCGACGCAAATTACGATGCATGGGGTCGCGGATTCCGCGGTCGTTATCGAGAAAGTATTGGAAATCGCCCGTTCAATGGCTCCTGATAAAAAAGTCGTTTCGGGCATTAGTATCGTGCAGGAATTTAAGTCGTATCCGTGAATTGAGGCGTAGTGCCGTTTGGCGGCCTTAAATCCTCCAAACGGTTCGGTTTTTTCAAGCGATTGGGACTGTTTGCTTGACTCTTTTTTCCTCAAATAGGATATTTGAGGAATGAATTTGGCAAATTTCTTTACTGCTTCGAGAATTTTCCTCGCGCCGATTTTCTTCTTAATCTTTTTTTTACCCGACCTGCGCGGGTGTAGCCCGGAAGTATCAGTCTATATTTTAATTCCACTTTTCATTTTCATGGAATTTACGGACTTCTTGGACGGCTTTTTCGCCCGAAAGCTCAATTCCGTTTCGGATTTTGGGAAGCTATTCGATCCCTTTGCGGATGTTCTCGCGAATTTAACGGTTCTTTTCTCGTTTGTTCTTTCTGGGTACCTTCCCTCCTTTCTTTTTTTGATAATCCTCTTCCGTGAAATGGGTATTACCTTTGTTCGATCTCTTGCCGCGAAAAAAGGCGTCGCAATTGGAGCCCGAAAAGGCGGAAAGACGAAGACCGTCTCGTACATCGTGTCTGCCGGTTTTTCGCTTATGTTGGAATCGGCTTTTCGCCTAAATATTTCGCTTGAGCCTTATGGCTCTCTTTTGCGCCACATTAATCTTGCCTTATATGTCGTTGCGGTTCTCTTGTCAATCGGCTCTTTTCTCGACTATTTGCTTCATTTTTCAAAGGTTTTGCGCTCGTCATCGAATTAGTTTCGCCCGCTTCGCGTCCAATCGACGCGAAGCGATATTTGCCAAATGTTAGCTTTTCTCCGAAAAATCATCTAAAATTACCTTGACAGTGAATTAGCCTCCGTGATATAAAGTTGCCCGTTGTCATATCGTCTGTTTCGCATTTTTCAAGAATTTTATTGAAAAGTATGCAAAACATTGCGGTTTTTTGATGTTTTTCGTTTTCTAAAATCTTTCGGGTTTAAGAAAACAAAAAAAATTAAAAAAATCACCTGGAAAGGTGGTTGACGAAAAGAAGCGAGATGTGATAGATTCTATTCACTCGCCGCTCAACACCGATCGAAAGACGGTGAGAGAGTGAGAAGAAAAGCCTCGAACCGAAAGGTTGAAAAGGCGACCTGGTCTTTGAAAATAAAGGGAAGGGAAAGAAGGACGCTGTTTGAAAGCGTCACAGATGTAACAGTTTGTGGACGTCAAAAATAGTGTAAGGTACGAGCTACGAAAGTAGCTCGTAACGC
>QKAR01000102.1 GCA_003246335.1 Spirochaetales bacterium | reverse complement strand
GCGCCGAAGCGTGGCGCTCGGTGGCGGCCGAGCGGGGAATGCGAATCCCCGAGGAGCTTTTTTTATCGTGCGTTGGACGAAACGCGCGGGATATGCGCGCGATTGTGTCGCGTGCCTGCGGCGACGACTTTCCGTTTGACGATTTCACCGACAGAACACGCGCTTGGATGTCCGACCGAATGCTTGCCTCGGGACCGCCTGAAAAGCCGGGCATTCGGGTTTTATTCGATTACTTTTCCGCTAAAAACGTACCTATCGCCCTTGCCACCTCAACGCGGGAGCAAACCGCGCGAACAATGATTGAGCAGGCGAGGCTTACTCATTATTTTTCCGCCTTTGCCTTTGGAAATCAAGTCGAGCATGGCAAACCCTTTCCTGACATTTTTTTGCTGGCGATGCGTCGTCTTGGCGTTGAAACGCCTTCTTCCTGCGTCGTTTTCGAAGATTCTCCTGCCGGATTGCGAGCCGCCCATGCGGCCGGAATGAAACCTATTTTTATCCGAGATACGATAGACCCCGACGATGAGACTCTTTCGCTCGTATGGAAACGCGCGAACGATCTTTCCCAAGCCGCGGCTGATTCGTTTTATGCGGAACTGGGTCGCGCAATATCGGCATAAATATGCATTATGGTTGCATATTTATGCTTGACGTAGATGAGAACTTTATGAGAATATACGAGTGAAGAAAGGCAAACGATGGCGTTTCCTCACTTTAGGGTGGGGAAACGCCTTTTTCTTATTGGGGAGGTTAAAATGAGCTTGTTTTCTAAATCCGATATTGTATCCTTGGTGAGCGAGAATGACGTTCAATTTATCAGGCTCCAGTTTACCGACGTGCTCGGTCAGTTAAAAAATGTCGCTATTACGCCGAGCCAACTTGAAAAGTGCATGGATAACAAATGCATGATCGACGGTTCCTCGATCGAAGGATTCGTGCGCATCGAGGAGTCGGATATGTACCTGTATCCCGACCTCGATTCCTTTACCATTCTGCCGTGGCGACCCCAGCAGGGTAAAGTCGCCCGCTTCATTTGCGACGTGCATAAGCCCGACGGTTCGCCTTTTGAGGGATCGCCTCGCTACATTTTAAAAGAGCAGCTGAAACGCGCCGCCGCGCTTGGCTATACGTTCAACGTTGGCCCTGAACTTGAGTTTTTCCTTTTTCACACCGACGCCGAGGGAAATCCGACGATCGAGACGCACGATAACGCCGGTTATTTCGATTTAGGACCGAACGATATGGGCGAAAACGCACGCCGCGAGATGGTTCTTTCCCTGGAACAAATGGGCTTCGAGATCGAGGCGTCCCATCACGAGGTCGCGCCCGGTCAGCATGAAATCGATTTTCGTTTCGACGACGCGTTGACGACCGCCGACCGCGTCATGACTTTCAAGCTCGCGGTAAAGACCATCGCGCAACGCCACGGACTGCACGCGTCGTTCATGGCGAAACCGATAGCCGGCATTAACGGCTCCGGCATGCACACGAACATGAGTTTGATGAAGGGAAACGCAAACGCGTTTTACGACGAAAGCGATTCCCTCGGCTTGAGCGAGATCGCCCGGCAGTTTGTCGCGGGCGTTCTCTCCCATATCCGCGGCATAACGGCTCTGACGAACCCGACGGTCAATTCCTATAAGCGTTTAGTCCCCGGCTTCGAGGCCCCGGTGTATATCGCCTGGTCCCCGGCGAACCGCAGCCCGCTTATCAGGATTCCCGCCGCGCGCGGCCATTCAACCCGGGTCGAGCTGCGCTGTCCGGACCCGACGTGCAATCCCTATTTGTCTTTCGCCGCGATTCTCGCGGCGGGCCTCGACGGAATCGAGAAAAAGATGACGCCGCCCCCGTCAACCGAGCAGAACATTTACGAAATGTCGGCTACGGACCGCGCTGCGCGCGGGATCGAGTGTTTGCCGGCGAGCCTGAGCGAGGCGCTTGAATGCATGAAAAAAGAGCCGCTCGCGCAAGCCGTTTTAGGCCAGCATATTTACTCAAAATATCTGGACGCGAAGGAGAAAGAATGGGAAGCTTTCAGCGCCTGCGTTACCCCGTGGGAGCTGGAATCTTACCTCACCAGGTACTGACATGAAGAGCGTTATCATTGCCTTTTCAAATCCTTTGTTGACCGGATGGGTAACCACGGTGCTGAACCGCGGGGGCTATTCCGTCGAGTACGTATGTAAAACGGCCGGCGACGTCGTGCGCGTCGCGGATTTTTGCACGAGTCCCGTCGTCGTAAGCGGATTTCAGTTCACCGACATGACCGCCGAGGATCTCGTGGGCATTCTCGGCGACAGGCTCTCCGTCGTTACGGTGGTTTTGCCGCATCAACGCGATCTCGTCGAGCGAAGCGACATGAACGTCGTTCCGTATCCGGTGAGCGCGGCCGAATTGCTCGCCGCGATCGAAAACGAGGAACGAAAGGCCGCCGTTCAGGCAGTGCATGTGCCCGACGCCGTTTCCGGGAAAGTTCGCTCGAACGAGAGGCCCGCCGAGGAAAAACTTCTCATTTTGAAGGCTAAAAACCTCTTGATGGAGCGCTTCCAGATGACCGAGTCGCAAGCTCATCGGTTTCTGCAAAAAACGAGCATGGATCGCGGCCTTAAGCTTATCGACGCGGCGAGAAAAGTGCTCGATCATTCATTGGCTGTGTAGAGTCTTGCGAAGAAAGCGTTAATCGTGTATATTGCAGTGACACGAGCTTGAAAAGCCAAAACGTGAGCCCGGTCGAATAGGCCGGGCTTTTTTTTGTTTTAAACCGATATAGGCGCATGATAGGGGAGAAAGCACAATGAACGCGAAATTCATTTTTATTACGGGCGGCGTCGTTTCATCCTTGGGAAAGGGAATAACGGCCGCGTCCATCGGGTTTTTGCTTAAAAGCCGTGGATTGAAGGTCGTGAATCAGAAATTCGATCCTTATTTGAACATCGATCCGGGCACGATGAATCCCTACCAGCACGGGGAAGTGTTCGTGACGGTAGACGGCGGCGAAACCGATCTCGACTTGGGCCATTACGAGCGATTTACCGACGTGCAGCTGCGGAAGTTCAACAACACGACAGCGGGAAAAGTTTACCTGTCCATCCTGGATCGCGAGCGCGCCGGCGGCTATAACGGCAATACGGTTCAGGTCATTCCCCACGTAACCGACGAAATACGAAAGCGCATTTTGCAGACCGCCGAGGAAACGGACGCCGACGTCATCATCACGGAAGTCGGCGGAACCGTCGGCGATATCGAGTCGTTGCCGTTCATCGAGGCGATTCGCCAGATCAAATATTCGGCGGGCAAAGGCAACTGTGTGTTCGTCCATCTCGGTCTTTTGCCGTATTTGAAGGAATGCGGCGAGCTCAAGACGAAGCCGATGCAGCATAGCGTGAAGGAATTGCTTGGTTTCGGCATTCAGCCCGATATCATCATGTGCCGCAGCGAAAAACCCTTGGCGAAGTCGATTCGGGAGAAACTCGGCCTGTTCTGCAACGTAACGCAGGACGCGATCATCGAAAATCTGAGCGCAAAATCGATATACGAAGTTCCGCTCATGCTGGAGAAAGAGGGACTCGGCAAAAAACTGTGTTCCCTCCTCGGCCTCGACGACCCGACGCCCTCGCTGAATGAGTGGCGCGCGATGGTTCAGCGGTTTTATAATCCCGAAAAAGAAACGACGATCGCCCTCGTCGGCAAGTACGTTGAGCTTCACGACGCGTATCTGAGCGTCGCGGAGGCGCTGACGGCCGGCGGGATACATCATAACGCGAAAGTTAAAATCGAGTGGATCGACGCGGAGAAAATCGTCGACGCGGCGAAGGCCGCCGAGATTCTCGGCAAGGCCGACGGCATCGTCGTCCCGGGCGGTTTCGGCGACCGAGGTACGGCGGGGATGATCCTTACCGCCCAGTACGCGCGAGAAAACCGTGTGCCTTATTTCGGCATTTGCCTCGGTATGCAGATCGCGGTTATCGAGTACGCGCGGAACGTGCTTGGCATGGCCGACGCGAATTCCTCCGAGTTTAACCAAACTACCGACTATCCCGTCATCGACCTCATGCCCGACCAGCAGGGCGTCAAGCTGGGCGGCACGCTCCGCTTGGGCGAATTCCGCTGCGTCATCACCGAGGGAACCCTGGCCGAGAAGGCGTATAAGCTGCACGACATCCTCGAGCGGCATCGGCATCGCTATGAGTTCAATAACCTCTATCGCGCGCAGTTCGAGGCGTCCGAAATGCGGCTCACGGGGCGTAACCCCGAGAGAAACCTCATTGAGATCGTGGAACTCTCCGGCCATCCGTGGTTCCTCGGCGTGCAGTTCCACCCCGAGTTCGGTTCGCGCCCCAATCGCGCGCACCCCTTATTCCGCGATTTTATCGGAGCGTCGATCGAGCGAACCGGAAAGTAGCGCTTTGACCGCGCGGGAATTTATTCCCGCGCTTTTTTTTTGCGATCGGTTCCGAGTAACCTCGTTCGGCCGCGACGATTTACGGGCCTCGCGTGAGGTCCCCGTATTCGGGCGCTGATTCCCGCGGGTTACTCCTAACATCCTTAGCGCCAGATTTCCCCGATCGCGTCCATCTTGAGCGCGAGGTATAGCTGCAGATCGTCAGCGGGGTCAAACGCGTGCGAATCGAGCCGTGCCGTGATCCCGACGGCGACGCGATTGCGGCCGCTTCCCGCCGAGAGCTCGGTCCCCACGAACCACGCGGGGTCTATCTCGATGTTGTACGGCGCGTCGTTACGCGGCGTCGAGAGTCCCGCGGAATTGACGCCCGACGATATGAGTTTTTCGGCGAATAGACTGAGCTCGACCGGGAACGGCACGATGATCGACGCCCCGAGAATGGTCCTTCCGGGATAGAGATACGAAAGCTCCTCCCCGCGCAGGTTCGCGAGCGTTGGCATAGCCGGGGCGTCTTCGGGAAAGTCGAACCATCGGGACCGTACGGAGAATTCCCCGAGGACATTCGGGTCTCCGATCGTTACCGCGAAGGAACCTTCCGAGGCAAGGTAGGCAGTTCCCGACGACGTGGGAAAGGTCGTCGGTATCACGCTCGCCGTCGCGCGCATTTCCCCATATAGGTCATCCGAAAATCGCGATGATACGGAAAAGTCGAGACCAGCCGAGGCCGATAGCCCGCGCTCGAACGGAAGGCTCGAGGACGCGGGAAACATTGAGTCGCTCGAGCGGCCCGCGACAGCCGTGCCGCCGAGGATAATCGCGCAGTCGACGTGGTCAAAGTAAAAATACGTCGCCTCAAGCGGAAGCGATAGCGATAACCTCCCGGAATTCGTCTCCGAGAAAACGTCGGCCTCCGAATCGGCGGAAAGCCTTCGCTGTCCGAGCGCGGTCACTTCCCCGTTCAGGAAGGGAAATCCCGCGAGCGCGAAGCCCTCGAGTTGATTTTCCCCGGGGTAAAACGAACCGCCTAAGACGAGCTCGGTGCCCGCCATCCCGTTTTGCAGTTGATGCCCGGCGAAAATCGCCGCTGCCCCGATCCCGAACGCCGATGATCCGTCGCCGTCGCTCACGCAGGAGACGATCGGCATCCAGAACAGGAGTTTCGGAGCGTTACCGAATCGCGTCTCCGCGCCGAGATAATCCTGTGTCTCGGTTCGTGTTCCCGCCGCGCCTCGCTTTTGTGCGGTATCTTTTTTCTTTTTGCCCGCGTCCGAGGCGTGTTCCTCGGTCGCGGAGAACGGCGAAAAACCCTCGTAGTCCGCGGCGAGCGCACCGAACGAAACGATTTCGCCCGGTGCTGAGGGGCCGTCGAACGACGGCACGTCGCCCCACGAGGAACGCGGCTTTATCTTGACGACGTTCCCCGTTCCCGCGTATGAGGCGTACCAAATGCCCTCGTCGGTGACGTTCGCCCAGGTGGCGCCGACGGGATCGGCAAGCACCGGAACTCCTTTGCCGTCCCGCAACTCGAATATCTCGAGTCGTCCGCGGGCGTTCGCCGCGTACAGTAATTTGCCGTCCGGCGTCCAGGATGGGTTCGCGACGTCGACGATCGGGCCCGTCGCGTTGATCGTTCGTTCTATTCCGTTTTTCGCGAGCGGAAGCAAGCTGTCTTTGGGAGGCATTATGGCGGAACAAAGCGTCGCCTTCGACCCGTCGACCGAAAGGAACGCCACCTTGGCGCCGTCGGCGGAAAGGGTCGGCTCGATGTAGCTTTCGGTCGCGGATTCGGCGAGAACCGTGCGCCCACCGTCGGCGAGGCTGATCTCGACGAGTCTGTACCGCGCGCCCGCGAGCTCCACCGCGACGAGCCTGTTTCCCGAGCGGGAAAGCGTCGGTTGAAAGAGGCTGACGCCGTCCGTCAGTTTCTTCAGCCCGTCTTTTTTGCTCCATCGATAGAGGTCGGTTTCCTCGGCGTAACCGGGTGCCGCGTCGTACTTCGTTTTCGTCATGGCCGCGACGATCGTTCCGTCCTCGCTCGCGGCAAGCGCGTACTCGTCGACGAAGGGCCCCGCGAAGAGCGTTTTTTCTTCGCCCGTCGAGGGATTTATCCTGACGGCGGCCATATCTCCCGAGTCGCCCGCGCGAAGGGTTATCATCCCGTCCTTTGCGACCAAGGCCGGCCGATAGTAGTAGGTATTCGGGTCTCGCGGCGTTACCGTTTTTCCCTCGGGTATAGCGCGCTCTTTCGCGTATTTTTTCGCGAGCGATATGCGCGCGTCGCGGTACAGCTGCTCTCCCGTCATGCCGGTAACGAGCTCGACCGACTCGTCGAAATCGCGATCATCGTTTCGGTTTCGCTCGATGTCGGCGAGCGCGTCAAGCCCGAAACGGTCGGCGATGCTCCGCATGATGAGGTATCCCATGACGTAGATTTGTCCGCGCGGCGCCTCGCGTTCGGCGCCGATATCGGAGTAGGCGATGAAGGAATCCTCGATGGCCGGGGCCTTGTAGTACAGCTCGAAAAAGGGACTCCTTCCCCGTCCTCCGGAAGTTAGCTCGGTTTCAAGAACCGTGGTGAGTCCCTCGACGTACCACGGCTCGATGTCGGCGAGATCGAAATAATGGACGAGCGGCCCGAATAAATCCGCGGCCGGATGGCTCTTTCCCTCGAACGCGAAATTGGCGATATGGATGAGCTCGTGGGTAAAAAAAACGCGTTCCCAGGAATCCCGAAAGCCGAATTCCGGCGACGTCGGCGGTACCGTATACAACGAGATCGAGCGGTTTAATCCCTCCGCGAACGCGTTTACGGTATCCGTTCTGGCGGTGACCGTCACGTCGGTGAGTTCGGGAGGCGTCGAGTACGCGGAGGAAACCTCGTTCCAGGCGGCGTCCGCGATTTTCGCGAACGCCTCGGCTTGCGCGCGCCCGGCATCCTCGTAAATAAAGCGAAAATGCCGCGTGGAGGCGGTTTTCCATCCAGTGAACGGCTCGCCCGCGGCGAGCGTCCCCGCGACGGCGAGCGCTATGGCCGCGGCGAGCGCCAATCGTTTGTCGTGCATCATTAAGCCCCATCCTTTAGCGTTTTTTCCGTAGCCGTCAGAAAGGCAAACGCCTCGGCCCGCGCTTCCTCGAGTAGCGCCCGATCACGAATCGGGTCGGCGATATCGAAAGCCACGTAGCCCGATTGCTGGGTTCCGGTCACCTCTCCCGGGCCCCTGATGCGCAGATCCTCTTCGGCGACGACGAAGCCGTCGGTCGTTTCGTGCATTACTTTCAGCCGAGCCTTCGCGTCCTCGGTTAGGTTTTTCGAATACAGAAGGAAGCACCAAGCCTGGCTTTCCCCGCGTCCCACTCGGCCCCGCAACTGGTGCAGGGCCGAAAGGCCGAAACGCTCGGCGTGGCCAATGACCATGCAGGTCGCGTTCGGCACGTCGACTCCAACCTCGACGACGCTCGTCGCGACGAGAATTTTCGTCTGGCCGCCCCTGAATCGCGCCATCGTGCCGAGTTGTTCTTCCTCGTCGACGCGGGAATGGATGATGCCGACCTCAACGCCGGGAAAGACCCGAACCCGAAGTCTCTCGAACTCTTCCTCGGCGGACTTGAGGTCGAGCGCGTCAGAGGCCTCGATAAGCGGGTAGACGAAATACGCTTGGTGTCCCCGCGCGAGCTCTCCCCGCACGAAGTCGAACACGCGTTCCTCGCTTTCGGGCGCCGCGAGTTTCGTGATGATGGGTTTTCTCCCCTCGGGAAGGGATCGTATCACGGAAACGTCAAGATCGCCAAAAACCGAAAGGGCGAGCGTGCGCGGAATCGGCGTCGCGCTCATCATCAAAAAGTGCGGCGCCTTGCGCCCGCCGTCGTTCGCCGCGCCTTTCTCGAGTATGGCCGCGCGCTGGCGCACGCCGAAGCGGTGTTGCTCGTCTATGATGACGAGTTTGAGCGATCGGTAATTCACCCCGTTGGAGAAAAGCGCGTGCGTCCCGACGACGAGATCGACGTTTCCCGCGGCGAGCTCGGCGAGAAGCCGCGCCCTTCCGGCGGATTTGATATTGCCGGTGAGGAAGGCGATAGACACGCCGAGCGGCTCAAGTAAGCGCGCGGCGGTTTCGGCGTGTTGTCGGGCGAGAAGCTCGGTTGGGGCGAGAAGGGCGCATTGGCCGCCTCCTTCGATTATCCTTAGGCAGGCGAAAAAAGACACGAGCGTTTTTCCCGAACCGACGTCGCCTTGGAGGAGACGAGCCATGGACGATTCGCCCGAAAGATCGGCGTTAATCTCACCGACGGCGGCGATTTGCCCCGGCGTTAGGGCGAATGGGAGGCGTTCCCGGAGCCGCTCTTGCAATCCCTCCATCGGGGGGAATCGCAAGAGCGCCCCGGCATCGGCCAAGCTCCCGTCTGCGGGCGACGGCGCGGCGTCCGATATTAGCGAGGGCAACCTTCCGCGCCGCTCGATCGACCTTCTCCCGATGGCGCACTCGAACAAAAAAAGTTCCTCGAAAATCAGGGCTTCCCGCGCGCGTTTCGCCTCGGCGAGGCTTTGCGGCGCGTGCATGAGACGGACGATTTCGGCCTTCGTCGGCAACCCGCGCGAGACGCGAACGGATTCGGGCAGTTCCGAGTCGATGCCCCTGCAGTATTCCGTGAGCGCGCGCGCGATGATTTTCCTTATCTGCGCCTGGGTTATGCCGGCCGTCAGCCCATAGACGGGAAGCACGCGCGCCGTTTCCACGCCCTTTCCCTCGATGTCGAACGAAGACGCCTGCAAAGTCCCGTAGCGGGATTGAAAGTTCGCGCTGACGGCGACCTCGGTTCCGATCGGGAAGGACTTTTCCAAAAAGGGTCGATTGAAGCACACAAGCTCTGCTTGCGAGCCATCCGAGTCTTGCACGACGAGCTTTAGCGTGCGCATCCGGCCAAAGCCGAACCACTCGTGAGCGACTACCGTCGCGTCGACGTTTATTTTCGCGGCGGAATTCCATTGGGCGAGCGGGACGCGCACGGTGCGATCGTCCCAGTCCCGCGGCCAATAGGCGAGGAGGTCGCCGACCGTCTTAATCCCGAGGGCGTCCAGCCGGCTCGCGTTCGCCGGACCCACGCCGCGCACGCGCGAAACCGGGACCTGGATTTCCGCGATGAACATTTAGATCGGAAGATTAGTTAAGAAATGGCTAATATATGGCACAGCATACTCAAGACCAATCCTCATCACGAGCATTACGACGAGGGTGAGGACGAGCGAGGCGCGGTAGCCCATCGGCTTTCGCGTCCGGTTGAAAATGCCGGTAATCCACGATATGGGGCGATTTAGGAATCGATCCATCATCGACCAAAACGGCGAGTAGCCATACCGGTTCATTAAATCGTAGATGAGCCGGATAAAGAGAAAAAGAACGATGATAGTGAGAAAGAAACTGAAGAACGACCAGATTACTTGAAGTAATCCCGCGAGAAGGACCCCGATAGTGATACGGCCCTTCGAGGCTAGCGTGGAAAAAGCCATAGAGGCGACCGAGAGCGCGCCGAGTGCGAGCACCGGGGAAAAATCGAGCATGCCAATGCGGGAAAACTTAAAGCGCCTGAACCAGTTCAAGTAAGGGTCGCAGAGCCCGGAAAGAAAGCGGCCGAACGGCGAGGTCTCTAATTGGGGAATCCACGTCAGTAAAATCCGGATAAGGCAAACGAAAGAATACACCGAGACGATGGAGCCGCAGGTTACGAAAAAAGATTTCAGCATGTGAAATTCCTCGCGAATGAATGTTGTAACGCCCTCGTCATGCCTTCCATACCTCCACGACGCCGGGTATGGTTTGCACCTCTTCGATGAAATCCTCGCTGGCCGAAGCCTGAATCTCGCTCGCGGCCCGGATGGTGTACGGGCGGTTTAGGACGTTCACATGAAAATATACTGAACAAGCGCCGCGCGATTCAAATAAAAAATCACGCAATGGCGCGAATTGTTTTTCCTCGGTGTACGCCGGGTCGAGCGCGATGTGCAGCTCGCGGATGGCTTTCGCCTGGAGTTCCTCGGGGTCGGCGAGCGAGTCGACGAGAAAGCTCGGGTTTTTCCGTTCCGGGTTATTATCGACTTTCCCGACGAAGCCCCACACGCTGTCCTTAACGAGCTTGTCGCGGTATTTTTCCCACGCTTTCCCGAAGAAGCACAGGTCGAACGTCCCGTTGAAGTCCTCAAACATCCCGAACGCCATTTGCTTTCCCGTTTTCGACGTATAGGGCTTAATGTCCGTCAGTTGGCCCACGAGGGTATAGGTGCGATCCTTGACGGCGCGTTCGGGGAACCGGACGTCGAACGTGGAGGATCGCTCGAACGCCTTGCGATACGCGTCGAGCGGATGGCCGGAAATGTAGAAGCCGATAAGTTCCTTCTCGATGCGGAGTTTTTCCTTTTGCGGCCAGTCCTCGATTTCGTTGAACTTGAACTCCGCGAATTCCTCGACGCCCGAATCCTCGAAGAGGCTCACTTGCCCGAACTTGGACGCCTCTTTTTTTCGCGAGCAGTACTCGACGACGCGCTCAAGGTTCGCGACGAGCGTCGACCGGTTCACCCCGAGAAGGTCGAACGACCCCGTCTGTATGAGCACTTCAAGCGCGCGCTTGTTCACCATATGGAGGTCGACGCGGTCGAGGAAATCGATGATGGAATGGTATGGTCCGTTTTTCTCGCGCTCGCGCACGATATTCTCGGCGGCTTGCTCGCCGAGGCCCTTAATGCCGAGGAGCCCGTACACGATGTGCCCGTCGACGACCGTGAAGAATTCGTCTGAGCGGTTGATGTCCGGCGGATCGATCGGAATGCCCATTTTACGGCCTTCCGCGATGTACTCGGGGAGCTTATCCGTGGAGGCGATTTCGTTCGTGAGGTTCGCCGCGATGAACTCGGCCGGGAAGTTCGCCTTGAGGTACGCCGTGTGATAGGCGACGACCGAATAGGCCGCGGCATGGCTTTTGTTGAATCCGTAGCCGGCGAACGGGACGAGGATCTCGAAAATTTCCTCGGCGTGTTCGGCGGTGAATCCCGCCTTTACCGCGCCCTCGATGAACGGCACTTTTTCCTTCGCGAGGACCTCGGGTTTTTTCTTTCCCATGGCGCGACGAAGCAAGTCAGCTTGGCCGAGACTGTAGCCCGCGATGCGCTGGGCGACCTGCATGACCTGTTCCTGGTAAACTATGACGCCGTACGTCTCCGAGAGAATATCCTCGAGGCAAGGATCGGGATACTTAATTTTCGCGGGATCGAATTTCGATTCGATGAACTGATCGATGTAGGCCATCGGGCCCGGCCGGTAGAGCGCGTTGAGCGCTATGATGTCCTCCATCTTGTCCGGCTTCGCCCTCTTGAGGATGTTCTGCATCCCCTGGCTCTCAAACTGGAAAATGGCGGTGCTCTTTCCGTCGCTGAGCATTTTGAAAGTCGCGGGGTCTGAGTCGCTCATCTCTTTGACGGAAAAGTTCGCGAGATCCCCGCCCCGTTTCCTGATGAGGTCTTCCGCGTGACGGATGAGCGTCAGCGTCTTGAGCCCGAGGAAGTCCATCTTGACGAGTCCGCAATCCTCGATGAGGTCCATCGTGTACTGCGACGCGACTTTTCCGGTTTTTCCGTCCTTGTAGACGGGCACGTAATCGGTGAGCTTCGTCCGTCCGATTACCATGCCGCACGCGTGGAGACTCGTATTGCGGTTATCGCCCTCGAGGGCGGTTGCGATCTCGAAAAGTTCTTTATAGCGCGGGTCTTCCTTGTAAGGCGCCAGTTGGCCGGAACCTTGAATTTTCGGGTTCGGCTCGAAGGCGTCCTGCATGTGCGCCTTGGGCACGTCCGGCACGAGCTTCGTCAGCGCGTTGATTTCGGCGAGCGGTATCTCAAGCACGCGGCCGACGTCCTTGATCGCCTGCTTGGGCTTGAGCGTTCCGAATGTGATGATCTGTCCGACTTGATCCTCTCCGTATTTTTGGCGGACGTACTCGATGACCTCCTGGCGGCGTTCGAAGTCGAAGTCGACGTCGAAGTCCGGCATGGATATTCGGTCGGGATTCAGGAATCGCTCGAACAGGAGCTTATAGCGCAGGGGATC
This sequence comes from Spirochaetales bacterium, assembly GCA_003246335.1. Lineage (GTDB taxonomy): Bacteria > Spirochaetota > Spirochaetia > Treponematales > Treponemataceae > Teretinema. Next base: position 13,645 of record QKAR01000102.1, on the reverse strand, counting down.
GATGTCGGTGATCGTCATCGCGTAGGCGACGATGGAGCCCGCTCCCGAGCCGCGGCCCGGCCCGACGGGAATGCCATGCGTCTTCGCCCAGTTGATGAAGTCCCACACGATGAGGAAGTAGCCGACGAAGTCCATCTTGATGATGACGGAAAGCTCATAATCGGCGCGCTGCCTGATCTCGTCGGTAATGACCGGATACCGATCCTTAAGCCCCTCGTTCACGATGTGCGTGATGTAGTCTTCTTTCGTCGGGTATTCCGCCGGGATCTGATATATCGGCAGAATGGGGCCCGGCTTCGGTATCGTAAGGTCGCACATCGCCGCGATGCGCGCCGTGTTCGACAGCATTTCCGGATACTCGGGAAAGAGCGCGGCCATCTCGTCGGCGTCCTTGAGGTAGAACTGATCGCCGTCGAACTTCATGCGGCCCGGCTCGTTTCTCGTCCGCTTCGTTCCGATGCAAAGCAGGATGTCCTGCGCGATGTAATCTTTCTTTTCGGAATAGTGCGCGTCGTTCGTGACGACCATCGGGATTCCGAGTCGGCGGGCCATGGCGATGAGTTTAGGCGCGACCTCTTTCTGCTCGCGGATACCGTGGTCCTGGAGTTCGATAAAATAATTCTCGTCGCCGAAAATGTCCCGGTAGCGTCGGGCAAGGGCCTCGGCTTCCTTGATTTTCCCGTCGAGAAGGAGGCTTGGCAGCTGGCCGGCGATGCAGGCCGAAAGGCACACGAGCCCTTTCGAGTACTGGCGAATCAGCTCCTCGTCTATTCGGGGTTTGTAGTACATACCCTCGGTGAACGACTTCGAGGTGAGTACCATGAGGTTGCGGTAGCCTTCCTCGTTTTTCGCGATCAGAACGAGGTGATAGTATTTCGTGTTGTGTTCGCTCCCGCCGCGTTCGCCCCTGCTGCCGGGCGCGACGTAAAATTCGCATCCGACGAGCGGGTTCATGCCCTGGTCTTTGCATTCGCGGTAAAACCTGAGTGCGCCGAACATATTGCCGTGATCGGTGATGGCGATGGCCTTTTGCCCCATCGCTTTGGCGCGAGCGATCATTTTTTTATAGCTGGAGGCGCCGTCAAGGAGGGAATAGTCGGTATGGACGTGGAGGTGGACGAAATCCTGCATGGGCTCATCATAGCATGAAAAACTCTTTTGGTCAGGATACGCGTTGTTGTGGTTCATTTGTAATCTTTTCATACCTACCGGTAGGTATAGATAACTTTTCGCCACCAACTGGGGCGAATGAGTTTAGAGCGCACAAAAACGAAGATTGTCCACTTGATGGTTATTTGCTATGATCTATATCGCCATGTCAGAGCTAAAAAAAACAAACGCCATGCGGATACTCGAATCGCGCGGCATTCCGTTCGACTGCAGTTCGTACGAAGTCGATGAGGATCACCTTGACGCTATCTCGGCGGCGGATAAACTTGGCCTTGATCCCCAAAGGGTATTCAAAACCATCGTCATGAGAACAGAATCCAACGAAATTTGCGTTTTTTGCGTTCCCGCTATCGTCGAGGTAAACCTGAAAAAAGCGCGCGCGGCCTGCGGCGCGAAGGAAATCGCCCCCGTTCGCCCCTCGGAACTGCTCGCCCTAACTGGCTATATACGCGGCGGCTGTTCGCCGATCGGGATGAAAAGAAAATACCGCACCTTCGTGGACGAAACCGTCATCCTTCACGATACGATTTACGTGAGCGCGGGCATACGCGGACAACAGCTCATCTTGCGTCCGGAAAATCTTACCCGCGCGACGGAGGCCATCGTGACCGATCTCGGATCTGAAGGTTAGCCGCAAACTTTCCAACGCGCCATAAAATTCGCCTTTTTTCATTGAAGCCCGATTCCCAGCCAACGTCTCCGTTCGCCGGGGCGGCATAAGGAGTATCGTAATGAGGCCAGAGTTGCTGAAATCCCTTAAGGGATATTCGCCTAAATCGTTTATGAACGACTTAATCGCCGGCGTGATCGTCGGGGTCGTCGCCTTGCCCTTGGCTATCGCGTTTGGGATCGCGAGCGGCGTGACTCCCGAGCGGGGACTTTTTACCGCCATCGTCGCGGGTTTCATCATTTCGGCGTTCGGCGGCAGTCGGGTTCAGATAGGCGGCCCGACCGGTGCCTTCGTCGTTATCGTCTATAATATCATTCAGAAATACGGCAACTCGGGCCTGATGGTCGCGACGATCATGGCCGGCGTCCTTATTATCCTTTTGGGCGCGTTCAAGATGGGCGGACTCGTGAAGTTCATCCCGTACACGATCATCACGGGCTTTACCGCGGGTATCGCCGTCACGATACTCGCGACGCAAATCGGCGACTTTTTCGGCCTCGCGACGGGGAAAGTCCCCGGCGACTTCATCGGGAAAATCCGCGCGTTCGCGTCGAGCGCGGGGACGGCGAATCCCTGGGCGATCGGCACTTCGCTCGTTTCGCTCGCCATTATTTTCCTCTGGCCTCGGCTCAACAAAAAAATCCCGGGATCGCTCGTCACCATCGTCGCGGTGACCGTCGTCGTCGCCGTATTGAAGTTGCCGGTGGACACGATCGGTTCGCGCTACGGGTCCATCCCGACGATGCTCCCCGCGCCGTCGATTCCCTCAATCAACCTCGACATGATCCGCGACCTCGTCAGTCCCGCCCTGTCGATCGCGATTCTCGCCTCGGTCGAATCTCTTCTCAGCGCGGTCGTCGCGGACGGCATGATAGGCCATCGGCACGACTCGAACATGGAGCTCGTCGCCCAGGGAATAGCGAACATCGCGAGCCCGATTTTCGGAGGCATTCCGGCGACCGGCGCGATCGCGCGCACGGCGACGAACGTCAAAAACGGCGGCCGCTCGCCGGTCGCGGGCATCGTCCACGCCGCGACTCTTTTGGCCATCATGGTGGCGCTCGGAAAGTTCGCCGTCTATATACCGATGCCCGCCCTCGCGGCGATTCTCGTTTCGGTCGCGTGGAACATGAGCGGGATACCGGCGATTCGCACCATCGTTCGCGGGCAGAAGTCCGACACGACGGTCCTCGCGGTGACGTTTCTCCTCACGGTGTTCCTCGACCTCACCGTCGCCATCGAGTTCGGCCTCATTCTCGCCGGTTTCTTTTTCATCAGGAAAATGATCGACGTGTCCTCCGTATCAGCCCTGAAGGAGCTGAAAGGCGAGCTATCCGCCGACGATCGCTCGGGGTCTGACGCGAATAGCCACGCGCTCCGCGCCATTCCCAAAGGCGTGCAGGTATTCGAGATCGAGGGGCCGCTGTTTTTCGGCACCGTGCAGAAATTCGAGCAGATGGTAGTCGACGCGGGATTTGGCGCGCGCGTTCTCATATTGCGCATGCGGAACACGATATACTTGGACGCGGGCGGGTTGCAGGTTTTGCGCGAGCTTTCGGCCGACTGCAAAAAGAGGGGGATTTCCCTCATCCTTTCCGACATCCATACCCAGCCGTTCCTGCTCGCGTCGAAATGCGGGTTGGTCGAGACGATAGGGAAGGACGCGATATTCGGGAATCTCGACGACGCCCTTGAGCGAGCCGCGGCCATCCTCGGCGTTCCCTACGAGAAAGGCGCGTACGCCCCGACGGTCGAGCGCGAAAAGGCTTAATTCCCTCCGGACCCGCTCGGTTCGCCGGCGTTCCGTCGCGAGAACGAGCATCCGCAGAAATTCTGACGGTACAGGCGATATTGCGAGCTGAGCTCGATGGATCGCTTGTAGCCGTCGTTTTTTTTGAAGTCCGAGCAGAGCCAACGGGCGCCGCGCGCCGAGGCCCGCTCGATCCCGATTTCGTTAATCCTTGTCGCGTCTTTTAACGGGCTCACCGTGAGCGTCGTCGCGAAAAAATCGAAGGCTCCACGCGCCGCCTCGAGCGCGGTTCGGTCGATCCTGAGCCGATAGCAGGACGTGCACCGCTCGCCACCCTCTCGGTCGCCTTCGTGTCCCGCCGCCGCGGCAAGGAATTGGCTCGCGTCGTACTCGCAGTCGAGAAAAGCGATTGGGTATTTCGCGGGAAATTCCCCGATGAATCGAATCTGCTCTCGCTTGCGTTTTTCATATTCCTCGGCGTCGTCGATGTTGGGGTTAAAGTAGAAGACCGTGATGCTGAAACGCTCGGAGAGCGTCGCGATGACGGATGAGCTGCACGGGGCGCAGCAGGAGTGCATCAGCAGGGACGGCGTTCCTTCGAGCGACGCGATCGTCTCGATCATTTTTTTTCGCCAATCGGTCTTATGCTGGGGTTTCGTCACCGAGGGTCCTCGATCGATCGAATGATGGCGTCGAGTCGCTCGACGACGCGGGCGACGAGACCCGGATAGTCCTTGATTTTTCCCTTCTGGATTCGGAAGCCGATTGCGCCCGGATGGCCGCCCCCGTCATCGATGCCGAATTCGGTAAGAAGGCCCCGAAGGTCGACGTTGGATATATTGCGCGAGGCCCGCGCGCGAAACTGCACTAAATTCGAGACTTCGGGCAAATCGTAGTACGCGGTGAGGCCAATCGCCCCCGATCGCTCGGAAAGCTGGTCGGTGACCGACTTGATGACTTTGACGAATACCGCGTAATCCGTTCGCCCGAGGATGTTGGTCGATTCCTCGGCGTCCAGGGCGACGTAGCCCACGTTTCCCCGGTACTTTGAGCGGTCGAGAACAGCCTGATAAATGTCGCGCTCCTCGATGGAAAGCGAATGGATCGAGTTTGAGATATCGACCATGGTCGAGTAGTTCTTGCTGTTTTTGCGATGGGCTTTCTTGAGAATGACCGAAAGGAATCCGGTGATATGGTTGTAGATGAACCGATCCCGATTCGTCTTGACCGTGAGGCCGAAATGCGTGTCCCCAATGATGCCGGTGAGCAGCGAAAGCACGAGGTTGCGGGCGAAGAGGTCCTCGATCCCGTATTTCGCCATAAGGTCTTTTTTGAGCGAGAGCTTGAGGCAGAGGAACGTCAGTATCTCGCAGGTGCTCGACGCTCGCATGACGAGGCACAATCCGTCCGTTCCCGAAAGAGAGGCGTCCGCGGACAAATGATGGTCGATCTCGATGACCGGCATGCTCGGGTCGGAAATAAACCCCGCGATATCGGGATTGCCCGCTATCATGTCCGGCTTCGGGGTATCAAGGACGAAAACGGCGTCAGGCCGCGCGCCTTCGTACGCCGCGCCCCCCACTACCGGAATTTTATTGAATGCGCAAATGTTCATTAAGAACGACAGTTGGCTCGGCACCGGGTCCCTGATGTAGATCGTGGGCGTTTTGTCGAACTTCGCGACGAGAAGCGCCATCGCCACGAGGGACGAAACGCAATCCTCGTCCGGGAGTTCGTGCCCGACGATGAGGAATTCTTTCTTGTCGCGCAGCGCCGCGAGAATGCGCTCGAAGGTCCGGTTTCGCTCCGCTATAGTCGCGAAATTTTTCTTTTTTCGCGCTTCTTTCCGCGCGAGTTCCGCTCGGTTGCGGCCTCCTTCCTTCGCCGCATAGAGCGCCTTATCGGCCATAGCCGCGAGGTTCTCCGGCGTGGAGGCGAGCTCGGGGGCGACGGCCACGCCGATGCTCGCGGTCACGCGAAAATCCGGCTGTTCGGGAAAGCGGAGCGCCTCGATGGCCGCGCACGCCCCTTTGCACAGCTTCAGCGCCTCGTCCCCGCCCGTGTTCGGGAGAAGGAAGGTGAACTCGTCCCCGCCGTACCTCGAGAGGATATCGCCCTTGCGGAACGACTCCTTGAAGGCCTGGGCGGCGCGGTAAATGACCTCGTTGCCGAACGCCTCGCCGTATCGCTTGTTGACGGAGCCGAAGCGGTCGAGGTCGACCATCGCGAGCGCGAGCGGTCCTTCCCCGGTATTGGCCTTTCGGAGCTCCTTGACGATCGCGTCGTCGAGGAAACGTCGGTTGAAAAGCCCGGTGAATTCGTCGGTAATGACGCGGAGCCTTGCCTTTTCGCCCCACTGAACCATATCCGAAAGGAGGGCGCTCGTGTTCGTGAGCCTGCTCGTGGTGGTGGTGAGCATGCGATGCAGAATCTTAGACGCGACCGCGCTGTGATCGTCCATGAGAACGCGCAATCCTTCGGCGTTTAGCCCGAGAAGGGTCGTTGGAACGACGCCCTTGCACGTCGCCGAGCGCGGCAGATCCTCGATGAGCGACATTTCGCCGATGAACGCGCCCTCGCCGATTTCCGCGAGGCAAAGCTCTCCTCCGTCTTTCGTCGCGACGGACACGCAGATTTTCCCCTCCAGGATGACGAACATTTCACGCCCCGAGTCGCCTTCCCGGAATAGGGTCTCTCCGGTAGCGAGTGAGAGTTCTCGCATGAGCGAGAAGACCGTCGCGAGCTCGGCGTCGTCGAGGTCCGAGAAGACGCTCACGTTCCTGATTTCGTCGATTGGTCGATCTTTCATCGGCTTTCTCCGGGGTTGTCTTCGTGAAAGAGGATTTTATTCCCGCCGGCCGCGCGTCCCGCGAGGGGGAGGGCGTGCGCCTTCTCGATGATATCGGGCGCGCCTCCGTGCTCGGGACTGCACGCGATGCCGACGCTTACGGTAAGGCGGAAATCCTTATTGGGGTACTGGGCCGACACGTCGAGCCCATTATAGAAGTCTCTGATCTTTTCCGCGCACGAGCGTGCTTCGTCTCGGCCGGCGCTCCTGAGGGCAACGCCGAATTCGTTGCCGGCATAGCGCATTAAAAGCGCGCCCTCGGGGATGATCGCGGGCAGAAGCTGCGCGAGCCTGACGAGTAGGGCGTCGCCGGCTTCGTGCCCGACTTCGTCGTTAATCGTTTTAAAGTTGTCCGGCTTGAAAAGGAGAAGCGCCGCGCGACCTCCCTCGGAGCCTTTCACGATTTCCGGCAATCGCTCGTCCAGCGCGACTTTGTTTTGGAGACCGGTGAGCTTATCCTCGTAAATTTGCCGCCTGAGTTCCTGTATCTGCGGGGAATTTTCCTTGAGCAGGGTGTTCGCCGTCCGGGTTCGGTCGGCGATGTTCGCGATGAAGCCGAAAAGGACCCGTGACCCGGCCGTTGGGTTTTGCGCAAGCCATTCGACGAAACTCAGCGGCTTCGGGGGAAAGGGCACGAGCGTCAGCGCCGTCGCGGCCGTCGCGGTGACGGCGCGCGGCGCGGACGTTATCATTTCCATTTCTCCAAGGCTATCGCCCGCGACGAGCCGGGCGATCTCGATATCGGCGGTGTACTCTCCCGTTCGTTTCGTCACGGCGACCTCGCCGTCCGCGACGACATACATGCGGTCGGAACTCTCTCCGGCGGAAAATACCGGTTCCCCCTGCTCGAACCGTTCGGCTCGCTCGCTCAGCGCGGCGAGATCCGTCGGAGAAATAGCCGAGAAAATGGGATGGTGCGATAAAACATTTTTCATTTGAGTGTAAACGTCCATCAATCGGTTTCCTCTATTATAGTATACCCTTTTCGGCGAGCGGAGTAGCTAAACGGTAAAAAATCAGACAAAAAGCCCGGTTGCCCGTGCTTTTATTCAGTTCGTCGGGTAAAATCTTTGTATCGCGCGTAGCGCGGCGAATTTTTAGGAGGTTACGATTATGAATAAAATGCTTGGTATGATTGGCTTGACGGTGGGCGGCGGACTGATCGGCGCGGGCGTGGAGCGGGGGTATATAATAACCCAGCGCGTCGGCTCGAAGATCACGAAAGCTTTGGGACAGGGGATCAAGTTCGACCAGACGACCTGGGTTTTGCTCATTTGCGGCTTGGTCATCCTCGTCTTCGGGGTGTATTTCGCGTCAAAGCGCAAATAGCGCGCCTTGGGCGATCGCGCGGCCACGGCGATTCGCGCGATCGAACTTGTATAAACTTCCGATCCTGCGCTATACTGCTTCGGTTAGCGAAAAACGCCGACGATCGCGTCGGCGTTTTTTTGTGAGGAGGAAGGAAAAATGAAAAAAGCAGGAAAAACCCTCGTTGGCGCTTGCGCGCTCGCGGCGGTACTCGCGGCGGGATGCGCCAAAAACGGCGCCGGCTCGGGCGACGTGATTAAGATTGGCGTTTTTGAGCCGATGACCGGCGCGAACGCGGCCGGCGGCGCCATGGAAGTCGAGGGCATAAAGCTCGCGAACGAAATGACCCCCACCGTCACCGTTGGTGGAAAAGAATACAAAGTCGAGCTCGTCATCGCCGACAACAAGTCCGACAAGGTCGAGGCGGCCAACGCGGCCCAGCGCCTCGTGGATAAGGATAAAGTCTCGGTCGTTCTCGGCTCCTGGGGTTCGTCCCTTTCGATCGCCGCCGGCCCCATCGTTCAGGACGCGAAAATTCCCGCGATCGGCCTTTCGTGCACGAACCCGCTCGTGACCCTCGGTAACGACTATTATTTCCGCGTATGCTTCATCGATCCCTTCCAGGGCACCGTCATGGCGAACTACGCGTTCAATAACGCGAAGGCGAAAACCGCCGTCATCGTGCAGGAAGTCTCGAACGACTATTCCGTCGGCCTCGCGAAATACTTTACCGACACCTTCAAGACCCTCACCGGAAACGAGAACTGCGTTCTCGCCGTGCTCAACTACAACACCGGCGACCAGGACTTCAGCGCCCAGCTCACCCAGGTCAAGTCGCTTAACCCCGACGTCATCTTCGCGCCCGGCAACTATACCGAAAGCGCCCTCGTGATGAAGCAGGCCCGCGAGCTCGGCATCACCGTTCCGTTCCTCGGCGGCGACACTTGGGAGACCCCCGAGTTCATCGACGTCGGCAAGGAACTCGTCGAAGGCGCCACCTTCTCCACGTTCTTCGCCGTTGAGGGTGCCACTTCCGAAACCGCGAAGAAATTCCTCGACGCCTACCGCGCGAAGTACAACAAGGAGCCCGCCGCGGTCACCGCGCTCGGCTTCGACGGCTATAACGTCGCCCTCGACGCGATCAAGCGCGCCGACAGCCTCGACACCGTGAAGATCCGCGATGCGGTCGCCTCGACCTCCGGCTTCGACGGAGCCGCCGGTACCGTCACCCTCGACGCGAACGGCGACGCGACGAAGAGCGCGTTCATCAAGACAGTCAAGGACGGCAAGTTCACCTATTTGACGATCGTCAACCCGTAACGTTTTCTCAATAGGTCGTCCGGCCCCGCGCCGGACGACTTTTTTCTTTTCGGCCGCATGCGTCGAAACCCATCGCGGGCGGGACCGAATATTGGCCGCGCCCGACTCCATAGCAACGTGGAAACACTATGACAATAGCAATGTTCCTGCAGCATCTCGCCAACGCTCTCTCCCTCGGAAGCCTGTACGCGCTGATTTCGATCGGCTATACCATGGTATATGGCATCCTGCGCCTCATCAATTTCGCGCACGGCGACATATTCATGCTTGGCGCCTATTTCGCCTTTTACGTCATGACCCTCGCGCTTCTGCCCTGGTGGGTCGCCTTTCCCGTGGCCATCGCCTTCACCGCGATGCTTGGCATCGCGCTAGAGCGCGTCGCCTACAAGCCGCTGCGGGATTCCCCTAAAATATCGATTATGATCAGCGCCATCGGCGCGTCGTTTCTTATTGAGAATCTCGCGACCGTCGTGTTCGGGGGAAGGCCGAAGGGTTTTCCTGTTCCGACGATTTTCGGGAAAGTCTTGCATTTCGGCTCGGTATCCGTCGTGTCCGTCAGCGTGATAATCCCCGTGTTCACCTTCGCGACGCTTGCCTTGCTTCTGTGGATCGTGAACAAGACGAAGACGGGCATGGCAATGCGAGCCGTCTCGACGGATTTGGACGCGGCCCGGCTTCAGGCGATCGACGTGAACCGCATCGTCTCGTTCACCTTCGGCCTCGGCTCCCTTTTCGCTGCGCTCGGCGGAATCCTGTGGGCGATGAAGTATCCCCAGCTCAACCCAACCATGGGCATCATGCCAGGACTCAAGTGCTTTATAGCGGCCGTCCTCGGAGGGATCGGCAACGTCATGGGCGCCGTTCTCGGCGGGTATTTGCTCGGCGCCATCGAGATACTCATCGTCGCGTTCCTTCCGGACCTTTCGGGGTATCGCGACGCGTTCGCGTTCGTCGTCCTGATTTTGGTCTTGCTCCTCAAGCCGTCCGGGTTGCTCGGCAAGAACCAAGTGGAGAAAGTGTGATATGAACCGCCAACTGAAACTAGCGCTTTCGGCCGTCGCGTGCGTCGCGATGGTCGCCTTCGTGTTCGTCGCCGATAATTTTTTCGACAGCTTTTCCCTGCGCGTCTTTAACCTGTGCGCGATTTACATCGTGCTTTCCCTCTCGATGAATCTGCTGAACGGGTTCACCGGGCTTTTCTCACTCGGGCACGCCGGCTTCATGGCGATCGGCGCGTACGTGTGCGCGCTTTTGACGATGAGCCCCTCGCAGAAGGAACTGAACTTTTTCCTTCAGCCGATCGTGCCGATTCTCGCGAACGTGCAGATTCCGTTCATTCCGGCGCTTATCGCGGCGGGAACGGTCGCGGCCCTGTTCGCCTGGCTCATCGGCAAGCCCGTCCTCTCGCTTCGCGACGACTATCTCGCGATCGCGACGCTCGGCTTCGCCGAGATCATTCGCGTGCTCATCACGAACATGCAGTCGATCACGAACGGCGCGCTGGGACTGAAGGGCCTGCCGAAGTATTCGACGACGTGGGTCGTTTGGGGTGCCGCCGCACTCGCCATCGTTTTTATGTTCGCCCTGATGCGCTCGGCGTACGGCCGATCGCTGAAGGCGGTGCGCGACAACGAGATCGCCGCTCAGGCGATGGGTATCGACGTCGCGCATATCAAGATCGTCAGCTTCGTCGCCTCGAGCTTTATGGCAGGCGTCGGCGGGGCGCTCCTCGGACACCTGATGACGACGATCGACCCGAAGATGTTCGTGTTCGGCCTCACCTATAACATCCTGCTCATCGTCGTGCTTGGCGGAAACGGTAGCATTACCGGCTCGGTGGTCGCGTCCTTCGTCGTAACGATACTGATGGAAGTTCTGCGTTTCCTCGACGGTCCGCTCAACCTCATCGTGTTCAAGACCGACGGACTTCCGGGGCTTCGCATGGTGGTATTCTCGCTCCTTCTGATGATCGTCGTCATATATCGCCAGAAAGGCTTGATGGGTACGACGGAGTTTTCCTGGGATATGTTCGGCCGGGGCTTTTTCGGCCTGGGCAAGAAGGGAGGCAAGCGATGCTGAGCGCCAACCACGCGACCATGCGTTTCGGCGGGCTAACCGCCGTCTCGGATTTTAACATGACCGTCGGCGACGGCGAGATCGTCGGGCTTATCGGGCCGAACGGCGCGGGAAAGACGACCGCGTTCAACATGATTACCGGCGTGTATCGCCCGACCGAGGGCTCCGTGTCGTATAACGGCGCGAACATCACCGGCCTCGCGCCGCACCGCATCACGGCGCTCGGGCTTGCGCGCACGTTCCAGAATATCCGACTGTTCCGCGAGATGAGCGTTCTCGAGAACGTGCTCGTCGCGAGCAACCTTCGCATGGGAATCGATTTTTTCTCGTCGGTGCTTCACTTGCCCGGTTACCTGAAAAAGGAGCGCGAGGCGCGCGAGCGCGCGCTCGCGTTGCTCGATTCGGTGGGACTTGCCGAGCACGCCGACGACCAGTCGACCTCGTTGCCGTACGGCAAGCAGCGCCGTCTCGAGATCGTTCGCGCGCTCGCCACGAAACCGTCGTGCCTTCTGCTCGACGAGCCGGCGGCCGGCATGAACCCGCAAGAATCGCGCGAGCTTATGGAATTCATCCTGAAAATCCGCGACCAATACGGCATCTCCATTTTGCTCATCGAGCATCACATGCAAGTCGTCATGGGCGTTTGCGCGCGCATGTACGTCCTTGAGTACGGCGTCACGATCGCCGAGGGAACTCCGGAGGAGATTAGAAAAAACCAACGCGTCATCGACGCGTACCTGGGGGCGGACAATGCTTAAGCTTGAGGGTCTGTCGGTTTTTTACGACGGCATACACGCGCTGCAGGGTATCTCCCTGGAGGTTCCCGAAGGGAAAATAGTCTCGCTTATCGGCGCGAACGGCGCGGGCAAGTCGACGACGCTGAAGTCCATCGTCGGGCTCGTGAAACCGGCCGCCGGCTCGGTGAGCTGGGCGGGCGAGGATATCACCGGCCGCGCGACGAAGGACATCGTCTCGAGCGGCATCGTGCTGTGCCCCGAGGGCCGGCGCGTATTCCCGAATCTCACCGTCGAGGAAAATCTTATTCTCGGCGCGTATTCGCGCGACGCGAAAACGAAGGCGGGAAAGGATTCTATCCGCAAAGACCGCGACATGGTCTACGATTTGTTTCCCCGGCTCCGCGAGCGCATGCGCCAAAGCGCGGGAACGCTTTCCGGAGGAGAACAGCAGATGCTCGCGGTCGGTCGCGGCCTCATGACGAAACCGAAACTCTTTATGCTGGACGAGCCTTCGCTCGGTCTCGCGCCCCTCGTCGTCAAAATGATTTTCGACATCGTGCGCGAAATCAATCGCGCGGGAACGACCGTGCTCTTGGTTGAGCAGAACGCCCGCGCCGCGCTTGAGGTCGCCGACTACGGCTACGTGCTCGAGACGGGCGCCATATCCTTCTCCGGCACCGGCAAGGATTTGCTCGCCGACGACCGCGTGCGAAAAGCGTACCTCGGCGAAGCGTAAGGTTCTCCCTTGACATGAGTCGCGCGTTTCGCGCATAGTACTTTCGTCGTGGGGTGGTTCCGCGCGGAAAGCGTCGCTTTTTGCCTGGAGCCTGAGATCATACCCGTTGAACCTGATCCAGATAATACTGGCGAAGGGACGACCGAATAGCGCATCCTCCGGTGAGATTAATTTCGCCGGAGGCCGCGTCCTATCCCAATCCCCAAGACATACCCTAATCGCGCGGCGCAATGCCGCATAAAAAGCGAGGAGCTTATGTCCCAATCGTTCAAGTCCTGGAAAATCCAGGAAATCGTCACCGTCGTCGTCGTATCCGCCGCATTGGGCGTGCTGTGGTGGGGCTGGACTTTCGTCACCGGTGTCCTTTCTCCGATCCTTTCGCCGCTGAATCTCGGCTATCTCGACGTCGGATTTTGGCTGACCGGCGGGACCCTCGTTCCGTTCCTGATTCGCCGTCCGGGGGCCGCGCTCGCGGGCGAGCTAATCGCGTCCGCCGTCGAGGGCCTCATCACGCAATGGGGAATCACCGCGCTCGCGTGGGGAGCCGTTCAAGGGCTGGGCGCGGAACTCGTTTTCTTCGCCTTGTTCCGCTATCGCCGCTGGGACCTTCTTTCGCTCGCGGTCGCGGGCGCCGTGTCCGGGGTTTTCAGTTGGGTTCTGGATTTTTTCTATAGTCAATATATTGCCCTCGCGCCGTGGGTGTGGGCCGTCCAAATCGGGTGCGTCATCGTTTCGGGCATTATCCTCGCGGGCGCCCTTTCATGGTTCGTCGGCAAGGGCGTTCTCGCGACCGGCGCGCTTCGCGCGATCGTAGCCGATGGCGACGACGGACGATGACGGGAGACGTCCTCGTTGCGCTCGAGAACGTCGGCTTTCGCCACGCGCTCGCTCGCGCGGCGACGCTCTCTTCGGTTAACCTCGAGTTGCGCGCCGGGGACCGACTCCTCGTGGCCGGCGCGTCCGGCTCGGGAAAATCAACGCTCGTGTCGATCATGGCCGGTCTCGCGCCGCGGTTTTTCCCCGGGAAGAT
>QKAR01000091.1 GCA_003246335.1 Spirochaetales bacterium | reverse complement strand
GCGATAAAATCGTCGTCATGAAGGACGGTAAAGTCCAGCAGATCGGTTCCCCGCTCTATCTCTACAACCATCCGATCAACAAATTCGTCGCGGGATTCATCGGTTCCCCGCCCATGAACTTTCTCTCGGTTAAGATCATGGAGAAGGGCGGACAGATCGTCGCCGACGAAGGGTCGTTCGAGATCGTTCCGACCCCTGAGCAGCAGAAATCCTTGAAGGACTACATCGGTAAGGAAGTTTTCTTCGGCGTTCGCCCCGATGATCTGCAGTATTGCAAGAGCCCTGCCGCCAAGAACAACATGCAGATGAAGGTTACGATTAAGGAACAGCTTGGAGCCGAAACGCACGTGTACGTGTCGACGAAAACTCAGCAGTTTATCGTGCGCATTTCTCCGGACATCGTGTTCCAGATTGGCGATACCGTCAATTTTGAGCCGACCATGGAGAAGGCGAAGTTCTTCGATAAAGAGACTGAGCGCACCATTTGCGAAGAGGTAAAGTCCGAGTAATTCGGCAGTTTTGTACGATTGAAAAGGCATCGCGCCCCGGCGCGATGCCTTTTTTTTCACTCGGCGGCGAAGGTGATCGTCTGCGTCGTAAGGTTCGCGTTTCCCGCCCGAACCCGAATCGTGGAACCGAGTTCTGCCGCGGCGGGTACGGGAATTTTCGACTCCTGAGCGAACTCCGGGATAAGAATCGTGCAGATAGGGCCGGCGATTTCCACGATGACCGCCTCGCCGCTCCATTCGGGGTGGGTTAGCAAGTAATAAATCGTCCAGTGCAAATTCGAATGCCGCTCGGCGAAAGTGCATTGTCGCGCGGCGGCGTCACCCTGCGCGATTCTCGTGAGCATATCGTCGACGTCCATCGGTTTTTTACCGGCGAGAAAAAGCCTGATTTGCTGATGCGCGACTAGGTCACCGTACCTGCGGAGCGGGCTCGTCACTTGGCTATACATGCCAATCCCCAACCCCGCGTGATCCGAGGGAATGGTACCGACTTTTCGCGATTTCATCGAGCGCCGTTTTCGGTACTCGCCAGCGAGTCCGGTCGGCAAATCCTTCGGTATCTCGGGCGATTCCTGGCTGACGTACTGAAACGGAAGCTCATTCTTGAAGGCGAAGCGAGCGGTCGCCTCGCCCGCGAGTAGCATCATTTCCCGTACCATGTCGGCGGCCGGTTCCGCCGCTATGCGCACGAACGAGACCGTGGGGTTTCCCTCGGCGTCGAAATTCGCCGAAATGTGCACTTCGGGCAAGTCGATGAAAACGGCTCCGGCGGCCTTTCGTCGCGCGATGTTTCGGTCCGCGATCGCGAATAACCGGGCGAGCTGCGGCTCCTCTCGGCGTCGGCTCGCCTCGGCGTAAGTAAGCCGCGTCACGCGGATTTTCGTTAGCTTAATCGATACGTCGTCGATGGCGCCCGTTTCCGTGAACGTGATGCCGAACGAGAGGGCGTTTGAGATCGGCGCAAGCCCTAAGGCATAGTACTCGAGGGCACGGTCCTCAAGCATGCGGGCAGCGCCTTCCGGCACGTACAGCGTCGAGCCGCGCGAGCGCGCGTCCTTGTCCGCGGCTGAATCTGGGCCAACGCTCGCGGCTGGGTCGGCTATGTGCACCCAAAGCGTGTCGCCGTCAACCGAGACCGCGTCGTCGGGGTCCGCGCTCCATTCGTTGTCGATCGCGTAGGCTTCCATCGCGGTGAGGTCAAGCCGTTCCCCTTCGTCGCTCGGCCGCTCAACGGGCACGGTGGACGATTGTAAGCTATGCCCTTCGCGCGCGGGCCAGGGGTTCTTCCACAGCGGCCAATACCCGGTCGCGAGCAGTACGCGATGCGCCTCTTCCTGCGTCTCTGGCCGATTTGACTCTCGCAAAGTTCGCGATTTTTCGCTTTTCCCCAAGGCGAGGGCCTCGACGTCCTGTAAATATTTCGCGTCTGAATCGATGAGCGCGACATCGCCCGCCGCCGCGTTCTTTCCCCCGTTTGCCTTGAGCGTCGCGGCGAATCGTGCCCGAAAAGCCGCGCGTTCGGACTCTTCTTCGTTTTTCGCGCTCGCCTTCTTAACGATTGCCTCAGCCTCTTCTTTTGATCGGAGCGTGATCGGTTGCTCCGGCGACGTGGCGTTAAACCAAGGTGACGCGGCGATGATCGTCCATATTTTCCACGCCGCGCTCGGCGCGAATTCCCCCCACGCGAGCTCGGCGATCTCGAGAAACATGGGCGTTTCCCCGGAAAAAAAGTCCCAAGCCTCGGCAAGATCGACTTCGGTGACGTTCGCCTGAGTGACTTCTGAGAGTTTTTTTACCGGGCCTGCATGCAGGCGCTCAAAATCCTTTTCTCGGACTTTTTTGACGCCGTTAGCCGTCTCAATTTCGATTTTATCCCCGTCAAAACCGACTACGACGGCCGGCTGATTTTTGTACGATACGAGCGTTCCTTGGTTCGATTTCATGCCGAAAATGTAGCATTTGAGACCGGTGAGAGCAAGGCCGTATTGTGCGACAAGCGCGATTTTGGTATATTTATACAATACGTTCACGTTCCGTGAATAAATATAATGGAGTACCGTGTATGATCGTGATGAAATTCGGCGGATCGTCCGTCGCTAATGCGGACAGAATTCGACATGTTGCAGAAATTATTAAAAAATTCTCGTCAAAACGACCAGTCGTCGTTCTTTCCGCAATGGGCGACACTACTGACGATTTGCTGTCGGCTGCCGATCAGGCGCTTTCCGGCGTAATTTCCCTTGAAGCCGTCGAAAAACTTCATAAAACCACCGCGCAAGAGCTCGGTATTTCGCCAAAAGACGTCGACGATTTGCTCGGAGAGTTGCGTACCTTGCTTACCGGCATTTCCATGCTTCGCGAGGTTACCCCTCGCTCCAAGGATTATCTAGTCTCCTTCGGCGAGCGGCTCTCCGTTCGGCTCATGGCCGGCTATTTAAGTTCCCAGGGGGTGCGCGCGGAATTTCGCGACGCCTGGGACATCGGCTTCCTTTCCGATTCGAATTACGTTAACGCGGACCTTTTGCCCGCGACGTGGGAAAATATCAGAAACCGCCTCGGCGCCTACGCGGCCGGAAAGGCGGGCGACGGCATGGCGATGCCGATCGTGACCGGCTTTATCGCGAAAGACGAAAAGGGTTTCATAACCACCCTTGGCCGGGGAGGGAGCGATCTTACGGCGACCATCATCGGTGCGGCGTTGCGCGCGGATGAGGTTCAAACCTGGAAGGACGTCGACGGCATATTGACGACCGACCCGCGCATCGTGAAGGAGGCCCGACCCGTCCCGATCGCCACCTATGACGAGGTAGCCGAACTCGCGTATTTCGGCGCGCAGGTCTTGCATCCCCGATCGATGCAGCCGTGCCTGCAGACGGGCACGCCCGTTCGCGTGAAAAATTCGTATAACGTCGATGCGCCCGGCTCGATCATCGTCACTCGCCACGAGACGACGCCTTCGCCGGTCCGCGCGATCACGAGCAAAAAAGGCGTCACCCTCATCGACATCGTCTCGACGCGCATGCTTGGCCAGTACGGCTTTCTCGCGAAAGTATTCGATTCGTTCGCCGACCACAGCATCAGCGTCGACGTCGTCGCAACGTCGGAAGTTTCGCTCTCGCTTACCGTCGATAGCAAGAAGGCGAATTTCGCCGGGTTGCGGCACGACCTTGAGAAATACGCGAGCATCGATATCCGCAAGGATAAGTCCATAGTCACGATTATCTGCGACGTGCGTCGGTCGAGCGCCATCCTCGCCGCCTCGTTCGCCGCGCTCGCCCGGGAAGGCGTGAACGTCCAAATGATAAGCCAGGGCGCGTCAAAGGTTAATATCAGCTTCATTTGCGATTCCGACGAGTCCGACGACGTCGTTCGCTTGCTCCATGACTGCTATTTCGGCAAGGGCGGACTGTGCGACGGGGAGAGCGCGTCGGTATGAGGCTCGCCATCGTCGGTTATGGAAAAATGGGGCACATGATCGCGGCCGCGGCCGCGCTTCGCGGGCACGACGTCGTGTGTACCGTAGACCCCTTCGCGAAGGACGCCTCGATAGTGACGTCCGAACCTCTTTCGATGGCGACCGCAGTCGCGGGCTCGGGAGCGGACGCCGTCATAGAGTTCTCCCATCCATCTTCGGTTCGGGGAAATATCGACGCCTTGATACCGACTGGACTTCCGCTCGTCGTCGGGACGACCGGTTGGCACGATTCGCTGCCTGAGGTAAGCGAGACGGTGAAGGCTCGCGGTTCAGCGCTGTTCTATTCGTCCAATTTCTCGGTCGGTGTCAATTTGTTCTATAGGATAGTCTCCGACGCGGCGCGGCTCCTGGCGGACTTCGAGAATTACGACGTCGCGGTTTTCGAGTCCCATCATAGCAATAAGGCCGACAGTCCCTCGGGGACGGGAATAGAGATCGCCCGCCGCATCCTGGAAAACGTGCCGCGAAAGACGAAAATCGTCAGCGACGCGTTTACCCGTAAGCCTGATCCCTCCGAACTTCACCTCGCGAGCCTCCGCGTCGGCTCGACGCCCGGAACGCACTCCGTCTTTTTCGATTCCGCCGCGGACACCATAGAGCTAACCCACGTCGCGCGAAACCGCGAGGGCTTCGCGCTCGGCGCCGTGCGCGCCGCAGAATGGCTTATCGGCGCCGGCCCGGGCATATTCACCATGAACGATATCTTCGACTCGCTATGACCCGATCGTGATGCTCCGTATCTTGCCGGCGAGGTAAAAAACCGTTATTCGGCTTTTTCCCCGCAGGTATACTTCGCCGTCGTTTGCCCGGTACGCGGGGGCGCCAAAAAACCGCTCAAAGTCTGCTTGCCCGTCGCCGCAGCGGACGTCGCCTCCGGGGGATATCGGGGACCCGAGGCCAAGGCGGACTCGTTCGACCTTTTTTTTGCTTACGGTAACCGTCGCTACCAGTGAGTCGTACGTCCACGTTTCGCTGTAATAATCGTAAACTATGGACGATGGGCGCCCCCACCGCTCGACGAGGTCGTCGACGCTATCGCCTATTTTTGCCTTTCGAAGCTCTATTTCCCCGGAATCTTGAGGGCTCGAGTACGCGCTTAAAACCGCGTCCCTTGCGGCCTTCGCGCCGTCCTTCCCCATGACCATCAGCGCTTTCGTGAGCCGCAACGTCCGTTCGTCGCCCGGCATGCCGACATCGAGATATCCATCCCTTTTGGGCGTTTTGCTTTGTGTGATAGCAGAATCGATTATGGTGAGTGCGCGTGCCTTATCTGACCCCGTCGAGAACAGAATGGTCGCGAAATTTGCCCACGCGACGTATGATCCGCCTTCGCGTTCCCGCGACGCCGCGGCTTGCGCCGCCTCAAGGGCCTTCTTAGGGGACGCTTGGGCGAGCAGCGTCGCGTAGGATGACTCGAGCGCTGGATCGTCAAACGCGCCGATAGCCCGTTGATAGGCGGCGATCGCGGTCTCGAGAGATTTTAGATCAGGCGCGGCTTTTTTCGCCATCGCAGGTTCCGTTTTCGCGTCGACGCCTTCGGACGCGAGTTTCGAGAGAAAAACGCTTATGTCCGGCGGCGCGTCCTCGGAAATGGGGAGATAGACGGGGAACGCGCCGCGCTCAGCCTCGACGCTCGAAAGCCATCGCTCGTGGGCGGCTAGGGCCGCGAGCCGCGAGACGTAGGGGCCAGTGGGATAGATTTCCTCGAGGGCGGCGAGACTCTCGCCCGCTTCCTTAAGGGCTTGCCGCGTCTTGATCGCGCGGATGGCGCTCTTAAATTCCGCCGATATCCGCGAGATATTCGGTTCCGCCGAAAGCATCGACTCAAGCCTTTTTTCCGCAGAGGGCCTCCCGGAGAGCCACGTTGCCATCGCCGGCGAAACGGTTCCCGGAAGGTTCCTTGACGCGAGGTTCCGCAGATAACTTTCCATGGCGCCCTCGCCGAATCCGGCCTGATCGAGCAATACGGCGGCGAAACGGTCCGCCGCGAGAATTTGATCGTCCGTGGGCGCGAAGTTTTTCATTCCCGATTGGATCCATGCCTCAAAGGGATGGTCGAGCGCGAAATGGGCAACTTCGGGAGCGAGAAAGGGAGCTATGATCGCCATGCGCTCCGACTCCGAGTTTCGCGCGGATCTTGATGAAGTCGAAATCCTTTCAAACAACGCTTCGTCGGCGTAATCGAGTAAGCCCGACGAGACGAGAAAAGCGTCGTTCGGCAAAAACTCTGCGCGCACGCCATCGTCCTTAACCACGAGAATTCTAATAGGTCCCCTGCTCAATTCCGTCGTCCGCACGAGGAGAAAAAGCGTTGACTCGATCGCGTCGCCCCATTCGCCTAGGCTCGCCGGCTCAATTTCGTTCCTTTCCTCGGCGGTTATGACCGCGCGCGCCGCCCACCGCATTTCTTGGCGAGCGTCCGCGCTCGAGGCAAGAGGGACGAATACCGAGAGCGCGAGAAAGAGAAAGAGCGTCGTGATTCGTTTTCGATTCATGGTAGAACAATAACACACCAGTTGGCGGAAGGCAACGAAGGGGTTATAATCGCGAACCATGAATAAGATTTTCCTTAAACCGAAAGAAGAAGACCGGATCCTGCTCGGGCATCCCTGGATTTTCGACAATGAGATCGGCACCCGTCAGGGTGATTGCGCGACCGGGGAGGTCGTTGACGTATTTTCGAAATCGGGTTTTTTTCTCGGTAGGGGAATCATTAACGGCAATTCGAGAATCGCGATTCGCCTCTTTACGCGCGACCGCGAGGAGCCGATCGACGGAAAGTTTTTCTTAACTCGCGTTACGTCCGCCCTCGAGGCCCGTTCCTCGGTATACGCGAAGGAAGACTCGTATCGGCTTTTGTTCGCGGAGTCCGATTTCGTGCCCGGCTTGATCGTCGACCGTTTCGCGGACGTCCGGGGGAGAGTGTGGCTTTCGGCGCAGTTCCTCACGCTCGCCGTCGACCGCCACCGCGACGAGATCGTGAAGGCCCTTCGGGAAGTCCTTTCGCCCGCCGGTATTTTCGAGAGGAGCGACGCCCGCGTCCGCCTGCTTGAGGGGCTTGAGGAAAAAAAAGGCTGGATATACCTCGCCGACGGCGTTGACGGCGCGGAAACCACCGTCACTATCGTCGAAAACGGCGTTCGCCTTCGGGTCGATATCGAGAACGGCCAAAAGACCGGGTATTTCCTCGACCAGAAAGACAATCGCGCGCGAATCGCCCCGTACGCGAAAGGCGTTGACGTCCTCGACACGTTCTCCCATACCGGCGCCTTCGGGCTGAACGCGTGCAAAGGGGGCGCGAGATCAGTGCTTTCCGTCGACATTTCCCCCGAGGCGGTTTCGACGATCGACGCCAACATCGCGCTTAATGGGTATTCCTCTATCATGAAGTCCCGCGAGGCGGACGTATTCGACCTCCTAAAAGAGTACGATCGGGAAGGAAAGCGTTTCGGTCTCATCGTGCTGGACCCACCCGCGTTCACTAAGAGCGCCAAGATGGTGGAAAAGGCCTACGGCGGTTATAAGGAAATTAACCTTCGCGCGATGAAAATAATCAACTCCGGGGGATATCTCGTCACCTGTTCGTGCTCGCATTTTTTCGGCGCCGATCTTTTTTACCGCATGCTCGAGAAAGCGGCCGCGGACGCGCATAAGACGATTCAGGTCATCGGCAAGTATGGCCCGGGACCCGATCATCCGACTCTCCTGGGGTATCCTGAGTCCGATTACCTCAAGTGCGCGATTCTCCGGGTGTGGTGATGGCGGACGGGTTCGACAGCGTCGTCATTCTCGGCGCCACGGCGACGGGAAAAACCGGTCTTGGCGTCTTTCTCGCGCGCGAGGCGGGCGGGGAGATCGTCTCGGCGGATTCACGGCAGGTGTACCGAGGCCTCGACATCGGATCGGGAAAGGATATCGCCGAGTACGGCGATACGCCGCATCACCTTATTGACGTCGCTGATTTGGCCGGAGAGTACAGCGTGTTCGACTTTCGCCGCGATTGCGCGCGCGCCGTCGCCGAAGTCCGCTCCCGCGGCGCGATTCCCTTCGTGGTCGGCGGAACCGGCATGTATCTGGACGCGATTATCCGCGGGTACGACATGGTAGAGGTTCCCGTCAACGATGCCCTTCGCGAGGAGCTCGCGCTACTTACGCTTGGGGAGCTCGGCGAGCGGCTGCTCGCGCTGAAAAAAACGGTCCATAACCGCACGGATCTCATCGACCGAGATCGGCTCGTTCGCGCGATCGAGATCGCCTCGTATCGCCGGGAACGTCCGGACGACCCGCGCGATCGGCTTTGCTCGCCGGCGGATTTCCGCCCGCTCGTCGTCGGCGTCCATTTTCCCCGCGATGAGCTTCGCGCGCGCATTCGCCGCCGTCTCGATGATCGGCTCGCGATCGGCCTCGTCGACGAGGTTCGGTCCCTGCACGAGGGCGGCGCCAGTTGGGAGCGTCTTGAGCGACTGGGCCTCGAGTATCGCCTTACGTCGGAATATCTCGGGGGAAAAATAGAGTCATACGGGGCATACGTCGAATCGCTCTACGTCGCGATCTGCCAATTCGCGAAGCGGCAGGAAACCTGGTTTCGGGGCATGGAGCGAAAGGGCGTCCTCGTGAATTGGGTGGAGAAGGGCGACCGCGCTCTTTCGCTCGATTTAGTTAGGCGTTTTTTTTCGCTTCGTCCGCGAGCTTGAGCCGCGCCTGCGCGCGCTTGAGAGAAAGCGTGGCTCGCTTTTTTTCCCAGGGCATCGAGGTGTCGTCGAGCCGCTCTTTCGCCCGAGAGAGGGCGCTATTCGCGCGCGCGACGTCGATTTCCTCCGGCCAATCCGCGGAACCGACTAAAATCGTCACCTTGTTATTCTCCAGCTCTAGAAAGCCGTCCGACAGGAAGGCCTTGCGCCATTGCCCGTCTTTTTTGATTTTCACGATGCCGATAACGATGGGCGTGACGATGGGAAGATGCCCGCTCATGATGCCGAGCTCACCGTCGCACGAGTCGACGATGACCATTTCCGCGCTTTCCGAGAAAAACACGCGATAGGGCGTTACGATCTCAAGTTTAAATTCTGCAGCCATGGTTTCCGCCTAAAGGTTTTGGGCCTTCGCGTGGACTTCCTCAATCGTTCCGACCATGTAGAAGGCCGATTCCGGAATGTCGTCCACCTTGCCGTCGAGGATTTCCTTGAATCCGCAAATGGTCTCCGCGACTGGGACGTACTTACCCGTGATGCCGGTAAAGTTTTCGGCGACGTGGAACGGCTGCGAGAAAAAACGCTGTATTTTACGGGCGCGGTACACCGTCGTCTTGTCCTCGTCTGACAGTTCGTCCATGCCGAGAATGGCGATGATGTCCTGAAGCTCCTTGTAGCGCTGGAGCACCTGCTGCACGCGCCGGGCCGTCTCGTAGTGTTCCTCTCCGACGATGAAAGGATCGAGAATTCGCGAGGTCGAGGCGAGCGGGTCGACGGCCGGATAAATGCCGAGCTCCACGATGGCGCGGGAAAGGACGGTCGTCGCGTCGAGGTGGCTGAACGTCGTGGCGGGCGCCGGGTCGGTGAGGTCGTCCGCGGGCACGTACACCGCCTGAACCGAGGTGATCGAGCCCTTGCGCGTGGAGGTGATTCGCTCCTGCAGGGCGCCGAGCTCGTTCGCGAGCGTCGGCTGGTAACCGACCGCCGACGGGATACGCCCGAGGAGGGCCGATACCTCGGAGCCCGCCTGCACGAATCGGAAAATGTTGTCGATGAACAGCAGCACGTCCTGGTTTTCCTCGTCGCGGAAATATTCCGCCATGGTGAGGCCCGACAGCGCGACGCGCATGCGCGACCCCGGCGGTTCGTTCATCTGGCCGAAAACGAGGGCCGTTTTCGAGATGACACCCGATTCCTGCATCTCGTGCCACAGGTCGTTTCCCTCGCGGCTTCGCTCGCCGACGCCGGTGAAAACGGAGTAGCCCGAGTGCTCGATCGCGATATTTCGGATGAGTTCCTGAATAAGGACGGTTTTGCCGACGCCCGCGCCGCCGAACAGGCCGATCTTTCCGCCTTTCGCGTAGGGGGCGATCAAGTCGATAACCTTGATGCCGGTCTCGAAAACCTCGGTGACCGGCTTTTGGTCCTGGAAGCCCGGCGGGTCGCGGTGGATAGGCATGCGCTTTACCGAGGGAATTTCCCCCTTGCCGTCGATCGGGTCGCCGATAACGTTAAACATTCTTCCCAAGGCTTCCTTCCCGACGGGGACGGAAACGGGGGCGCCCGTGTCAACGGCCTCTACGCCGCGGGCGAGCCCGTCGGTCGCGGAAAGGGCGATGCACCGCGCCTGGCCGTCGCCGAGATGCAGCAGGACTTCGGCGACGATCTTTCGGTCACCGATCGGTATCGTGATGGCGTTCAGTATGTTCGGCATGCGGCCGCTCTCGAATTTTACGTCGATGACGGGTCCGACGACCTGCACCACTTTTCCTACGTTTCGTTCCATGGCGAACTCCTATGAATTGAGGGCCGCGGCGCCCGCGACGATCTCGGTTACTTCTTGCGTTATCGCGCCCTGCCTGAGGCGATTGTACGTGAGCTGAAGGTTCGCAAGCATTTCTTGCGCGTTTTTCGTGGCGTTATCCATCGCCGCCATGCGGGCGTTGTGCTCGCTCGTGAAGTTTTCCACCATCGTTCCGTAAACGGCCCCGGTAACGAACTTGGGTATGAGCGCGTCGAGCACCGCCTCGGGCGAGGGGCTGTAATAGAGGTTTGAGTCGCCCTTAACGGCCGTTGAAGGACCGTCGTCCGCGCCCATTATTTTTTCCGGTTCGAGCGGAAGGATTTGTATGGTTTCCGGCACGAGTTTTACCGACGAATACATTCGTGTGTACACGACGTAAAACTCGTCGAAAATTTTCCGGTTGTACTGGTCGAGCACGTAGTCCGCGATGTCTTTCGCGTCGTATACCGTCGGCACCCCGCGCGAGTATTGAAAGGTCTCGAGTATCGGGACGTTCGCGTGCATGAAATACCGAGCGCCTATCGTCCCCAGGATGATGACGAAGTTCGAGGCGTCCTTGGCGAAAGACGACTCGGCGAGCGTTATGATATTGTGATTGAAACCGCCGGCGAGCCCTTTGTCGCTCGTGATGACGAGGAAGGCGCGTTTCGGGGGCTTCCCGTTCGGATCGCGTTCGTGCGGCGCGAAATAATTGTCGCGGAATTCGGCGCTGTGGTTCAGGATGTCGCGCATCGTCTCGCGTATGCGGTCGAAATACGGCTCGGTCTGCGCGAGCTGTATGCGCGCCCTGCGGAGTTTCGCGGTCGAGATGAGCTTCATCGCGCTCGTGATTTGCAGGGTTTGCCCGATGCTCTTCATCCGGAGTCGGATGTCGCGCGTGTTCATTGCTCCCACATCTCCTTGTAGTCCTCGATGGCGGTCCTGATGATGACCTCGGAAGCGGCGTCGACGCAGCCGTCCGCCACGATGTTTTCCTGTATCGAGGGAACGTTGAGCATGAGGAAATCGACGAAACCGACGAGGAACTCGTGGACCTTGGCGGTGGGGATGTCGAGCAGGAGTTGGTTCGTCGCCGCGTAGAGGACGATTACCTGCTCCCCGACCGATATCGGGCGGTACTGGCCCTGTTTGAGGATTTCCATGAGCCGCTCGCCCTGCGCGAGCTTTTCGCGCGTCGCTTTGTCGAGATCGGAGCCGAATTGGGCGAACACCGCGAGCTCCCGGAATTGCGCGAGATCGAGGCGCAAGCGTCCCGCGACTGACTTAACCGCTTTTGTCTGCGCCGAGCCGCCGACGCGCGAGACTGAAAGTCCGACGTTGACCGCGGGGCGGAAGCCCGAGAAGAAAAGCTCGCTCTCGAGGAATATTTGCCCGTCCGTGATGGAGATGACGTTCGTCGGGATGTAGGCGGAAATATCGCCTCCCTGCGTCTCGATGATGGGAAGCGCGGTGATCGATCCTCCGCCGATGTCGTCGGAAAGCCTCGCCGCGCGTTCAAGGAGCCGCGAGTGAAGGTAGAACACGTCGCCGGGGTACGCCTCTCGTCCCGGCGGCCTACGGAGCAGAAGGGACATCGTCCGGTATGCCGTGGCGTGCTTACTCAAGTCGTCGTAGACGATGAGGACGTCCTTATGCTCCTCGTACATGAAATATTCGGCCATTGCCGCGCCCGCGTACGGCGCGATATATTGCACCGCGGCCGGCGCCGAAGCCGATGCCGAAACGACGATGGAGTATTCCATGGCGCCGTACTGGTTCAGTATTTCTATGATGCGCGCAGTCGACGAGGCCTTCTGGCCGATGGCGACGTAAATGCAAACGACGTCTTTGCCCTTTTGATTGAGAATCGTGTCGACGGCGATCGCCGTCTTGCCGGTCTGGCGGTCGCCGATGATCAACTCGCGCTGTCCGCGTCCGATCGGGATCATCGAGTCGATGGAAAGGATGCCGGTTTGCAGCGGTTGCTTCACCGACTGTCGGTCTATGACGCTCGGCGCCGGGCGCTCAAGCGGGAAATGCGCGATCGGCTCGATCGGCGCCTTGTCGTCAAGCGCGTTTCCGAGCGGATCGACGACGCGACCGAGGAGGGCAGGGCCGACGGGGACTTCAAGCGTTTTTCCCGTGCTTACGACTTTATCTCCCTCGCGGATGCCGTTGTCGGTTCCCAAAAGCACGCAACCGACGTTGTCTTCCTCTAAGTTCTGCGCGAGCGCGAGCGTGCCGTTGCCGAATTTCAAAAGCTCCCCGTAGACGCAGTTTTCCAAACCGTAAACGCGCGCGATCGAGTCGCCGACTTGTATTACCGTTCCTTCCGTGCGTAAATCGGATTTAGCCTCGTAGCCGGAAATTTTTTCCTTGAGTATCGTGCTGATCTCTTCGGGTCGTATCGCCATAGTGATCCTCTACCTCGTCATTTTTTCGTAAAGCCTGTCTAAATCCGAACGGGCCGTTCCGTCGTATACCGCGCTGCCGACGCATACGCGAATTCCGCCGATCAAATCCGGCTTGACGACGACGCAAGCCTCCACGGAGTCGACGCCGAGTTTTCGTCTGAAAGAAGCCGCTATTCGATCGATTTCCTCGTCGGTGAGCGGGAACGCCGTCTCTATGACGGCGCGCGCCGCGTTTCTCTTTTCGCGCGCGAGGCGTTCATACGCCGTCCTGATGTCTGAGAGCGCCGAGAAGCGGTTCTTCGCGATTAAAAGGCCGAGGAAGTTCAGCATCGCCCGATCGTCCCCGACGCCGAATACGTCGGCGAGAAAGTCTTTCTTTCGGGATTTTTCGACCCGAGGCGAGAGAAAAAACTCGCGCGCCTTCGCGTCCTTCGAAAGCGAGTCGTCGAAACTCGCGAGAAGCGCGCCGTATCGGTCGACCGCCGCCGAATTGATCTCGCCCGCGGCCAGAAAAAGCGCGTTCGCGTATCGATTCGCCACGTCACCCATCACATTGCCCCCGTCGTTTCCTCAAGGAATGAGTCGATGAGCGCCCTGTTTTTTTCGGCGTCGACGTTTTGCCGAACGACGCGCGACGCCGCGAGAATGGCGAGGTCGGCCGTAGTACGCTTGAGCGACCGTTCGGCGTCGCGACGCTCCGAGTCAAGCTCCGCTTTCGCCTGGGCGATAATGCGCGCTGCCTCGGCTTTCGCCTGAGAGATGATTCTGTCGTGTTCTTCGTTCGCGCGCTCGCGGTACGCGAGGACGATTTTTTGGCCCTCGTCCCGCGAACCTTTCAGCTTCTCGTTGAACTCCGCCTCAAGGGCTTCCGCCCGAGCCGTCGCCAATCGGGCGGTTTCAATATCCCTGCGAATTTTCTCGGATCGATCCGCCATGAACTTCGTCACCGGCTTGAAGAGGATCTTGCGCAGGATGAGATACAAAAAAGTTACGTTGACGATCGTGATCAGGAACGTCACGGAAAAATTGAGCACGATCCCTCCTTCCGCCGAATGGCGTCCTATCGTTAGCTAAAGAGAATGAGCAGCGAGACTACGAAACCGTAGATGGCCGTCGCCTCGGCGAGCGCGATACCGAGAAGGAACACTCCGTTGATTTTTCCGCTCGCCTCGGGCTGGCGGCCGACCGCTTCGGACGCCTTGCCCGTCGCGATGCCTATGCCGATTCCGCCGCCGATGCCGACCATTACCGCGAGTCCCGCGCCGATTGCTGTCATTGAGTCCATACTGATCCCTCCAATTGTTTCATTCTACCGCTTCGGTTATGTAAAGCGTGCTAAGAAAAACGAACACGACGGCCTGGATAAGCCCGTCGAAAAAATCGAAATAAAGGCTCGCGATCGGCGGCACGAATACGGGAATCAGCATTTCAAGGAGTTCCATGATGATGAAGGCGCCGAGTATGTTTCCGAACAGTCGAAGGCAAAGCGAGAGCGGTTTAATGACGTATTCGAGGGCGTTGAACGGCAGCATGAACGGCACCGGATGCACGAACGACTTGAGCCAACCAACGAGTCCCTTATAGCGCAAGCTCGAAACGATAACGATGAGGATGGTCATGACTGCGAGAGCGGCGGTGACGTTAATGTCCCGCGTCGGCGGCTTCATCGAAAACGGCGGGGTAAAGCCGAATCCGGCGATGGGGGAGAAAAACGAGATAACGTTCGCGACGGCGAGGAAAATGCCGATCGTGCCGAGGTAGGAGGCGAACGCGTGCCAATGATGACCGATTTGGTTTTTGAAAAAAGAATTGAGCCCGTCGACGATCGATTCGAGCGCGATTTGCGGACCCGCGGGAACTTCTCGCATTTTGCGGGTAACGAGGAGTGCTCCCGCAATGATGATCGCCATGACGATCCACGTGGTCACGACCGTCTCGGTTATCGGTATTGATAATGAGCCGAAATGGGCGGTGAAAATCGTTTTGATCGACAGCGCTTCTTTTATTCGTTCTCCGAGGCCCATCGCCTCGTTCGTTGGGTTAGCCATGTTAACCTTCTATGACGATAAAATGATCTTCCTTATGCCCATCACTGCGCTTGAAAGCGTCGCTGCCAACGGCAACGGTAATAATCCCATGCAGGACGGCATGATTAACCCCGTGTCCCGCGATGCGGCTGCGAAACAAATGGCGAGCGCGCCGATAAGCGGCGCGAACGCGATCGCCGCCGCCGTTAGCCGCCGGGCGGCAAAGCCGGAGATTAACGCGCGCGAAAGCGACGCGAGCGCCCACCAATGAACGATCATGAGAAATCCCACCGATAAAAAGAAAATCGGCCAGCGCTCGTGCATTCGTTCCAGTCTCGTGAGCGGTATCATCGCGCCGACCGTTAACGTCCCCGCGAAAATCGCGATATTTCGGCGTACGTTTGCTAATCGCATACTCTTACCCATCGTTTGAGGAAATTAAAGCTACTATCGGAGATAGTGTCAAGCAATAAAATACCCTCGCGTTAACGTAGCGCAACAAATTAGTTAGAATTCTTAAAGAATAAATCGTCGGAAAAATACTTTCTCAGCGTTTCTACCGGCAGGCATTCGTCTCGGTTAAGCGACACGAAGATATCCTCGAGGTAGCCTTTCATCATGTAATAGTTGCCTAAAAGGAAAAATTCGGCGACTTGCCCGGAGAGATTCAGCGCGTTATACATCGCTATCGACGAATCGGAAAGGTAATCGTTCGTCAGGAATTCAAGAACCGTTCTTTGCGCGAGGAAAATGGCGTAGGAAACTTCCGAGATGGCGAAACCTTCGCGCAGTCGGGTTTTTCCGATTTCGACGAAAAACGCGCCGATCTTATTTTTATCGGCCTCTTTGTCAAACCAAGCGCAGAGCATTTTGTGTAGCTGATTGGAATGTTCCAAGAGTCGTGCGCCGGAAAGCGCGTTATACGTTTTTAAATTGCCGGCTTGCCTTACTTTTCGAATCCATTGCTTCGAGAGATTATCGCTGTGCTCAATCACGATGTCCGCGAGATTTTTCATACGCGTTACGCTCCCACGGAAAGTATTATGCTTGCCGGGGGAGTTGTCAACGCGACAGCGGGGCGATTACGCGATGGCCGAAGCGGCGTTTTCCTCGATTTCCGTAAGATATCCCGTGCGCAAGCAGCTTTCGAAAAGCCCTTTGGTCATGAACTCGTCGATAATTTTCTCGTAACCGTCCAGGTCTCGGTAAATTCGCACATAGAGTCCGGCGTCGTTCTCGCTAAGAATCGAAAGGTAATCGATCGTGCCGGGATTGCTCCGAATGTAGTAGTTTTTCATGAAACCCTCCGTTGTACTATTTTCGGGAAGGCACGTCCGCGCCTTTAGCATTATAATGGCCTCCATGCATACCGACGCGCATATTCATCTCTTCGATCTCCACGAAGCCGTATCGCCGGAGCCGGAACTCGTTCCGGACTCTCTCGTGTGCGCATCTGCCCATTCCCCCCAGGAATTCCTTTGGCAGGAGAATTTCGCGCGCGCGATGCCCGGGAGGGTCTTCTTGTCGTTCGGGATTCATCCGCAGGACCCTCGTTCCGATACCATCGATTTTATCGAGAGCCTGATCGCCGAACGACGCATCGCCGCTATCGGCGAGTGCGGTTTCGACCTTTTCAACGAGGCTTTTCGCGCGCGTCGGGAGGAACAGCGGACGGCTTGGGACGTCCAGCTCGCAGCGGCAGAAAGCTCGGGCCTGCCGCTCGTCGTCCACTGTCGCAAGGCCTTGAGTCTTTTGTTCGCGGACACGCGTCGCCTTAAGCGGGTGGGCGCGGTGGTTTTTCACGGATGGGAAGGGTCTGCGCGCGAGGCGCAATCGTTTCTCGATCGCGGCGTGAACGCTTGGTTTTGCGTAGGAAAGGGCATCCTGCGGGGGGATAAGTCTTTGCTCGACACCGTTCGGCGGTTGCCCGTCGGAAGGCTGCTCACCGAGACGGACGCGCCGTACATGGCGGGTAGGGGCGAGCGGTTTACGCTTCCGAGCGAGGTGATCGCCGTCGCGGAGCGGGCCGCGGAGGTTTCAAACGTCCCTTACTCAGAATTTAACGCGACGGTCGCGCGATCGTTTATTTCGGTTTTTGGTAGCGCTCAAGCAACGCGCTGATCGCTTGCGTCGTTTCGTCCCACAGCCGCTCGGATTGATCGAGTAATTCCCCGACGTTCGAGAGTTCTTCGTTTCTTAATTTCGACTCAAGCTTGCCCGCGACCTCGGCGAAGGATTCGGCGCCGATGGTGAGCGCCCCGCCCTTCAGGCGATGAATCACCGCGGCGACGTCGGGGTATCGCCGTTTTGTAAGAAGTTCTCGCAGGGAGGAAAAATCCGGAGTGGTTAACGACGCATAGTCGCGCAGTAAGTCAGCGTAAAGGTCGCTATCGCCGTCGAACCGCTCGATGGCCGCTTGTTCATTGATAAGTATCATAAGGTTACCTCGTAGTATAGGCGTCCCGTTTTTAATTTGCTATAGTGATGGCAAAGTTTTTGGAGGTTCCATGACGGTCATCCTGTATCTGTGCGCCGCGTTATCTTTCGCTTTTTCGCTCGCCTGTTTTCTTCCCTCTTTCTCGCTTCAGTCTATGGCCTTTCCTCTCGCCGCGATCGCCTCAGGAGTGACTCTGGCGTTGGTTATCCTCCTGCTAAGGAAACCGGACCGTGCCCGGCTCGCTCGCTTACGGAAATTTCTTGAGTACCTTCCCTTCATTCTTTTTGCCGCTTTCGTGATACGGCGGTCGGGCGACGGCGATTGTCCGTTCTCCCTCGACCTCGCGTCCGTCGCACTCTGGTTAGCCGCCTCCGCGCTTACCGTATTCGCTCTGTATCGGCTTTCGGACAAACGCGTCGAGCGGTTCTTTCCCAACCTCGGCGGCGCGTGCTCGCGGAAGAAACCCCTGGCCTTGCAGGCGCTGGAGTGGGTCGACGCGCTGGTTCAGGCCGCCTGCCTCGTGCTCCTCATCAACTTATTCGTGTTTCAGCTATACGCGATTCCCTCGGAGTCGATGGTTCCCGAGTTCATGATCGGCGATCGCGTGTTCGTCCCTAAAATCCTTACGGGCCCGAAATTCCCCCTTTCCGACGTCGGCATCCCGAGACTGCGCGGCTTTAAGCGGGGCGATATCGTCGTGTTCAGCAATCCACATTACAACGATACGAAGGACGCGCGGGTGCGGAGCTTCGCTTCCCAACTCGTCTACATGCTCTCGTTCACGACCGTCAACATCAACCGCGACGAATTCGGCGCGATTAAGGCCGACCCGCTCGTCAAGCGCATCACCGGGGAACCGGGCGAAAAAATCATGCTCGTCGACGGCGTGCTGTACGCAAAGCGGGCGGGCGACGCTCAATTTCGCGCCGTCGAGGAAGACGCGACCTGGGCGGCGTGGAACGTCGCCGCCCTGCCGCGCTCGGAGCTCGCGCTCGTGAAGTCGATTCCCCTCGACGCGGATAAGTTCACGCTTTTGGAGTCCGTCGAATCCACGCGCGCTAACCTTGACTTGGCCGAGGCCGCGACCGAGGCTCGCGCCCTCGCGGATCGCTTCATGGCGCTTAAGCCCGCGCGTGACACGGTCGCCGTCTCAGATGACTTAATCCCGCACAATCGCATGGAAGTGGAATCGTTTTTTTCCGCCGACAGCGACGTCGCGCGCATACTATTAACCACGAATGGCGGGGTCGCCTGGTTTAACCGATTTATGGCCGGCTGGGCCTCGGATACCGCGCGCGCGAACCTCTACGACGAGACATCCCTTCGTCTGGACGTTTTGCTGAAGCTCGACTATGGGCGTCTCATTGTCCGCGACGCGGAGTTAATGGTCGGGAACGCGACGCTTGAGGCTTTTAACGCCGATCCCGCGCGATTGGCTATCCTCTCCGACGCCGAGAAATATCTTTTTTATCTGCGGTACAACGACTGGAGAAATATGGGGGAGTTCCCCGCTGGAACGGATGAATACATACCGGCGAATAATTATTTCATGATGGGCGACAACCGATTTAATTCTCTCGATATGCGGCATTCGTACGACCCGCACCTCGCGTCGGTTGACGCCTCCGACCCGTACTCGTTCGTGTATCGGTCGCAGCTTTCCCCGCAGTACGTGCCGGTCTCGAAAATTCTCGGTTCCGCCCGCTTCCGCTTTTGGCCGCTGTCGCGCGCCGGTATCCCGAAATGACGGGCGACGTAATCACCGTGAGTTACGGTGATTAGCCACCCTCGGGGCGCGTGCCCCGGGTCGGGCACCCGAGCGCCTCCGCTATTGCGCGGCTTTCTCTTTCGCGATTTCTTCCGCGCTCGGCGCGTAGGGGAGATCGATCGCCGTGCCTTCCCTTACCGCCTCAAGGAGTTTTTTCCCGTTGTCGGTAGTGAGTTTTCGCGATATTTGATCGATCGCCGCGATTTTCCACCGATCCTTTTGCCATTCCAGGGTTAGTTTATCGACGCAACGGTACACGCTCACTTGAAGCGGCGCCTCCTCGGCGTTGACCGTTCCCGCGTTTTGCTGGTCTTGCGCTGATTCCGACATCGGGAGCCACAGCCAGAAAGAAACGTTGAATTCGGCCCTATCGCCCGCAACGAACGAGCTCTCGACCGCGAATCGGCTTATGCCATACAGCATGCCGCGATCGTACCGCTTCGTGGCGAAAAGTCGCGCCGGCGATTCTATGCCCACGCCCTCAAAATTCGTGCGAACGCGGGAAGTAACGTAAAAATTCGTGACGGTGTCGTCGTATGGGGTCTTAAGACCCTTTACGCCGTACGCGCGGGGAATTTCCTGGTCGAGCGCCGCGATGGCGTCGTAATATCCGCCGACGATTTGTGCCGGGCTCAGGCCCATCGTATCGGGTTTTGCCCGAAGGTCATTGACGTACATGCCGACGAAAACGGCGACGGCTATGACGGCGATCGCCCCGATTCTGAACGCTCCGCGGTTTCGGCGGAAAAATGCCTTGCGGGCGGCGCGGGCGGCGATTTTTTTCGCGCAGGCCTCCCGGGCCGCGGCGAAGTCCTCGCTTTCGGGAATCGCGGCTTTAGCCGGGTCTATAATGGCGTCGAGGGAGGGACCGAAGCTCGCGAGCGTGTCGGTGGACGTCGCCGTGGCAGTGGAAACGAGCGCGTCGATGCACGCCGCCGCGGCGGGCCTAATCGCCCAAACTACCGAGGCAATTGGCTCAAAAAAACCGTTTCTCATCTCAAAGGCGATAGCTTCCGCCTGGCGCAATCGATGGCCGAGCCGCTGCTGTCCGCCGAAGGGCGCGGTCCCGGCAACGATGCGATAGGCGAGCGTGCCAGCCATGAAGGAAAAGGCCCATGTCGCGTTAAGCGTCCTACTATCCGGATGCGTCCATAGAGAACGCGTCTGTATTTCCGCGGTCTCGCCATGCGAGGCGAGGCACCGGAGATATAACTGAGGGGGAAGGGCAAGCGTGGCGCCGTCCTCGCCCACGAGTATCGCGCCGGGGCCCGCGTCGGCAATCGCCGAAAGCTCGGCTTCCCCGATTTTCTTTTCGGAAAATGCCTTTCCAATCGCCGCGAGGCTCGTTTGGAGAATCGCCCAAGCGGGCGCCGCTCCCTTGCCGAGGGCCGAAAGGAGCGAGTCGCCGGGAAAAGCGGGCCCCGTAACGCATATTTCGTCGCGGGCCTCGTCAAAAAAAGTTCCGTCGGCGCGCCATTCGGCTACCGTGCCGTCATGACCGATCACGATTCCCCGTTCGGTCAGCGCCGCCGTCAATTTCGATTTTGCGAACGCCCGCGAGTTAAGGCCCGTTGCGAGCACGAGTCGGCGTTGCCCGTTAATTTCCCTGTCTTCGACGATTTCCATGCCTATCGTCCGTTCGGTGAATAGAGGTACTTAAAGTAGTCCATGTCGGTAGAAAGCACTTTTTCGAAGTTGGGCACCGTTTTTTTGTACGTCTCGATACTCTTCCAGAACGCGTAAAATTCTGGGTCTCGATTATAGGCGTCGGCGTAAATTGCCGACGCTTGCGCGTCCGCCTCTCCCTTGATTTTTTCCGATTTGTCGTACGCGGAGGAAAGGATCGATTTTTTCTCGTTTTCGAGCTTTCCCATCCATTCGGCTTTCTTTCCCTCGCCGGTCGATCTGAACGTCTGCGCGATTTGGTTTCTGTCCTTAATCATGCGGTTATAGACGCTGTCGGTGAGCTCGTCGGAATACTTAATTTGGCGGAGCACGATATCGATGAGCTCGATGCCGAACTCGGGCATTTTCGTCCGCGCGGTATTGGCCATCTCGGAACTGAGTTCCTGGCGGCCGCGCTCGATCGCGTCGTAAATGATTTTATCCCCGGTAATGCCCTTGAGCTGTACCTCGTCGGCGTCGGCGCCGAGGGCGAAGTTTTCACTATGCTGTAGCTCGTTGATGAGGTTAGAGCTGCGCACGACGTCATTCAGGCCCGACGAGGTAATGACCGTTCGTACCGACGAGTCGATAATGTCGCTGAGCCTGGAATACGCGCCGTCGACCGTCGTGACGGATTCGTAAAATTTGACCGGGTCGGTGATGCGCCAGCGGCTCGTGGTATCGACGATGATGAACTGGTTTTCCTTCGTCGGGATGCGCTGATCGTCGCCGTCGAGGGCCATGATTTTTTTAGGGTAGGTCGTCACCGAGTCGATGAAGGGAACTTTTACGTGCAAGCCGGCATTCGGCACGGACGCGACGATTTGCCCGAATCGGGTGAGGATGGCTTGATTGCCCTCCTCGACGATATAAAACGGGTTCAATATGAGCGCGAGCACCAAAAACGCCGCGACGCTCGTGAGCGCGATTTTAGCGTTCTTTTTCATCAGTTTTCTCCCTTAATGACGCCAGCGGCGCTCAAGTTTTTTACCGGAAGGAAGTTTCCGAGCTTTTTGTCGACGAGCGTCGAGCCGGTGTTGGAGTCGAACAATTCCTCGATCGTTTCGAGATACAGTCGCTGTCGGGTTACGGCAGGTGCCTTGCGATACTCGGCGTACACCGAGTTAAAGCGGGCGACGTCGCCCTTCGCCTCGTTCACGCGCTCCGTCGCGTAGCCTTGCGCCTCAAGGATCATTTTTTCGGCGTCGCCGGACGCTTTGGGAATTTCGGTGTTATACGCTTCCTTTCCCTCGTTAATGAGTCGGTTCATGTCCTGAATCGCCTTATTGACGTCCTCGAAAGCGGACTGAACGCCGGCCGGGGGGACGATATTTTGGAGCTGGACGGTGGTAATCGTTACGCCGAGGCCGAATTCGTCGAGCTTGTCGTTCATCATGGTCAAGGCTTTCGTCTCGATCGAGGTTCGCTCGGGGCCGATGACGTCGAGAATGGCGCGATCGCCGACGAGGGCGTTAATGACCGACTGCGAGATATCCCGGATCGTGGTGGCCCGAACGTTCTCGTGAACGTTGAAAAGCCACGCTTTGGGGTCGTCTATGCGGTATTGGATAATCCATTCCACGTCGACGATGTTGAGATCCCCGGTCAGCATCGTGGACTCCTTCGTCAGGTTGTTTTCGTACGTGTTGGAAACGCCGCCTTTAAGCGTGCGAAAGCCGAATTGCTCGGTTTGAATGACTTTCGTCGGCACGTTGTAGT
The DNA here is from genome assembly GCA_003246335.1 of Spirochaetales bacterium. GTDB lineage: Bacteria > Spirochaetota > Spirochaetia > Treponematales > Treponemataceae > Teretinema. The sequence goes on along the minus strand of QKAR01000091.1, from coordinate 3,933 downwards.
TTTTATCGATGCCGAACGGCGCCTTAAAGTGAAGTCCGGGCCCGAGGGTCGTGTGATATTTCCCGAATCGCGTGATAACCGCGTCTTCCGTCTGGTCGACGATCACGAAACTCGTGCTCGCCAGGATCAAGGCGAAGACGATGGCCAGCGCGAAAACGATGACCGATGGATTGAGCCATGCCGGCTTTTTTTCTTTACCGTTACCGAAATTCATAAAACCTCCGGTTGTATGCCCGTAAATGTAACCAATTTACGAATATCGGACAAGGTTCATATTGTGTAAACCTCTTGATTTATATATAGTTGAAGGTACTATGATATTTCCTATCGAAAATCTCGTTGAGTTCACCGGCAACGTATACGAAATTACCTGCGCGTCCATCCGTCGCGCCTATCAGCTTTCCATGGTCCGTGACCCCGAGGTAGAGGAAAACGACGGAAAGGTCGTCTCGCTCGCCGCGAAGCAAGTGTTCACGAAGGCCGTAGATTACCAGATAGAAGCGCAATAATTTTTTTATCGGTTCGTGATGCGCGGGACTGACATTCCGGTCGTGGTCATTTTCGGCCCGACCGCTTCGGGAAAAACCGCGCTCGCGTTTCGACTTTTTACCGGTGATTCGAAGGCTCGTCTCGTTGCCCAAGACGCCGAAATCATTAGCGCCGACTCCATGCAAGTGTATCGCGGCATGGATATCGGCACGGCAAAGCCGACCCTCGTCGAGCAAAATCTTCTTCCCCATCATCTTATCGATATTCGCTCCCCAAAGGAGCAGTTTTCCGTCGGCGATTTCGTGCGACTCGCGGACGAGGCATGCGCCGATATTTTTCATGGGGGAAAAATCCCCGTCGTGATGGGTGGAACCGGATTTTATATCAGTCACTTTTTGCATGGCCTCCCGTCGACTCCCGAGTCCGATCCCTCCGTGCGCGCAAGCCTTATCGCCCGTGCCGAACGGGATGGCGTCGCGGCGCTGTATCGCGAGCTCGCGACGCTTGATCCCGAACGGGCCGCCCAACTCCATGAAAACGACGCCTATCGAATCATCAGGGCTCTTGAAATCATCCAAGTATCCGGAAAAACGGTCGGGTCATTCGCCTTGTCGGGCGCGTTTCGAGCCGGCTATCGTTTTTTCCCGATTTATATAGAAAGAAATCGACAGGAACTCAATGATCGAATCGACGCGCGGGTAGTCGAGATGTTCGACTTGGGACTTGAAGGGGAGGTCGATTCCCTCGTTCGCTCGGGCTTTTCCGCCGCCGACCCCGGCTTACAGGCTATAGGATATCGCGAGTTTTTCGACGAGTCGGTACGTTCCGCCGGGCGCGAAGCCCTGATTGCGCGCATTCAAAGCGATAGCCGAAAATACGCAAAGCGGCAGGAAACGTACGTGCGCCCCCTTGCCGGGATCGCTCGCTTCCCGGCCGGAGATCACGAGCGCATTGCCGTCGCAATTCGGGGTTTTTTGTCTCGTTAGCCCCCCGACTACTTGACCGTCAACGCTTTTTCATGCATATTTATAGGACTTTATGGATAAGGAGTGCCGACGTGCCTTGCGGAAAAAAACGTAAACGCCAGAAAATCGCCACGCATAAGCGAAAGAAAAAACTCAGAAGAAACCGGCACAAGAAAAAATGACGAATATCCGGGCATAAGATAGCGATAGTTGTTCAGGCCCGGAAGTCGCTTTTTCGGGTTAGCGGTATTCACCGCTGTGCTTGAACGCTTGTACGTGAACGCCGTAAACGGTTAAACCGCTTACGGCTTTTTTTTTGTCATTCGCTATGCTATATTTTAAAACTATGAATCGCTCCATTCTGTCCGGGATTCGCTCCCCAAAGGACATCCAGGGTTTATCCTCGCCCGAAATCGTCGCGCTTTCTTCGGAAATAAGGAAGAAAATCATTGAGGTCGTCGGGGCGAACGGCGGGCATCTTTCCAGCAACCTCGGCGTCGTTGAGCTAACGATAGCCCTCCACCGCGTATTTTCAAGCCCAACCGACGCGTTCGTATGGGATGTCGGGCATCAGTGCTATACGCATAAATTGCTAACCGGTCGCTATGATCGCTTTACGACCATCAGGAAAAAAGACGGCATTTCCGGATTCCCCAAAAAAGACGAAAGTCCCCATGACGCTTTCGATACGGGACATTCCTCGACGTCGATTTCCGCGGCCTTTGGTTTGATGGAAGCGCGTCGCCTTGCCGGGAATCCCGGCAAAGTCGTCGCGATTATCGGCGACGGCGCGCTGACCGGCGGCATGGCTCTCGAGGCGCTTTCTCACGTCGGCCAGGGCAACAACGATCTCATCGTCATCCTTAACGACAATAAGATGTCGATTAGCCCGAATACCGGCGCCATTTCCCAGTACTTAAGCCGCCTTACCATGGGCGCATCCTATCAGCGCTTTAAATATCGCTTCGATCGCGCGGTACGGCGCATCCCGCTGGCCGGCGTGCCGATCGCGAGTTTCGTGCATAGGTTTAAGCGCGGCCTGAAAGGCCTTCTTTTTAAGGACAACCTTTTCGTCGATTTGGGCTTTGAGTACGTCGGACCCCTAAACGGTCACAACGTCGACGAGCTTGAGAAAGTCCTGCGGGACGTAAAGGCCCTGCACCATCCGGTCGTCGTGCACGTGCTGACGCGGAAAGGGAAGGGGTACAGCCTCGCGGAAAACGACCCGTCGAGCTTCCACGGCATTGGTCCGTTCTGCATCAGCGACGGCAAAGTCGAGAAATTCGACTCGATGAGCTATACCGAGGCGTTTTCCCGCAGCCTTCTCGACGAGGCGGCGCGAAACCCGCGCGTGGTGGCGATCACGGCGGCGATGTCCAAGGGTACCGGCCTCGCGCCGTTTCAGCATCGGTTTCCGGAACGTTTTTTTGACGTCGGCATCGCCGAGCAGCACGCGGTCACTTTCGCTGGCGGGCTCGCCGCCGGCGGCATGCGGCCCGTCGTCGCGATTTACAGCACGTTCATGCAGCGCGCCGTCGACCAGGTTATCCACGACGTCGCCCTGCAGCGCGTTCCCGTGGTTTTCGCGCTTGACCGTTCGGGTCCCGTTCCCGACGACGGGGAGACGCATCAGGGACTCTACGATATCGCGCTCTTTCGGCCCATTCCGGGGCTAACGCTCGTTTGCCCCGCGTCGGCGGAAGAGACGTCTCTCTTGCTTTCGTGGGCGCTGCGGCAAGATACGCCGACCGTCATGCGGTACCCGAAGGCGGCGTGCCCGACCGAAATGCCCGCGTTCTCCGAGGAGATTTCCCCGGGCCGAGGGGTTTTCGCGCATCGGGACGGACTCGACGTTTTGATCGTCTGCACCGGCGGCGTGTACGCGGAGGTGCATGAAGCCACGAACTTACTCGCGCGATCGGGCGATCCCGTCGATTGTTACGCGCTTCGCTTCATTAAGCCGCTAGACGAGGAATACTTCATCGATTGCGTGAGCGACTACCGCGCGGTCGTGTTCGTCGAGGACGGCGTCGCGGCCGGCGGCGTGTCCGAGTATCTCGCGCGGCTCATCGGCGAACGGCGCCCGCAAATACTCACGGAGACGCTCGCGTTCGGCGAGGTGTTTTACCCGCAGGGATCTCGCGCGCAAATTCTATCGTTCGCGGGAATGTCCCCGGCGCACATAGTCGACGCGGTTCGCGTCATGCGCGAGCGGGTCGCCGCGGAAAACCTCGCATGAGCCTGCGGTTTCCCCTCCGCGATCGGCAGATCGAGACGGATTTGCCCGCCTTCGTCATGGGCATCGTGAACGCGACGCCGGATTCGTTTTGGGAATCGAGTCGCGCGGCGTCGGCGGAATCCTGCGTCGATTTGGCCCTCTCGATGGCGGCGGACGGCGCCGACATCATCGACGTCGGCGGGGAGTCGACTCGGCCCGGATCGGCCTACGTTGACGAGGAGACCGAAATCGCGCGCGTCG
>QKAR01000103.1 GCA_003246335.1 Spirochaetales bacterium | reverse complement strand
GTTTTCGACACTCGGAGGAAGCGTTCGGGGGAGGTTTTTTCGGCTTGAGCCGGCAACGCGAGCCTTAGGCGCTATAGAAACCGTGCGGGAAGAAGATATTTCGCGCGACGTTGGTTCTGCAGCGTTTTTTCCCATTGATCGAAAGGATTCGACCGCGTTGAAACGGGCGAAATCCGTGGCGGAATTGCTTTCGGTTTTTGCCGACCGTATCGACTCGGTATCGCGCGCGCCCCGCTCAGACCGCATTGTCGCGTTTTCTTCCGCGCTTGCGAAAAATGTCGGCCTCGCCGAACTCGCGCAGATGGTGAATTATACCTGCTTTCTCCGCGCGATGCAGGCGACGCGATCGCGTACCGAACCGAAAGACGCGACCGCCGTCGACGATCTTTGTCGGGACGTTCTCGCCTGTCTGAGGAGACTCGTCGATAAAGCGAGGATGTATGGCGGAACGTAGCCTGGTGTACGGATCGACTCAAATAGCTCGATCCGGGCGGGTCGTTCCCCTCTTTCTCGACGGAACGCCCTCAAATTCGCTCTATGACCCCGAGCGCGAAGGACGGCAAACCGCGGACTCGCTGCCTCAGAACTCCTTCGTTTTTTTCGCGGGAATATGCGGTGGATACCATATTCGATCTTTTTTGGCGTCTCGCCCCGAGGCGCGCTGCGTCGTTTGCGACGGGGGAAGCGACGCCCTCGATAGGCTTTCCGCGCTAATCGATATCGCGGATATTCTTGAAAACCCGCGGGTTACCGTATTGCGGGAAATCGACGCGCCGTTCGTCGCGCAAGCCGTGAGCTCCGCCTATTTACCCGCCGCCCACGGCGACTTTCGGTTTTTCGCCCCGAGAATATGGCAGGAAAAAAACTTCACGCTTTGCGCTTCCATCCGCGACGCGGTCGCCGCCGCTTTACGCAACGTATCAGCGGACTACTCGACGCAGGCTCATTTCGGGCGGATTTGGTTTCGTAACGCATTCATTAATCTTCGGTTTAACGCCGCCGGTTCGGTACCGCTCGCGAAGAAAGCCTCGGACGCGCGCCGCGCAGTCGTCGCGGCGGCGGGGCCTGGCCTTGAGGATTTTTTGCCGGTACTCACCCGCGACCGCGAACAATACGCGATTTTCGCCACCGATACCGCGTTCGGCCCCCTCGCGCGGCGCGGCATCGCGCCAGACTATTTCGTGAGCGTTGACGCGCAATCGGTATCCGCCGCTCACGCGGCGGTACCCTTTAGTCCCGCGACGACCGTCATTCTCGACGTGTGCGGAAACCCTGATATAGCGATTCGCGCTTCTTCATGCGGCTCTCCCGTGGCGCTCGCGGCCGGCGGACATCCTCTCGCCCGATGGGCGGCGAATCGGTACGGTCTTCCGATCTGGGATACCTCGTCGGGGACGGTAACCGGAGCGGCCTTGGACGCGGCGCTTTCGCTCGGCTATCGAAATCCGCTTGTTTCCGGCGCGGATTTCGCCTACGTGTGCGGCAAGCCGTACGCGCGCGGGACGTATTTGGAATCCCGTTTTGGGGCCGAGTCCACGCGGCTCGCGCCCTCCGAGTCAAAATACTCCGCCCTCATGTTTCGAACTCCGGTAACGAGAATCGCCGACGACGGGGGAATCACGTATCGTACCGAAACGCTCGATCGGTACGCGGCGGCTTGCGAAAAGATCGGCCTCACTCGGCTTTGGGGCAATGCGTCGAGCGGCTCCTTTCCCTTCGCCCAATTCCTCGGCGAATACACCGAGGCGCTTACATCGCTGAGGGGCGCGGGCTCCGAAGCGGTCAACCTCGAAGGCGACGCGGCGAAAACCCTTCTGCCGCTCGCCGCTTGGTTTCGCGCGTCCGCAGCCCGCAGCGCCGTTCCTTTCTCTCTTGGGTCGGTAATTAATCTTGCGCTCGAATTAATTGCGGGATATACTCGTTAATCATGAGAAATAAGTTCTTCGCTTGGTATGGTTTCGTCGCGATCGCGGTGCTTGTATTCGCCGTGGGGATATTCGCCTTTTCCGTCGCGCGGGAAGCGCGAACGGGCGCGATCGAGGCCGATAAAAGCTTTGAATGGATTTCTCGCGGCGCGGTTACCGCCTCGCTTTCAAACGGTTTCATGACGGACGCCTTCATCCGCGACTTAACCGGAATATGCCAAAACTCGCGAATGCTTTCCGCCGTCGTGGTTAACACCCCATCAGGATCGGTGTACGCGTGGCCGAAAGACTCCCCGCTCATTTCGTACGGGCCGGACGGACGCGCTCGCGTCGTCGATACCTCGTTTTTCGCGAAAACCCGCAGCGCGAGCCTTGATATCGGGGATAGCGCCGCGGGAGAGGTTATCCTGACCGCGTCGTTGAGTTCATTACCCACGGCTGCCCTGTTCGCGGCGAGCCGGGTTTCTTTTTTGATAATTCTCGCGTTGCTGCTCGTCACGGTTATCGCCCTCGTCGCGTCTTCGAACGGGAACGGAGGATCGGTCGTTCCCTCCGGCGCTACCGCGCGGGATAAGCCCGCCGTGGAGCCGATGCCGGAAACGCTCGCAGAATCGAGTCGCTTCACGCTCGATGAATCGCCATACCCCGACTTGGGAGACGTATCGCTCACGCAAGCGCCCGAAGAGGAGTTCGTCGACGATAGCGCCGTATCAGTTTTCGACGGCGGCCTCGATTTTGAGGACGCCTCTGCGGATCTCGCCGATTCGAGCGGTGGTGGCGAACCTCAAGCGGAAGCCCCTTTCGAGCATTCGGCGTCGGTCGCCGCGGTTCCGCAATCGGGCGGTCCCGAAGGGCTTTTTTCCCCGGTTACCGGTATTGGCTGGGAGCAATATCTCAGGGATAGGCTCGACGCCGAGTTAGTTCGCGCGGCGTCTTCGGAACTGGACCTTTCGCTCATTATCGTGAGGGTTTCAGGGCTCCTGCATACCGATTTCATCGCGCGCAAAATCGCCGACGTGCTCGTCGAGACGTTTCGTTTCCGGGATATGGTGTTCGAGTTCGGCTCGAACGGTTTCGCCGGCATTCAGCAGAACGTGAATCTCGACGAGGCGATGAAAACGGCCGACGCGCTTTACGCGGCCATCGATTCGATATTGATGGAAATGGCCTATGACGGTCAGCTCACCATCGGCATAACGACGAGGACCGCGCGGCTCCTGCCTGCGGAACGCATGATCGACGAGGCGCTCGGCGCCGCGAAAAAAGCCGAGGAAGAGCCTTCGCTGCCCATCGTCGCCTTTCGGGCGAATCCGGAAAAATATCGCAATTTTCTCGCCGGTAAAAACGCCGCGTCAACGGATATCGAGGGTATCGAATAGCTCGGTAGCCGCGCTCGCGGAGACGACGTACGCGCGGCGGGCGCCAAACCCCTGTTCCAAGATTTCTATAACCCACCATTCGTCGCCGTATTTTCCCGCGCGTACGCGCGTGATCCCGCCGTACCCGTACGAGATCGTGAATGCGACGGTTCCCGCGATTTCCGCGTTCGTCACGTCCAGGCACGTGAAGCGTCGCGCTTTCATGGTAAACGCGTCTATTTCCTCATCGTGGCCCGCGCGGAAAACGCTTCCGCACTCGATCGCGATTTCCTGAACGTCGCCTTTTTCGAGACTTTCGGCGAAAGGCGTTAACGTCGTCCAGGACGCGGCCGCGTTGTCGAGAAATTCCGCGATCGAGGAAGAAACGCGGAAAACGGCGTCGTTACCCGCGCGCGAAAAATATACCCATCGGCCCGCCGCGTCCGTTTCCCCGAATCGAATGGTTTCCGTCCCGCCGACAGAGCCGTCGGTGAGCGTGATCGCGCAGGAACCGACGGCGCCAATCCCATAGTTTTCGCCCCGGCCTGGCGCGACTCGGACGATCGTTTGTCGCTCGCTGAGCGACTCGAGAAGCCGCTCTACTTTCCCTTCTTCCGCGGGGTAACGATGGGATTCGTCCACCGCGAGGGACCACGACCCGTTCGATTTGGAAAGATTGACGGTAAAAACATCTCCTTCGCGCGAGACGGAAATCCTCTCGATTCTTTCGCTCGATATTGTCGGAGCTATTCTTCCCGTTCCCCGGAATCGAAGCGGGAATTGAGGGAGCAAAAGAGCGGCCGCAAGAGCCGCGCAGAAGAATATCGCAGCTCCGGCGACGATCCGAGCTCGAGCGCGCTTTGGCGTAGCGTTCACGGCGCCCGCCGACGTCGGATGGCGAATAGCGAGAGACTTACCGCCACGATAAAGGCAGGAACGACCGCAAGCTCAACGAAACGCGCCGCCGAAAAATATCTCGCGACTAGCGCTATTTCCGCCGCCGTGGCGGGAATAGCGTTAGTCGATTTCCGTTTGAGCGACAGGAGATCGGAAAAGCCTGAAACCCACTCGACGCAGTTGACGAGGAATGACAGGTTTTCGTCCGCGTTCGCGTAATCGACCATAACGCTCGGAAAATACTCATCGGCGACGACGACTAGCTTGCCCGCGCCTTCCGCGCATTCCACGAGCGGCGACGCCGCGACTCCCTCCCCGCCTTCAAGGAGGCTCATTTGCGAGTCGAAGGGATCGGTTATGTAAGGCGCCGCGATGGCTTTCGACTGGCGTGAGCTTTCTGCCACGATGGCGGGTGACGCAGGGTATTCCACGGATTCCGTTAAGGGCGACGGCCAAAAAAAACGCAGGCTTGAGACTCCCGACCAGAGCATACGGGAAACGGCGAGCCCGTCCGCGCGCGGGTAATCGTTCGTGACGGGCCAAAACGGGTAGTCGACGGTTTCGTATTTTGAGTTATCGGTCGCCGGTAGCGTGAGCCTAAAACACGCGCGATCGATCACGATCCTCGGCATGATCGAAAAGCCCCTGCGATCGAGCAAGCGCAGGATTGGATCGGGTTTTTTCGGTTCTGCCGCCCAGTTTCCGGTAACGTTTACCGTTGCGCCCGAAACGAAAAAAACGGCATTCCCCCCGCGATTTAAAAAAGACTCGATTTCGTCGGCTGCGCCTTGATCGATAATCGAGGAACCGAGCACGATAAGCGTCTCGCCTCTATCGGGTTGAGTTCCCCGATCGAGCTCTGAGACGTCAAAGCCCGCGTAGGCGAGCCAAGGGCTCACGTAGGGATAGAGGCGAGCTGAATCCGGGTTTCCGAAGACTAAGCGGGCTTTTTTCGGTTTTCGGGGCGAGCCCGGTACGTCAATGAGCTCTCGAATGGTTCGCGTAAGATCGTATTCGAGCGAGGCGTTATTGGCGAAAAACGGGATGATCCCGCTCGAGCCCGCGCATTCGACGACGAGGCCTGAATAGACTCCTTGATTCGGCGACGTTCCTTTCGCGGTCGGCGGGTTTTGCCGCTCCACGAGCCCAAGAGATTTCGCCTCGTTCTTATCGGCGTCGGTTTTTGGGTCGATGATCTCGAGAGAAACCTTTCCCCGTCCGGCGAGCCGATATTCCTCGAGCGTGTCCGTTGCCTCGCCGATTTCTGGATTTCCCGAGGCGAACGCGGAAGATACATACCACGTAAGTTTTATTTCATCCTGAGCTGCGTTAATCGTTTCCCGCGTTAGGGGCGCGAGCGTTCGCGCATTTCCGTCGTTAAAGTCGATTCGGGCGGGAATTCTGGCCGATGCGGTGAGTACGAGCGCCGTCGCCGCTATCCCGACGAAAATTTTTTTTGCCGTCCGTCGGCGGCGCGGCGCGATGGACCAGGCAGCGGAAAAAAGGAATAAAAACGCGAGCGCGAGATAGAACGCGAGGTCCTTTACGGCGAGTATCCCTTTTGAGGCGTAGAGAAATCGCGCGTCGAACGTCGCCAGGGCGAGGATTATCGAGATCCCGGTTGAAAGCAAAAAAGAAATGGGAGCGTTCGGCGCGAAGGTGGAAACGAAAATGGCGAGCGAAACCTCTAAGACGCCGAATGCCGCCAGCAGTGCGTACGATGTTATCGCTGCGGCGGCGCTCGAGAGCGCATACTGCGCCGCGTTCCCCGCGAGCGGCGCGAGCGCGGCGATCGGAACGGTTAGCGCGAGAAGGCCGAGATAGGCGAGATAAATCGCGGCGAACTTAGCGAGAATGGGGAGCGACTCGGGAATCGCCGCGCTGAGGATTAATTGGCGCGTGCCCGTTTTTTTTTCGTCGACCCAGGCTCCCATCGCGATCGCGGAGACCGCTATGGCGGAAACGTATGGAACGATCGCCGCCCATTGTCGAAACGCCGTTTGTCCGGCGGAAAGATTCGCGCCTAGCGCGAAAAAGGGAAATGACGCGAAAAGCGCGAAAAAAAGGTAGGCGACCGACGTCGTGGGCGAAAATATTAAATGTCGCGTTTCCTTGACAAATAAGGAGCGGAGTATAACGCCGTTTTTCATGGAGAAACTCCTCCGGAACCGGGATCAGTGCCGACAATCGCTCGAAACGCATCGTCAAGGGAAGTCGCTCCAGAACGCGCGAGTACGTCGCCGACGCTGCCTTCGACCGCGACCGTTCCCCGATTCATGACGACGACGCGAGAGCAAATTCTTTCGATTTCGCTCATGTCGTGGCTTGAAACGATGATGGTTTTGCCCGGAGAGAAATCCGCTATAATAGTCCTAAATTGCGCGGTTTGAACGGGATCGAGTCCGTCGGTCGGTTCATCAAGAATGAGAATTTCGGGGTCGTGAACGAGGGCTTGCGCGAGTCCAACCCGTTGTCGCTGTCCCTTCGACAGTCGCGCCACGCGTCGTCCCGCCTCTTCGGTTAAAGCGCAGCGAACCAGTTCTCGCTCGATAGCCTGGGAAAGAGCATTGCCGACCAGGCCGTGAATACCGGCGAAAAAAAGGAGTTCTTCCCGTACGGTCATGTCGGGATACAGCGGATTTTGCTCAAAAAGAACCCCGATCGGGGGCCGATCGGACGAATCGCCAAACGAGACCATACCTCCGTCGGCGTCTAATACCCCGGCGATGATAGAAAGCAGGGTGGATTTTCCGGCGCCGTTAGGTCCGACGACCGCGGTTATCGTCCCGTCGGGCGCGGAAAAGCGAATGTCCCGGCACGCGACGATTTTGCCGTAGGACTTCGCGACGCCTTCGACCCGCACCATCGGATAGCCTCAGTCCTCGTATTCGATCGGGAATACCATACGGTCGCGGGAAAGTACGGTTTCCGGAAAAATCGCCTTAGCCTCGGCGAGGAGTTTTTTTAGCTCTTGATCGGTATAGCGGGGACTATAATGGATGAGGGCCATGCGTTTAGCGCGCGCGTCGCGGGCGATTATCGCGGCTTGCTCGGCGGTCATGTGCCGCTTTTCGTCCGCGGTAGCGGCAAGTTCCCGCTCAAACATTCCCTCGCAGACGAGAAAATCGGAATTCTCGACTTCTCGCGCGATCGACGGCAAATATTTCGTGTCGGTGACAAAGCTGAATTTTCGCCCTTTTCTCTGATCACCCATCACGTCTTGCGGACGTACCTCGGCTCCATCGGCGGAAGAAACCGGCTCGCCCGATTGGAGCTTAGACCAAAGGGGCCCGCAGGGAACGTTGAGCGCCTTCGCGCGCTCGGGGTTAAACGCGCCCGGGCGCGGATGCTCTTCGAGGGTGTAGCCAACGCAGGGTTTCGTGTGACTCAGTGGAAAGGCGCGGATGTCAAAGTCCTCTTGGCTATACACGACGCCCGGCGCGGTA
>QKAR01000162.1 GCA_003246335.1 Spirochaetales bacterium | reverse complement strand
TGAGAAGGACCCGCTCGCGAAAAGCCGCGTGCTGTACGCGGGTCGGGACATCGAATCGATCGGCAACCAAATTCGCGCCTCGTACGAGCAGGACGACGGCATTAACGTCGTGTTCGCCCTCAATGACGAAATCTCGGAGGGAATGATTAAGGCCATGGCGGAAATCTCCCCCCGGAAAAAAACCGTCGTCATCGCGTCGAGCAATTCGCTCATCAACATAGAAAGTCTTGAGACCGGCGCGGCCGATTACATTCTCGTCGTAAATTCCTTCGGGATGGGATACCGGTCGATCGGCGCCGCCGTCGAATTGTCGCGGGGAAAAAGCGTAGAGAACGCTCCCGTCGACTTCACGATCGTCAGCAAGGAAAACATGTTCGACGTCGACGTGCAGAAAAAACTCTTTCCGCTGCCGTAGCGCGGGAGGGCGCAGCGATCGCGAGAGGGGCGCGCGATTTACCGCTGGGTGACTTTTTTATAGGGTATCCAGACGTACTGGCCGTCCAACTCGTAGCCGATCGACCTCCCCCTTCGCGAGCGCCATGGCGATATTCACCGCGGCCCTACCCTGGTTTTCCGCGTCGTTCAGGACCGTGCCCAAAAGCGTTCCGTCCTGCAGGGCCTGAAGGGCCGGCGCCGTCGCGTCGACGCCGACGACGGGAACGTACTTGCCGTTCGCGAAATAGCCGACGGCCTTCAGCGCCTCGATCGCGCCCAAGGCCATGTCGTCGTTATTCGAGATGACCGCCTCGATCTCGTCGCCGAAAGACGCGAGAAACGCCGCCATCTTTTCCTGTCCCTTGACGCGATCCCAGAACGCCGTGTCCTCGGCGAGTTTTTCCAGCTTTATGCCTCGGTTCTCGAGGCAGCGAATCGAGGCCTCGCTCCGCAATTCCGTGTCCTGGTGTCCCGGCTCGCCGCGCAGAAGAACGTACTGAAGCACCCCGTCGCCGTTTCTGTCGGCTTTCGGGTGAGACGCCCAATAGTCCGCGAGAATTTCGGCGCTGAGGCGACCGGATTCCTCCGCGTTCGCGCCGACGTAATAGACCTTTCCCCATTTTTTCACGTCGTCGCCGAACGGTTCCCTATTGACGAAAACGACGGGAACGCCGAAAGCGCGCGCCTTATCGATCTCGACGCCCGCCGCCGCCCGATCAACCGAATTGAGGATGAGGCAATCGACCCCAAGGGAGAGGAAAAGCTCGACTTGCGAATTCTGCTCGGCTTGGTCGTTCTCCGAGTCTACGATCGTGATTTTCGCCCGAGATTTCGCGGCATTGCCGATCGCGGCCCGAACGCCCGTCATGAAAGTGTCGTCGAACCGATAAATGGCGCAGCCTATCTCCGGCATCGACGAATCCTTGAGGGCGCACGCGGCGAGGGAAAACGGAAGCAGGAGTGCGAGTAGCGCGGGAAACGGGAAATTCTTCATTCGGTCGTCCATAAGTCAATACTGGCCGACGTGTCCGCGCGAAGAGCCGCGCGGACGAGTCGGTTATTTTTTCTTCAGATACTTGACGCTATCGAGGGTGACCGCGATGAGGAGAATGAACCCCTTGAAAACGAACTGAAGGTTCGTGTCGATTCCCAAGAACGTGAGGCAGTACGTCAACCCCGTGAAGATGATGACGCCGATTACCGCGCCCTTAACCTTTCCGATACCGCCGAAGAACGAAATGCCGCCGACGACGCACGCGGCGATGGCGTCAAGCTCGTAGCCCTGGCCGGTTCCGGCGCTCGCGTTCGCCTTGAACGCCTCGAGGAAGGCGCCGCAGCCGTAATACACGCCGGCGAGCGCGAACACGCCCATCGTGACCCAGAACACGCTGATGCCGCTCACGCTCGCGGCCTCGGGATTTCCGCCGACCGCGTACATGTTCTTGCCGAACGTGGTCTTGTTCCAGATGAACCAGGAAATGAATATGGCTATTACCGCCGGTATGATGAGTTTCGGGAACGTCACGAGCTCGCCGCCCACGACGCCGAGCGTCCATCGGCCGCCGATCATGTCCTTGATATGGGCGTCGATCGAGCCGACCGGGGTTCCGCTCGTCCCGAAGAACAAAATGCCGTAAATGATGAGCTGGGTCGCGAGCGTCGATATGAACGGGTGAATCTTGAACTTCGCGGTGAAGAAGCCCGCGAGGAAGCTGAACATGGTGCAGAGGAAAATCGAAATGGCGAGCGCCATCGCGAGTCGGCCGAATATCGGCAGCGCGGTAAAGTCCCATGGACCGATGCTCATGAAAGTCACGATGTTCGTGCCCGGGTGCAGGATAAGACCCGTGGTGATCGCGCCGAGCGCCACCATGCGGCCGACGCTCAAGTCGGTGCCGGCCTGCAGGATGAGGACGGCGACGCCGAGCGCGTAGAACATGCGAGTCGACGCCTGCTCGAGCAGCGTGAAGATGTTCGGAAGCGTGAGCAGGTTCCCGTTTCCCGTGAGCGGGGCGACGATAAAGCACACCACGAAGAAAATAACGATCGCGATGTAAAGCCCGTTCTCGAGGAAGAACTTCGACAGCTTAAACTCGTAGACGTAGTTTTTCAGGCTGAGGACGGCGTTTTCGCCGTATTTCGTCTTGCCGTTGCGGAGCGAGCGATTCGTCTGCACGTGGTCGACGAAGGCTTGCTTTTTCGAGGCGTTGCAGGCGTCGATGGCGGTCTCGAATTCCTTTCGCGCGTCGAAAAGCGCCGATGCGCGCTCGTATTTCGCGATCTCTATTTCCTCTTTCGAGGAGAGCGACGCGATGCGCTTCGAGGCGCCGGTCTTAATCTCCGCGACGCGGGCCCTGAATTCCCCGGCCGCTTCCTTTATTTTTTTGTTCTCGGCGACGGCCACTTGGCGGACGTACAGCTTCGAAAGCGCGTTCGAGTAGGAGACGGATTCCTTCGTCAGGGCGCGATCCTCGGCGCGGTTCTCGCGCGCGACTTTTTTCGCCGCGACGATCCCGGCCTTCATCTCCTCGATGCGGCGCCGCCTAGTCCCTTCGTCGATCATGCGGTTCTTCTTGAGAGAGGCGATGCTTTGCGAAAGTTCGCGAATCCTGTTCACGCCGTCCTTACGCAAGTCGTTCAGGGCCTTATGATAGAGCGGGAGGAGCTCGTCCTGATCGAAGGACTTTACCTCGCCCTTACCGGCTGCCGCCGAGGCCAACTCGGCCGTTTTATCCGCCTTTATTTTCGCTATTTCCTGCTTCCAGTCTTCCATCGGTAACTCCATTATAGATATTTCGCTGAGAGCCTCAGCAGCGTTTCCTGATCGGTACCCTTCGTTTCGACGATGCCGGCGAGCTGATGGTTCGATATGACGGCGATGCGGTTCGTGATGCCGAGTATCTCGGGCATCTCGCTGGAGACGACGACGATCGTCTTCCCCTGTTTCGCCATCTTAATGATGAGCTGGTAAATCTCGTACTTCGCGCCGACGTCGATGCCGCGGGTCGGCTCGTCCATGAGGAACACGTCGGGCTCGCGCTCCATCCATTTGCCGATTATCACCTTTTGCTGGTTTCCGCCGCTGAGCGACAGGATATTCTCGTCGACGGAAACGCATTTGGTGTTCATCTGCTTGACCTCGCGCTCGGCGGCCTTGCGCATTTTTTGGTCGGACAGTATCCGATGCGTCTTGTAGCTTTCGAGATTCGTGATCGTCGTGTTGAACAGGATGGTGTCCTTGCCGAACATGCCGTTCCGCTTTCGCTCCTCGGTGACGAGGGCGAAGTTGTACGACATGGCGTCCTTGCTGCTCGTGAAGCGCATCGTCCTGCCGTCGAGCAATACCTCGCCGGACGCGATCGTGCGGATGCCGAACAGAGCCTCGAGCAGCTCGCTGCGCCCCGCGCCGACGAGCCCGTATAAGCCGAATATCTCGCCCTTGCGGACGGTAAACGAAATATCCTTCAATACCGGGTCGTATTTCGTATATAGGTTGCGAACTTCCAGATAGTCCTTTCCCGGGACGTTGTCGACCTCGGGAAAGCGTTTATCCAATGACCGACCGACCATCGCGGCGATCAATTCATTCATATTCGTTTCTTTGACCGGTTTCGTCAAAACCATGCTTCCGTCTCGAAGCACGCAAATTTCGTCGCAGACCTTAAAGATTTCGTCCATCTTGTGCGAGATATACACGAACGAAATGCCCTTTTTTTTCAGGTCTTCCATGATGGAAAAAAGTTTTTGAACTTCCGGCTCGGTCAACGACGAGCTCGGCTCATCGAGAACGATGATTTTCGCGTCGTATGAAACCGCCTTCGCGATCTCGACCATTTGCCGCTGCGAAACCGACATCGTTCGCATCACGGTTCCCGGATTGACGTTCATCTTCAATGTCGAAAAGAGATTCGTCGTTTCCTCGAGCATGCGGGCCTCGTCGATGAGGCCGAACCGCAGCGGATACCGCCCGAGAAAAAGGTTGTCGGTGACGGTTCGGTCCAGGCACTGATTCAGCTCTTGATGCACCATCGCCACGCCGCTTTCCAGCGCGTGCTTGGGGTCCTTAAAGTCTATCGGCTTATTTTCGAGGAAAATCTGCCCCTCGTCCTTGGCGTAAATGCCAAAGAGGCATTTCATCATGGTTGATTTACCGGCGCCGTTTTCGCCCATCAGGCCCATGACCGTGCCTTTTTTCACCGTAAGGTTAATGCCGCTCAAAACGCGATTTTTCGCGAACGACTTCGAGAGATTTTTAATTTCGAGTACCACGTCGGCCATGTTTCCCTCCGTCCGATTCAAACGAAAAGCCCGTAAAGACTTTCGTCTTTACGGGCCCCGTTACCGGATTTAATTAGTATGCAAGTTTGTCGGTGTAGTCGCGTCCGGAGTTCGTCTTAACCATGTTAATCGCGAAAGCGTCGAAGTTGTTGAAGTTCGTGAACTTATCGAGGCAGCTCGCCTCGTTCTGTCCGTCGCCCTGGACGATCGTCAGATCGATCCCGAGGAGGGGCGCGTAGTACTTCAGCGCGGGGAGGTAGGACGAGGAAAGGAAGTTATCCGCCGAGTTGTAAATCGTCAAGAGAACTTTCTTCTTCGCGGCGGTCGACTGCTTCACGCCCATGTCGCGCTTGCCGGCCTTGTAGTCCTGCCAGTTAGCCTTGGTGACGGCGGAGTTCGCCGCGAGCAGGGCCTTCTTGTCGGCTACGTACTGCATCGTCGCGGAAATCTTGTTTCCGTACGCGTCGGGGGCGGAAATTCCCTTGGTGTACACGTCGGCGGCGGTGAGGCCGTCGAGAAGGTTACGGAGAACCTGGAGGGTTCCGCAAGCCTGCGCGTCAACGTTCTGGGAAACGGTTCCGGATAGCTTGCCGGCTCCGATCGCCTCAATCGCGTCGGCGTTCGCGTCATATCCGAAAATCGGCACGCCGGCGGGATAGTTGGAAGCCTGGAGGCAGCCCATCGCCATACCGTCGTTGTTAGAAACGACCATATCGATCTGTTTGTCGAACTTGGTCGCCCAACCGCCCATCGCCTCGGTGGCGGCGTTCGCGTTCCAAGTGGAACCGTCGGTACCGGTCATCGCCTTGCCCTCGAGTTCGACGACTTTGTAGGATTTTCCTCCGATTACGACGGAACCGTCTTTCTTAACGGAAGGATCGGTCGAGCCGTTCCAGGTGCCGAGCGCCTTGCGGATACCCTCGGTGCGGGCCTTGGAGTCGTTGTGGCCGACGTCGCCGATGCAAAGGACGTAACCGATGGTGCCGTCGCCGTTGCGATCGATGCTCGCGGGAGCGGTCGCCAAGTAATCGGTAATCATTTTACCCTGAACGGCGCCGCCGCCAGCCGCGTCGAAACCGACGTAGTAGGTCTTTGCGTTCCAGTTCATGGAGTTCATGTCAATGGCGCCCGTCGTGGGGTCGGAAGGTTGCCGATTGAAGAATACGAGTGGCTTATCCTTGTTCAAAACCACGTTGGAGGCGTCTTTCGCGCCGCCGGCGAAAGCGAGACCCGAAACCGTCAGGACGGCGAGAGCCATAGAAAGAGTTTTTTTCACGTTAATTCCTCCTTGAGAATTAAGGCTTAATATGTTTTTCATTTTCACACGGTTTTTCGGATCCCGACATAGAAAATATTTCGATGTTTCTTGAATTTTTTTCGTTTTCTCGCGCGTTTTTTTCGGGTCGTATCGGTATATTGTCCGATATTCACCGGTCTGTCCAATGGGTATGATGCGTATTATGGAGACGCAAATGCTAGAGAAAAAACCGTTAATTACCGATTTATATTCCGCCGACCCTTCCGCGAAGGTTTTTGGGGGAAAGCTCTATATATATCCCTCCCACGACCGCGACATCGAGATGGAGTCGAACGACAACGGCGATCAGTATGATATGAACGACTACCACGTGTACGAAATGACCGACATGTCGGCCCCTCCCGCGGATAAGGGCGTCGCCCTCGCGCTTGACGGCGTCCCCTGGGCGGGCAAACAGCTGTGGGCGCCCGACTGCGCCGAGAAAAACGGCTCGTATTACCTGTACTTTCCCGCGCGGGACAAAAGCGGCATATTCCGCCTCGGCGTCGCCGTCGCGAAAACGCCGTGGGGCCCGTTTACCGCCGAAAAAGAGCCGATCAAGGGCAGCTTCAGCATCGACCCGTGCGTATTCACCGACGACGACGGAGTTTCTTATCTCGCTTGGGGCGGCATTTGGGGAGGCCAGCTCCAAAATTGGACGACGGGCACCTACAACCCGAATGGAAGCGAACCGACTGGGTCGGGCCCTGCCCTCTTCCCCAAAATCGCGAAACTTTCCGGCGACATGCTCCAATTCGCCGAACAACCGCGCGACGTCGTCATACGGGACGAAGCCGGGGTTCCGCTCGCCGCGGACGATCACGACCGCAGGTATTTCGAGGGACCGTGGCTCCATAAATATAACGGCACGTATTATTTCTCGTACTCAACCGGCGACACCCACCGGCTCGTGTATGGAACGTCGAAAAGCCCGTACGGGCCGTATGAGTGGCGCGGCGTAATCCTGACGCCGGTCCTCGGCTGGACGACGCACCACTCAATCGTGGAGTATAAAGGGCAATGGTATTTGTTCTATCACGACTGCGAACTCTCCGGCGGCATTAACCACAAGCGAAACGTTAAGTTTTGCAAACTGGAATACCGCGCGGACGGATCGATCGTCACCATCAATCCCTAACGAACACGCAGGGGCCGCAAGTCTAACGCGGCCCTACGGCGGCTATTTTGTTCGTCGCCAGAGCATGGCATTGTCGGCGAACTCGTACTCGATCGCGCCCTCATTCGCGAGATAGCTTAAAAACGAGCGCACGGTCGAGCCGATGAGGGCATACTGCCCAACCTCGAGGGTAACGCCCATCCGATCGCACAGGGTTTTCAGCAAATACTCGAACGACCGCCGCTCCCCGAGCGAATCAATCAGAATGCCCTCGACTTCCGCGACCTTCGAAAGATTGAGGGCGGCTGTCGCCGCTATATCGCGCTCGACCTCTCCATGGCTGGGAACGAAATACTCCGCGTCGAGCGTCTTTATTTTCTCGATTGACGAGCGAAACTGCGCGACATCATATATGAAGGGAATCTTATACTTAGCTAAAACCGCGTCACCGAACAGTGCGTCCCCGAGGTAGGCAACCCCATCGCGGGAAACGAAACCGGTCATCTCGAAAAAGTGCCCCGGAAGGGACACCGCGGTCAATCCGCACGGCAACTCATCCCCGTCGGCAAAAACGTCCGTCACGTTAGACGGCTTTGCCTCGAAAAACTTATTCTTGAGCGCGTTCGGCGTATATCCGCCCCAAAGAAAGGCAGCTTCAATAGAAGGACTTTCGATGAACGCCTTTTCCGCGCGCGCTGAAAAAATCCGACAGCCGGTCAGGCGCTGCAAATAGTCGTT
This sequence comes from Spirochaetales bacterium, assembly GCA_003246335.1. Classification (GTDB taxonomy): domain Bacteria; phylum Spirochaetota; class Spirochaetia; order Treponematales; family Treponemataceae; genus Teretinema. The sequence continues at coordinate 347 of QKAR01000162.1, read as the reverse complement.
CGCGCCGATGTGGTCGGCGTTCGAGTGCGTGGCGACGATTCCCCGAAGCTCAAGAGCCCGCTCACCGAACAGCTTGTTGATTTTACGCCCCGCCTCTTTATCGTTGCCCGAATCGACTAAATACGCGCCGGCGTCGGTTTCGATCACCCCGATATTCGTCGGTCCGGGAATCACCGATGAGGAGCCGGCAAGCAGCCGTAATTCTGTCGTAGCCATACACCGTCCTTCGCTTTTTTTTTGCCAATTTTCGCGCCCCGCAAGATCCTGGAGCAAACTAGAGGGGAGTATATCACGCAAGCGGCTCACGGGAAATAAACACTCATTCGTCCTAGTGGTATCACACGCTT
>QKAR01000009.1 GCA_003246335.1 Spirochaetales bacterium | reverse complement strand
CGGAAGGATAACCCGAAGAAGCTCTATCGGTATGGCGAAATTCAGCCCCTCGTATGATTCGATGCCCGCGAAGACGACCGCCTGCACGCGGCCCGCCTCGTCGACGATGGGTCCCCCGGAGTTACCGTGATTGATCGGCGCGTCAATTTGCAAAACGTCGCCGAGCGACAGCAAGCGTCGGTTTTTAGCCGAAACGATGCCGGAAGTAAGCGTCTGCTCAAGACCGGCGGGCGAACCGATCGCGTAAATGCGCGTACCGACTTTTAAGTCCTGCGACGATCCCAGCTGAAATACCGCCGCGGGGGTCACTTCGGTCTTGACGAGCGCGAGGTCGAGCACGGGGTCCCAGCCGATGACTTTCGCAGGAATGCGGCTATCGGTATCGGAGGGGAGCTTGATGAAAAGCCGAGAATAGCCCTCGTACTTAGGGTCTACCTCGCTTTGAATGACGTGATAGTTCGTAACGAAATAACCGCGGTCGTCGATAAAAAAGCCGGAGCCGATAACCCGGTCGGCGTAACCGATGCCGTTTTCCACGCGCAAGCCGCGATCGACCCAAACGGTAACCGTGCCCTTAATCATACTGGACACGATCCCGGACGACGGCGCCTCGTCTGCGGGGGTTGAGGCCTGCACGCTGCTCATTTCCGCGAGCGTTCTGTTTCCCTGATCGACCCAAGATTTCCGGAGCGCGACCGCGAGGGATTCCGCGTCCCACCCTTCCGTTCGCAACGACAGGGCAGAAAGCGATTTATAGAGCGAGGTGGCGTTCGCCCACCGACCGGAGTCTACGTCGGCCTTAAATTCCTGCCGAACTTTCTCGCTCGACTCGCTATATAGCGCGTCGACCTCGGCGCTGTCGCCGGCGTTATCCCGAATAGCCCACGCGCGCGCCAGCGCCGCGACCGAATCTTTCGCGAGAATCGCGCGCGCCGCTTCTATCTCGTATCGAACGCTTCGCTCGGTCGAGTAATCGACCGCGACGACGTTCTTCGTCGTCGTGCACCCAACAAACGAGAGGACCGCGAATCCAAGGAGCATCATATTTCGGCTGTGTTCACTCATCAAGCAACTCCGCAAAAATCAGGCCACCGGTGCGAATCGCGAAAAGCGTCGCGCCGTTTAGGTTCATTCGTAACGTAACAACCGAAGGGTCCTCAGGGTTAAAGGAAGAGACGATTTTCTTCGCGGCCGCGCGAGACCCCGAGGGAATTGCGCGAACCCAATAGAGAGCCTCAATGGGATCTCGGACGACGGGGATGGTTTTACCCGCGTACTCTATCGAACGCGGCGATCCGCCCTCGACGGTGAGCGTTACGGGCATACCCGTGATGGGATGGACCCATCGCGTGCGAACCGTGCCGTCCGAAGCCGCTACCTGCGAAATCTCGAATACGCCGTCCTCGTCGGAGTCCCAGCGACGAGTCACCGAACCGTCGACTCCGTAGTCCTCGCGATATTCGATGGCTCGGTCGGCGTTTCGGTCTACCGCGACCGAACGAACGACTCCGCTCGAGTCGTACTCCGTACTCGTCTCAAAATAGCCGTCTCCGTCGCGATCGGCTACCGTCGAGGAGGGGAATCCTTTTCGATACGTCGTCTTCGCGACGAGCCTACCGGAATCGCGGGTTTCGGAGGAAATGGGCGTGCCGCGCTCAAGCGAGACGCGTTTCTCGCCGCGCGCTCCATCGGCTTCGGTAAAATACGCGGACGAGCTCACGAGCAACCGTTCCGTAAGCGGAACATCGGTGCCGGTTAACTTTAACGCGAAAAAGTCCACTCCCGCCAGCCGCAAGCCCTCTCGAACCCACGCGACGGGAGCCCACGAAAGCGCCAACGGCCGTAGGGCGTATTCCCTCGCCCCGTCTCTGACCGTCTTCACGTCGGGATACGCGTCGAATATGACGGTTTCGGCCGAACCGACCGCTATTTCCGTGGGTCTGCCGATATCGCAAGAAACCTCGTAATCGATCTTTCCGTCCTGATTTTTATCGAACCGCGCCAACTGCGGGCGCCCCAGTCGATAGCGAACCCAGGAGTCGTCGATGCCGTCCCGATTCGCGTCGTCGACGATGATGCCGTCGTAGGATTTGAGCGTTTCGGCTATCGTAGCCCGAACGGTTGCTTTGCCGACCAAGCGGCACAGGGACTCAAGGTCGCTGAGGCGTATGCCGGACGCCGCATTCGAGAGAATTTCCGCGGCTGCGGATTCCTCGTCGAGGGCCCCGTACTCAAGGGCCGCGAGAGCCGAGGCCGGAACGGGAACGAAAGAGTTGCCCTCACCCGGGTCGCGGGCGCCCATGCCCCGGTAGGTACGGATGTTTCTATCGCGAGAGTCCGGGTCGGTCTCGAAGGGAACGGCGAGAAGCAACAGTTCGCGATCCTCGTTCTCCCAAAGATACAGCCGCGAAAGGATGGTTGCGGCAATCGCGAGGCTTGCCTCGTCCGGGGTAAGGGACGCCTCGCGAACAAGGAAGACTCGGGCGAATTTCGGGTCAAAAGGCCATTTTTCCAAGGAAGACGCGACGAGTTTCCGCGCCTCGGCGACGCGACCGAGCCCGTATAGCGAGAGAATGCGCACCGATACGGCATCTGAGTTTTCGCCGCCGCGCAACGAAGCGAGGGTCGAAAGAGCGCCGGCGTAATCGATAGTCTCGGCCTCGAGGCGGGCGCGCAGAATAATCGCGTCGTTTCTCGAATAAGATCGCCAAACGAGGCCCGCGGTGAGAGATTCTTGCGCTTTCTGGAGGATTTCGGCTCGGCTCGCTTTTTGCCCGACGAGGCTTAACGCCTCGACGTAGGGAAAATCCGCGAGAGAGGGATCATAAGAATGCCCGAGCTGGGCCTCAAACGCGGCGTCGGCCCAATCGCGGGCGGCCAGAAAATCGGCGGAGCGAGAGAGGGCGCGGATAGCCGCCGCTGAATTGACGGATTTAGGCGGAAGGTCTTCCGCCCGCGCCGAAAGGAGTGGAATACACGCGAAAAAAAACATGCATATAAAACGCGCGATTTTTTTCACGCCCCGGATCCCTCCGGCCCGTTTTGGTCGCTTATCTCGCCCGAAGGGAGGGATGCCGTCGCGTTCGCGACGGGATTTTCTGAAGAAGAATCGACCACCGCGACCCCGCGAAGGTCCTTCGCGGGGGGCAAACCGAGAAGAACGCGCACTTCGGCGTCGTCGAGCGTCTCTTTCGCGAGCAGCTCTTTCGTCAGCAAGTCGAGCTCGCCCCGATGTTCCCCGATTATCCTCTCCGCGAGGACTCGCATATCATCGAGTATCCCGCGAATGGAGCTATCGATCGCGTGCGCCGTTTCCTCCGAATAGTCCTTGTGCCGCGCGATTTCCTTGCCAATGAATATGGGCTCGTCTTCCTGCCCAAAGGAAATGGGTCCGACGGATTCCGACATACCGTACTCGCACACCATTTTTCGCGCGATATCGGTAGCCATCTGCAAATCCTGCTTCGTGCCGGTCGTCGTCTCGCCGTACACCAAGGTCTCCGCCACGTAACCTCCGTAGCAGATGCAGATGCGATCCTTAAGCCAACCGCGCGTGCGGGAATAGGAATCGGCCTCGGGAAGCGAAATGGCGAGGCCGAGGGCCTGGCCACGCGGGATGATGGTCACTTTATGCAATGGGTCGGCGTCTTTCAGGTAATAATGAAGGAGCGCGTGACCCGACTCGTGAACGGCGGTCATGCGGCGGTCTTTTTCCGGCATGACCATCGAGCGGCGGGCGACGCCCATAAGCAGCTTATCGCGCGCTTCCTCAAAATCGTCGACCTCGACCTTCGATTTATCTTTTCGCGCGGCGAAGAGAACCGCCTCGTTCACGAGGTTCGCGAGATCCGCGCCGCTCATGCCGGGCGTCGCGCGGGCAAAGTGCTTGAGATCGACGCCGCCGTCAAGCGGTATTTTCGCCGCGTGAATCCTAAGGATGGCCTCGCGCTCTTTAATATCGGGCATCGCGACGACGACTTGGCGGTCAAATCGGCCGGGCCGCAACAGGGCGGGATCAAGGACGTCGGGACGATTCGTCGCAGCGAGTATGATAACGCCGTCTTTCGTCTCGAAGCCGTCCATTTCGACGAGCATTTGATTGAGGGTTTGCTCCCGCTCGTCGTGCCCGCCGCCGTATCCGGCGCCGCGCGTGCGGCCGACTGCGTCCAGCTCATCGATAAAAATGATGCACGGCGCGTTTTTTCTGCCCTGCTCGAAAAGGTCTCGAACGCGGCTCGCGCCGACGCCGACGAACATCTCGACGAAATCGCTTCCGGAAATATTAAAATACGCGACGCCGGCCTCGCCGGCGACGGCTCGGGCAAGCATCGTCTTTCCCGTCCCCGGCATGCCGACGAGTAAAACGCCTTTCGGGATACGCGCGCCCATTTTAACGAATTTTTGGGGATTCTTCAGGAATTCGACGACTTCCTGCAATTCGTGCTTCGCCTCTTCTTGCCCGGCGACGTCTGCGAACGATATTTTTTTCGAGCCTTCATACCGATGCGCCTGGCTTTTCCCAAACTGAAAGGCCTTATTGCCTTGGCCTTGGGTCTGCCGCATCATGATTACCAAGAAAACGATAAGAAGAAGGGTCGGGGCGAACTGCAAGACGTAAAACCACACCGACTGGCCTTCCTCACCGCCGGTTACCCGAACGTTATGGGCCGCAAGCAATTCCATCAACGAGGCGTCGGTATACGGAATATACGTGAAAAAAAGGCCGTCTTGATTGCGTACGTCGCGTAAAACGCCGTTTATTTTTCTATTGTTGACGATTCTAACCGATTCCACTTGCCCCTGGGAAACGCGCGCGACGAATTCCGTATAGGAGATTTCTTGTCCCGATCCATCGCGCGGAGGCGATAGGAGCACGAAAAGGAATATGCCGAGAACGAGGAGAAAAAACACCAAGCCGAATTTTCCCGCGGAAGGATTCGCCTTAGGCGTCTGGTGTCTGTTGTCGGAATCGTTTTGAGCCATTGAGTCCTCTATTTCCGAACGAGCCAGTCTTTATACCCGAAATAACTCCCGTAAACCGCCAGAATTGCGCCTTCTCGCTCGACGAGCGGAATACGGTCGCGGGTCTCCGTCGGTATAGACCAATCGTTCATGAGTTTTTTTAACGTTTTTTTGCCGCCATCCCGCGCGCGAACCCAGTCGCCCAGGACGCGCGAACGAACGATAACCGGCAGCTGAAACGGTCCAAGTTTCCCATCGACATAGGCCCCATCGGGCTCTTGGGTTACCCGAACCGCGCCAATCGGCAATTCATACGTCCCTGCGCGGCTTACACATACAAGATACCCGCTTTTATCGTTATGCACAATATCAGCTTCCCAAAAAACAGCGTCGCCGGAGACGCCGAACGCCAAACCGTTAGAGCGATGCCCACGACTCGCCTGTTCGCGCGAGAGGCGAGCGAGCGTCAAAAGATAGGCGCCGGAAACGCGCGGAAAAACGCGTCCCGAGGCGACGAAAAGCCGCGACAGCGAGCGCAACCCATCGGTTAAAAGCCGCAATCGTACCGCAGGGTGAAGGGCAAACCACGAGGAACCGGGCAGCTCAAGCCGCTCCCCGATCTCCGTCCAGGGAACTACCGGAAACGACCGTATGAAATCCTCGTCGATCGCCGCCCGTTCCGCCCCATGGCGAATTCCCGTAAGCCAGCCCGGCAGGTATTTTTGGAGCTGGGGCACGATCCTGAGCCGTATTCTATTGCGCAAATACGCGTCGCTCGCGTTCGTCGAGTCTTCGCGCCAAGCGACGTGCGCCGTTCGCAGAAATTCACGAAGCTCCTCGCGCGAGCAATCGAGTAAGGGCCGGACGAAAATGCCCCGCCGGGATCGAATGCCGGAAAGCGGCCCACCCGACGAACCTTGAAAAAAACGCATAAGGATCGTCTCGGCTAAATCGTCGCGCGTGTGCGCGGTCATCGCGCAGGCGGCGCCGACTTTTTCGGCCTCGCGGCTCAAGGCGGCGTAGCGCAAAAATCGCGCGGCTTCCTCGATTCCCCGCCCGCGACGCTTTGCCTCGGCCAGGACGGAACCATCGCCAAGGTCGGCGATGACGCAGGGCACGGGCGGGTTCAGACCCGCGCAGAGCGCTTCGACGAACCGCGCGTCGCCGGAACTTTCGCTCGCCGCGCGCAAGCGATGGTCTACCGTGATTACCCGCAGGGCGTAGCGAAATTCCCCGAGAAATGAATGGAGCAACGCGAGCAAGGCGACGGAGTCAGAACCGCCCGAGACGGCGAGCAAAAGGGTCTTGTCGGAAATCTCGTCCTGAATGCTCTCGAGAAAAGAATGACATTTCGATCGCGCACCCTCACCCATCGGCTTTCCTCCATCGCAAAAAAAAACCCTTGGGCGGGCAAAAGCTCGCTCAAGGGCTGTTTGAAGATACGATCCGCCGAGTTATTTCTTGGCGGGCGCTGCCGCGGGAGCTGCGGCCGCAGGGGCGGCACCGGCCGCGGGAGCGGCGGCTTCAGCGGCGGCAGGCGCGTCACTTCGCGCGAATTTCAGGGTCGCAACGGTCTTATGGGGATCGGAGAGGATTTTCACGCCGGTTCCCACCGCGATGTCCTTAATGTGAATCGAGTGGTTAACCTGAAGCGCGCTGACGTCCACGGTCAAGCGAGCGGGCAGGTCTTTCGGCAAGCACTCAACCTCAACCTCGGACGTGCCGGCTTCGAGAACCGCGCCGGAGCGAACGGCTTCGGGGGAACCGACGAGCTTGAGGGAAATTTTCGTGCGGAGCATTTTGCCGGGCTCGACTTCGTAAAAATCGATGTGTTTTACCTTGTCTGCGATGATGTCGTACTGTACGTCTTTCACGAACGCGATGATATCTTTGGCCCCATCGAGCTTGATATCGATAAGAGTACTCTCGGTGATGCTATGAAAAAGCTTGCCGAACTCCGCGTCGTCGATATCGATCATGGTCGACGTGCCTTTGCCGTCGTACATGACGGCGGGAAGGCGGCCAGTGGCGCGAAGGCGCTTCGCGGCGCCTTTTCCGGTGGTGGTGCGAGTAGTCGCGTTTAACTGTTTCTGATCCATTGTAAAAACTCCTTCATAACGAACCCCTTCCCCAAGAACGAACCCGGGATCTGAGCGCGCATGATAAATTGAGGCCATTCGCGTTCGCGATGGGCCTGCGTAAGCTGGGACGGCAGGATTCGAACCTGCGGGATGACGGGATCAAAACCCGTTGTCTTACCGCTTGACGACGTCCCAATAAAAATATAATCCACAGAGCGGTGGATTCGGGGACGCGAAATAAACGCTATAAGTCCGCCGGATCGGCCGCTACTGTTTCTTCAATGTTACCGGCCGCAAATTCGGCCAAAACCCTATCTTGCAACCGAGTCCGAAAATCCGGACAAATCGGGTGCGCTACGTCCTTATATTCGCCGGTCCGAATTTTGCGACTGGGCATCGCGATAAACATTCCGGTTTTTCCTTCGATGATCTTCACGTTGTGGATCACGAAGCAATTATCGAACGTAACGGTTACATACGCCTTCAGTTTGCCCTCAGTTGTAACCTTCCTGATACGGATATCAGTTATCTCCATACTTTTATTCTCCTTAATGCAGTAGAAACATTAGGCCACGCGATATACCCGTGGTATCATTGTACTACTGCATTTGCGAGGACGCAAGCAAAAGAAACTGAACGCACCTTTCCCATCGCGAGGAAAGCGCTTTTTGGGCGATTTTGGCCGCCGATTCGGTCTCAAAAAGACCAAAAACCGACGAGCCGGAACCGCTCATCTCCGCGTACACGGCGCCGCTATCGCGCAGCGCCAGGCGCGCTTCCCGAATCGACGGCAGTACCGTCTCGACGGGAGCAGTAAAACTGTTCCGGAATTTCCATTCCGAGACAGGCGATCGATACATTTCCGCGAGATCGTCGACGCAAGGCCAGTCGATTTCGCGTTCAAACCCTCGTAACCGGGCTTTATCCACTAATCCGTATGCGGCACCCGTAGGGCTCGCGACGCCCGGCCAAATTAACACGCCGAACAAATCCGATCGAGCCTGAATCGGAACGATTTTCTCGCCCCGACCCGTTACTATGGCCGCTCCGCCGAACAGAAAAAACGGAACATCGCTGCCAATGGACGCGGCCGCCGCCAAAAGAGAATCCTTTGAAAGATTCGCGCCCCAGAGACGATCAAGCGCAACGAGCGTCGCCGCCGCGTCGGAAGAACCTCCGCCTAAGCCAGCGCCCGAAGGCACGTTTTTTACCACGCGAACGCGAATCCCGGACGTGATGCCCGTCAACGAGCGCATCCGCTCGACGGCGGCGGCAATCGTATTCTCGTTCGGCAGATCCATGCCGACGCATTCAATCGCGCACGAACTATCCGGCCCGCCCAACTCGATTTCCAGTTCGTCGGAAAGCGAAATGAGCTGAAAGACGCTTTCAATACCATGAAACCCGTCTGGTCGTTTCCCCAACACCCTCAAATGAAGGTTGAGCTTACAGGGTGCGAAAAGTCGCGCGATTCCCGTCATTTTCGAAAGGCATTATACAAAAAAAAGCGATTTTGTCAAAGGAGGGAAAAGCCGGAGAAACCGGTAAAAAAAACGCCGTAATAGTTGACAGAAGTAAACTGTCTCATTTATGTTTCAAGGACGGTACATCAACCGAATGCAGACCCCTGGAAAACGGACGGAACAATCAAATGCTAATCAATGTCGATTTGGATAAAGATTCTTTTCTGAGAACGTATCAATTTAAAGACGCATACGACGACTATGAAGATGACGATTTCGAGGAAGAATCCGAGGATGATTTTGACGATTTTGAGGAAGAAGACGGAGAATTTGACGACGACGAAAGCGACGACGATTTTGATGACTTCGATGAAGAGGGAGATTATTCGGACGAGGACGACGACTTCGATTATGAAGACGAAGACCTTGAATACGATGACTTTGACGAATAAACGCGCTCTCCGCGCCTAAGGAAAGCCTGTCCCCGCCCAAGCGGCGCGACAGGCTTTTTTTTTGCTATTTTTTCAGCAAATCGGGAGATCCAAACCACATTTTCTCTAGATCGTAAAAATGCCGCGCGGTATCGGTCATCAAATGAACGATCACGTCACCCAAATCAATGAGCGTCCATTCATCACCGTCGGGAATTTTCCGCTTTGTCGGGCGAATTTCCAAACCAAGCTCGCCAATAGTCTCCCTGACGTGCTTTTGCAATCCCCTCGAATGAGCCGTACTCGTAACCGTCGCGATGATGAAGTAATCCGCCCACGAGTTTTTTCCGGTCACGTCAAGAACCATCACGTCGCCGCCTTTATGTTCCTCAATGAGCGTCCCAAGCCGAATGGCGGCGTCGCGAACGCGTTCGTTCTTTTCCATAAAATCCCCTTCCCTATCACGGTTTCTCCCCAGGGGCGATAAGAGCCCCCAAGAGACCAATCTATCTCACGTATCGACCGTCGAAATCCTTGCCCAAGATAATCGTAAAGTCCACGGTTGCCTCGGAACCATAATCGCCCGAGTCGGCCGAGTCGACGCCCGTAGTCTGAATTGTGTCGCACTGAATAACTTTAGCGATGATTTCCGCCACGGACGGATTCCCGATCCGGTCGATAACGGTCGTCTTATCATACTCGGCATTTTCCGCGTTGCCCGTACGGATGACGTCATAACCGAAGCTCTGATACAGCTCAGAGGTATTCCGCGCCAAACCCTGTTTTTTCGTCCCATTCAGTATCTCAAGGGCGTAAATGCGTTCCTGCAAGCCGGATTCCTCGGAAGCGAGCCCTCCGAGCGTCTGGCCAATGATATCCTTCAGAAGCTGGCCGTCGTAAAAGGGGAAAAGAAGCTTTTTGCCGTCGACTTCCCGCACGGCGCCGGTAACCCGCTGGGGAACGAGACGCTCGGCGTCCACTTGGCAAAGCTCGCTCAGCATGGATTTCAGCATGTCACCGCGCAAATTCGAGCGAACGCACGAGGCAACTACGGGGAATATCGCCGGCGAAAACGCCGTTGCCGACTTTTCGTTCAAGGCGCCCAAAAAGGCGAGCATGGCCTTTTGCTTACGGTTTACCGCTTCCCCGTCCTGATCGATCTCGTCGGAATACGATACGTAGGTCCGAACTTTGTCGCCGTCGAGTGTTACGGCGCCGGAAGGAAGCAAAACCCGCCCGGTATCGGTCTTGATGTCGACCGGCGTCGGGATAAACACGGAAAAGCCGCCGAGCAAATCGGCCATGCGCGAAAAACTCGACAAATCGATCCTCATGAAAAACGGAATGGAGATGTCGGTTAAGCCCTCGATTTCCGATCGATACGCTTCCATGCCCTTTTCCCGGTATACCGCGTCGATGCGGTCGACGCGCCCCAGGGTTTTCAGGATTAAGCCAGTCTCCCCGGGAATGTCGAACATGGCGGCCCGTTTATTCTCGGGGTAATACACGAGAATATTCGTCGAAAGCGGCATGCCGTTATCCTCGAGCACGATAAGGACCTTCAAAAGATTATCGTTTGAAAGCGATTCCTTTAAGGGGTTGCGTCGCATGGCAAACATGAGGGACCCGCCCGCAACGATTAAAATAAGCAAAATCGCCACGAGAAAACTGACGCTGCGGTCCAAGCGAAACATTTTCATGAGAGACTCCTCCCCTCGACGTCCTCAAGCATGGCAAGCGTCGCCATCGAGACGGTCTTCCCCCTGCGTTCCAGATAGCGAATGTTATCCTCAAGCACCAATCGCGTCATTTCGGGCAAAGCCGACGACAGGATTTTTTTTCGCAAAGCCTCGTCATATCCCTCGCGTCCCGGCTCGATTTTGTCCGCGACGAAGAGAATCATGCCGAGCCCATCAAGCCCCGGCGCGCCGAAGGTGTGATGGCGCACGGCGTCGAGAATCGATTGATCGCTGACGCCGAAATCCGACGAGAGCATGACCGCAGCGGCGCGTCCGTGGAGAAGCGCGGGCTTCGCCCGCTCGATTTCCGCGAGAGGCATGCCGTCCCGCGCGACGAGGGATAAAAGCCAACGATCTTTGCCGGGCTTGCAGATGTCATGGGCGATTCCGGCTAAATATCCCGCTTCGGGGTCCATGCCGAACCGACCGCATAACTCGCGCGACAATTCCGCGACGCGCACGGAATGCTCGTACCGTGGCAAGGGAAGCGCGCCGCGCGCGTACTGATCGACCTTACTTATTTTCAAAACCAACGATTCACCGTTCATACAGCCTATGACTGACAATATACCGGTATACCGATTCCGGGACAAGATAACGCCAGCTTTTTCCGGACTCGATAGCCGCCCGAATGGCCGACGACGAGACGGAGACCAGTTCGTTTTCCAATCGCGCATGAGGATGGGGAAACGGCCGCGCGCTCCCGCCGGGACGGCGCGCGACGATGAGATCGGCGATTTCGAGGATACCGGGAACGTCGCGCCAAGTCGAAAAACCGTCGACTAAATCCTCTCCGATCACGAAGCCCAACTTACCGTCGATCGAGTCGGCGTTTTTTTTCGTTAAAGCGCGCAGGGTTTCCACCGTGTATGAAACGCCGCCGCGCGCGAGCTCGCAATCGTCGACGGAAAAAGCGGGATTTCCCGCAACCGCGAGCGTAAGCATAGCGAGCCGATCGTTCGGCGTTACGACGGAAATCCCGACCTTATGCGGAGACTCGTTCGCGGGAACGAACAGCACGGTATCGTAGCAAAGCTCCGCGCGAACTGCATCGGCGAGCGCAAGGTGCCCGACATGAACGGGATCGAAAGAGCCGCCAAAGACGGCTATTCTCATTTCTTTTTGCCTTTTCGCTTCGGGTTCAAACTGACGGTCGCGCCGAAATACCCATCGTCGGCGGACTCATAGGCGGGATCCTCAAGGCTCGCGTGCATGAAGGATTCGCCGACGGTCGCCGACACGGAAGCCGACGCCACGGACGAACCAAGAACGGGCTCTCCCGAAACGGCGTCTTCATCGGCGTCCAAGCCGTACACCATCGCGATAAAGGCGTCGCGAACTTCGTCGAGCCCCCATCGATTGTGCACGGATATTCCGATTACCGGCTGGTCGCCCAGCCGCTCGCGCAAGAGCTCCAAGCGCTCCGGCGCGCCGGGGACGTCAAGCTTATTCGCGATGACGACGCGGCGTTTCTGCGGCAAGTCCGGAGAAAAACTCCCAAGCTCCGCCTCAAGTTTTTCGTATGACTCAAGATAGGCGTCATCGGAAAGATCAATGATGAACGCGAGTCCGGCGGTGCGCGAAATATGCTTCAAAAAGCGGATTCCAAGCCCCTGACCTTCCGACGCGCCCTCGATAATGCCGGGAATGTCGGCGAGAATAATGTCGCTTTCCTCGTCGATGCGAAGCACGCCCAAATTCGGGATTTTCGTCGTAAAGGGATACGGGGCGATTTTCGGCCGCGCGTTCGTAAAATGATCGAGCAAGGAAGACTTTCCCGCGTTCGGGAAACCGACGAAGCCGATGTCGGCGATGATATTAAGCTCTATGCGCACCATCCGCGTTTGCGACGGCTGACCGGCTAACGCCGTGCGGGGCGCCTGATTCGTCGAAGACTTAAAGTGAACGTTTCCCCAGCCGCCGTTCCCGCCTTGCAGGAACACGAAACGGCCCTCGTCGCTCAAGCCAAAATCGTGGATGATCTCTTCGGTTTCGGCGTCGCGGATGATCGAGCCCGGAGGCAGCGAAATCACGCAATCCTCGCCATCCTTGCCGAAACACTTATTCCCGCGGCCATCGCCGCCGGTTTGCGCCTTAAAATGACGTTTATACCGCAAATGCACGAGCGTGCGTAAATTCCGCTTGACCTCGAATACGAGATCTCCGCCCCTTCCGCCGTCTCCGCCGGAAGGACCGCCAAGCGGTATGTATTTTTCGCGCCGAAAGGACGCGCAACCGTTGCCGCCCTTACCTGAAGAGACTTGAATAAGCGCCTCGTCAGCAAATTTAACCATATTACACTACCTCACGAAACGACCAAGCAATGCAACTGACTGAAAGCTTGATGGTTATCGCAAAAAAAAGGCCGGCGATTCAGCGCCGGCCCCGTTCCGCACCCGATTAAGCCTGTACCGGCTCAACCGACGCAAGGTGTCGACCCTTGCGAGTGTGGTATTTTACCACGCCGTCAGCCGTGGCGAACAAAGTATCGTCACCGCCGAGCCCGACGTTGTTTCCCGGATGAATTTTCGTTCCCCGCTGGCGAACGAGGATGGAACCGGAAGAAACTACCTGTCCACTGAAAACCTTCACGCCAAGATGTTTCGGATTCGAATCGCGGCCGTTCTTCGCGCCGCTACCGCCTTTACTGCGTCCCATATCAAGCCTCCAACAAATCCCTTGAACAATGGCCGTCGGTCACTAACCGACGACAACCCGCATTTCCACGGCATCTGGATATTCCCGACAAAGGGAAGAAAGTCCCTCTCTCAAAAAAACCGCCGCATACCGGAGAAAGAAAATGTCCTTTTCCCCGAAATCCGTGACGCGAAACGCGAGCGATCCGCGACCGGAAGTCTCCGCAACGACGGCTAGGCCGGAGCCTTTTCCGCCGTTCGCCGTAAGCGCGTCAAGCGTCGTCCTCAGAAGGATCGTCACCGCCGCGCAAACGAGGTCTTCGCCTCGTTTCCCCTTTCCCGCGTGGCCGGAAGCCGAAGCGGAAACGAGGCGGCCGTCAGGCCCCTCGGAAACGAAGACCGTAATCACCGCATTACGCGCCGACGATATTCTCGACGGTTACGAACGTATACTGCTGGCGATGACCGATCGTTCGATGATAGTCTTTCTTTCGCTTATACTTGTATACGATAACCTTGTCGTCTTTCATGCTGTCGCCGACGACAACCTGAACTTTCGCTCCCGCGACGTAGGGAGTTCCGACCGTGGCTTTGTCGCCATCGCTGACGAGAACTACGGTATCGATATCGATCTTGCTGCCTTTTTCGGCGTCAATGAGATCAACTTGAATTTGGGCGCCTTTTTCAGCTTTATACTGCTTGCCCTTATACTCGATCAAAGCGTACATCATAAACCTCTGAGAATTAAGAGTATTCGCATCTTCGGCATAGGTAACGGGGTTTACGCCGAAGGCACATTATAACACGTTCTATATTTATAACTGTTAAATGAGTTAAGCGTCAAGACCTCAAACTCGTTCATATTTCGATAATTTTTTCTTGACATCATTTAGAACTCGTCCTATATTTGCCTAAAGCAACATTTGCTATAAGCAAATGTTGGGAAAGGAATCAATGATCGATCTTTGCGCAATCAGAAAACTTCAAACGGCGCTCAAAGCGTTCGAGGACCGACTTAAGGAAGAAACCGGCCTTTCGATGAATGACGCGATGTGTCTCTGCGCCATCACCAAGGGAATACGGGAACCGGGAAGCCTCGCGCGGGAACTGGAACTTTCCCCTTCCCGGCTCACGCGTATCCTCGACGACTTGGAAACGCGCGGCTTCGTTGACCGCCGCGAGTCGGAAAAAAGCCGACGCCACACCGAAACACGCTTAACCGAGCGCGGCCGCGAACTCGTCGCCCGATACCGGAACGCCGGCATCGAATTGCCCGAGGAACTCGCGTTTGCGAAAGAAATGAATGAGAGCGATCATTAAAAATACGCACGGCACAGTATTAAGGAGGCCATAGATGGCGACATACGTTATCGTCGGCGGCGTCGCGGGCGGCGCGGGCACGGCGGCAAGACTTCGGAGGCTCGACGAAAGCGCCGAGATCATCATGTTCGAGCGGGGCGATTACATCAGTTACGCGAATTGCGGGCTGCCCTACTACGCCGGCGGCGTCATAACGGAACGATCGCGGCTATTCGTCATGACCCCGGAAAAATTCCGGCAATCGCTGAACGTCGACGCGCGCGTGCGCCACGAAGTGGTCTCGATCGACCGGGCGGCGAAGAAAGTCCTCGTGAAAAACCTCGCGGACGGAACGACGTTTTCGCAACCGTATGACGCGCTCGTCCTTTCTCCCGGGGCGGCGCCCGTCAAGCCGCCGATACCGGGCATCGACGACCCGGCGATTCTGAGCCTTCGCTCGGTAACGGACATCGACGCGATTAAGGCTAGGATCGACGCGTTGGGGACAAAGCGCGCCGTCGTCGTCGGCGGCGGCTTCATCGGCCTCGAGATGGCGGAAAACCTTAAAGAGCGCGGCCTCGCGGTCACGGTCGTCGAGGCGCTTGAGCAAGTGATGAACGTCATCGACTACGACATGGCGGCGATCGTTCAGGAACATCTGCGAGCCAAAGGCGTCGCGCTCAAGCTCAAGGACGGGGTCGCTCAATTCGAGCGGACGGGCGACGCGCTCACCGTCAAGCTTTCCTCCGGAGAGGCGATCGAGACGGATCTCGTGATCCTATCGATCGGGGTCCGGCCCGATACCGCGTTCGCGCGCGAGGCGGGAATCGAGGTCGCTCAAAACGGCGCGATCAAAGTCGACGAGTATTTCACGACGAACGACCCGGCGATCCGCGCGGTCGGCGACGCCATCGAATTCAAGAGCCCGCTTCTCGGCATCCCGATAACCGTACCGCTCGCCGGACCCGCGAATAAGCAGGCGCGCCTGTGCGCGGACAACATCGTGCGGGGCAACGTGAAATCGTACGGTGGGACGATCGCGACGAGCATCGCGAAAATTTTCGACGTGACGGTCGCGTCGACCGGGCTCACCGAAAAGAATTTGCAAAAGGCGGCGCTCCCCTTCGCCCAAGCCGTCACGCACGCCGGGAGCCACGCGGGCTATTACCCCGACTCGAGGCAGCTCACCGTTAAGATACTGTACGCACCGGACTCGGGAAAACTCTACGGCGGACAGGCGGTCGGCTTCGACGGCGTCGATAAGCGCATCGACGTGCTCGCCTCGTTCATCCGCATGGGCGGGACCGTGCACGATCTCGCGGAATTCGACCACGCGTACGCGCCGCCGTTCTCGAGCGCGAAAGACCCGGTTAACATGCTCGGCTTCATCGGGGAAAACGTCATCGACGGACTATCGAAAACGATCACCTGGCGCGACATCGACGCGATGCGCGAAAAGAGGGCGTTTTTCCTCGACGCGCGCTCGGCGGACGAATTCTCGCTCGGGCACATCGACGGCGCGGTAAATATCCCGCACACCGAACTGCGCGGCAGGCTCGCGGAAGTCCCGCGCGACCGACCGGTCGTCGTGAACTGCGCGATTGGCCTCCGCGGCTACCTCGCCGAACGGGTACTCCGCCAGAGCGGCTGGACCGACGTGATGAACCTGACCGGCGGCTTCAAGACATGGGAGACAACGAAAGAGGAACGCGACCTGCTCAACCCCGGGCAGGAAGGCCAAAACGTGGCTAGGGCGGCGGCTTATTCCGACCGGCCCGTCACGACGGAAGACGGGAGTCCGCGAAAATCGGGCTCGGAAAAAACGATGACCGTCGACGCCTGCGGACTGCAATGTCCCGGCCCGATCATCACGCTGAAAAAAGAGATCGAGACGCTTTCCGAGGGAGACCGCCTCGTCATGAAGGCGACCGACCCCGGTTTCGCGCGCGACGTGAAGTCTTGGTGCTCGCTCACGGGCAACGCGCTCGTTTCCGTCGAGACCGTCGGGGGAGTCATCCAGGCGACGATCGAAAAAGGAACCGCGCCGTCCGGCAAAAACCCAACCGGGTGCGGGGGCGGCGGAAACGGCGCGACCTTCATCGTCTTCTCGAACGATTTCGACCGGGCGCTCGCCTCGTTCGTTCTCGCGAACGGCGCGGCCGCGACGGGAAAGGACGTCACGATGTTCTTCACGTTCTGGGGCCTGTCGGTCATCCGGCGCAAGGCTATCGGCGTCAAGAAAGATTTCATGGGCAAGATGTTCGGCGCGATGCTGCCGAAGGGCATGAAGGATCTTTCGCTCTCGTCGATGAACTTCGGCGGAATGGGGCCGGCGATGATGAAGTCGCGCATGAAGGCGAAAAACGTCGATCAACTCGAGACGATGTTCGCGCAGGCGAAAAAATCGGGCGTCCGCATGATCGCGTGCCAGATGTCCATGGACATCATGGGCATCGACCGAACGGAACTCCTTGACGGCGTGGAGATCGGCGGAGTCGCGACCTATATGGAAGCGGCGTCGATGAGCGGCGTTAACCTCTTTATCTAAGATTCTTCGAGACTAAGGCGCGCGGCGTCGCTTTCCCTTGAGGGCGATGTCGCGCGCCTTTTCCGCGAATGTGGCGGCCATTTCCGGCACGCCTTGCCGCGCGTACACCGCGGACACTTCGTTCCAGCCGCGAACGTCGTCGGGAAACGAATCTATGGTTTTTCGAAAGACCGCGAGCGCTCCGTTCAGGTCGCCCGATTTCGCGAGTAGCCGTCCCTCAATCAGCGACGACTCTACGTCGGGCGCGTACGCGCGGTTCGCCTCGCGCATCAAGACGATCGCGCTTTTCGTTTCGCCCATGCGATCGAGGCAGAACACGAGATTGGCGAGAAGGTTTCGGTCGTCGGGCTTTTTCCTGAGCATCGACCGGTACAGAATCGCGGCCTGGCGGAATTGTCCGGCCTTTCGGCGATAGAGCGCGATCTGACGATCGGCTTGCGGCGCGCTCGCGTATCCCTGCAACGCCTCGAGCTGATCGGCCGCGGAAATCCAGCGATCGAGAGCCGCTAAATACGCGGCGTAATCGCGCCTGATCGCGGCGTTATCGGGCCATCTCCTCAAATAATCGTCATACGCCGCGGTGATTTTCACGTCGTCGCCCAATTCCTCGCAACAGGCGATATAGCCGAGAAACGCGTTTTCGTCGTTCTCGTCGAACGAGATTGCCTTCTCGTACCAACCAACCGCGAGTTCCGAAAGACCGAGCCGAAAGTACGCCCGGGCGAGCGCGCCCACCAATTCGGGCGACGCGCCGTGCTGGCGCACCTGCTCCTGAATACCCGGAAGGATCGACTCGGGCGACTCGTCGAGATTCGCCGCCGCCAACACGCGATAATACTCGACGGTTTCCCGATCGAGGCCCGACCGCTCGGCGCGATCAAGAACCGATTTCAGGGCTTTCCACTCCTTGCGCTCCATCAATACGAGAATGACGCCGTAGTACGGCGAGGGATTCGAGCGATCGAGCGCCAACGCGCGGTTAAAATGAGCCAAGGACGCGTCATAGCTTCCGCTATTGCGAAGCGCCTCGGCCATGAGCGCGTGAGCCTGCGCGTCGCCGTCATTCCCCTTGAGCCAGGACCTGCATGCCTGCGCGGCTTGCGCCCACTCCGCGGCGTCGAGATGCCCCTTCACGATTCGGAGCGCGATCGCGCGCGCGGAAAGGTCGCCGGCGGGAGGAGGCTCGCCCAAATCGACCATGGCCTGAGCGGCTCGATCGGTCTCGCCCATCTGCGCCAGCACGGCGATCGGATACCATCGAAGCGCCGGGTCTTCGGGCGAGAAACCGACCGCGGCTTCGTACTGGCCGAGCGATTCTTCCAGGTAGCCGAGCTGGCGAAGCGCGTGCGCGAGATATAGGCGCGGGACGACGCCGTCGATATCGTTATTGATGAGGAAGGTGAGCATTTGTCTGGCCGTTTCGGCGTCGCCTTTCCGATACGTTCGCACCGCCTCGACGAAAAGCGCGTTTAAATAGCCTTGATTGAGGCGAG
Source organism: Spirochaetales bacterium (assembly GCA_003246335.1). Classification (GTDB taxonomy): domain Bacteria; phylum Spirochaetota; class Spirochaetia; order Treponematales; family Treponemataceae; genus Teretinema. Next base: position 63,715 of record QKAR01000009.1, on the reverse strand, counting down.
GGTCGTCGGGAGCGAGCGACAACGATTCCTCAAACAGCGTGCGGGCTTGGATCGGCCGACGGCCCTTGAGCAGGGCGAGGCCCAGGAGAGCGCGGGCGTCGATCGATTCGGGATTGAGGGAGATCGATTTCCGAAGCGCGTGAATCGCGCGTTCGACGGCCCCGTCGGCGAAATAGGAGCGCCCCAGAAAAAACCAACCGGCGCCGTCGTCGGGGTTCAGGCCGATATAGGCGCGAGCGCACGAGGTCGCCCGCGCGAAGGATTTCTCCGCGTGCCAGGCGCGCGCGAGAAAAAGGTACACTTCTGGATGGGCTTCGGAGGAAGATGGCTCCAGAGACAGAGTCCCGTCGGCGAACCCTTGGGCGGCCAAATCCTCGAGAATCACGATAGAGGTTTTATAGTCCCGTTTTTTTCCCGCGGCGATCGCGGTCGCGAAACGTTGTGCGAATGTTGCGCTTTTCATAAACTAAGATGAGTATAGCACAAACGAAAAGCGCGCGCGGGCGGTATGCGCAAAGACGAGCGGATACCGCGAGAAACCGCGCAGCCCTGCGCGCGCTCTCGCGCATCCCTGCGCGAGCCCTTCGGGTCGACCGCTCCGGTTCGAATCCATCATTGCGTAAAATAAAAAAGGAATCCTTTCGGATTCCTTCTGTTGAGCCACGATGGATTCGAACCATCGACCCACGCCTTAAAAGGGCGTTGCTCTACCTACTGAGCTAGTGGCCCGGTTACTTGGTGCAACGGAAAATAAAGTACTTTATATCCTTTTTTTTGTCAAGCGCTTCCGCGGCCGCGCGAGAAAATCGCTCAGTATTCGAACGAGAGCGACAGAGCCATGTTCAGCAACGGCCGTTTTCCCGGGTCAAGACCGAGCTCGGAGCCCCACATCGCGAGATCGATTTCGAAAATCGAAAGATCTACGCCGAGGCCCGTAGCGAGGTAAGTATCGGATATTCCCGCGCGTAAACTCACTACGTCGAAAATGACGACTTCCGTGCCAATCGCGACGTTGAGGAGAGGGTTTCGGTATACGGGATTCGTCAAATCGAGAATATCGCGATAGTCGGCCATAACGCGCCAATCGGTTATCGTTATCCAGGTATCGGGCAGAGGAAAGTCATAGCCGACGCCGACGTTTAGGTACGGGTCGACTAGGTCGGTGATCGTGTCGGAACTCGAGTCGCCTTTCATGAAATCGTTCAGCGAATCGTAGCCCGTCGTGAATACCGGCGTGAAGAGATCCTTGCACGTAATCCCGGCGGAAAAGCCCGGACCGTATCGATACATGAGCCCGGCGTCGACGCCGAAGCCCGACGAAAGCGCGGCCGGGAGCGTTTGAAGGTTTATTCCCATCAAATCATCCAACACGGTGATCGCCGTACTGTCCTCGTACACGAACGTCTGCACGAATCCCTTGAGCTGCAAACCGATCGCCAGCGATTTGAGGCCGCTTTCGTATACCGGCAATCCATAGCCTCCGGTCAGCAGCAACTCCTCGCCGGTCAACAGTTTCGCGCTCGTGAGGGAAGGAACGTCGGCGCTCGTTATCGTTCGTCCGAACACGCCGAATCCGTAATTACGGTCGACTTTCCCGAAAGCGAGCGGGCCGGTGATGTTCGCGCCAAGATAAATTCCGTTATTTTCCCCAACGAGGTCGAGGAGATTTTCGGTAACGTCGCCGGAACTGATCGCCGTCGGGATATCAAAAAGAGGTCCGGAAACCTCGGCGGCAAGGCGGGAGATCGACCATTCTTTATCGACGTAGGCGAGCGCCGCCGGGTTCGTCGAAAGAGTGTCGAAACCGGACTCTTCAGCGGCGAAATAACCGCCCATTCCGTCGGCGCGAACGGAAACGATTTCCGGACGAACGGGATCGAAGGAAAAATCCTGCGCGACCGCGAAAAAACCGACGCCGCCGAAGGCAATCGCGCAAACGCCGCGGAACAGACGAATATGCTTCATTATTGATTTCCTTCAAGCAGATCGAGGATGGTAAAGCCCACGATCGAGGTATCCGCGTCGCTACGGGTGGCAAGCCAGGTTGAAACGGTCATCATGGAAGTAATTTCCGTCTGCGTCTCGGTAGACAAAGCAGACATATCGCCTCCAGCCAGATATCCCATCAGGTTATCCGCTCCGACTTCCTCCGCTATCCCGGCAAGTACAACCGATGAGGCAAAAATGATCGAATCAATGGGAATGTTTTCGTCTTCTACCGTGGTTTGATCCGAAAGCAGGGTCAGAATCGCGGTCATGTCGACGGAAGTATCGAAGGAAGAAAAAACCGAGCTGATGAGAGAGTTAGAATCGCCTCCGGAGGAAATGGAGTTCGCCAAGTCGGTTACCGACCCCATATCGATCGCGGCGTTCGTGGCTAAGTTAAAAACGGTCGTCTTATCGTCCGACGAAAGCGCGAGAATGTCGGAGGAGTTTTTCCCGGCGAGCACGGAAAGTATTTCCGCCGCGACGTCAGGATCAGAGCCGTTGGAATCGGCGATCTCGAGTAAGCCCTTGATCGAGGTGCTATTCGGGATTGAGATCGAGTCGCGGGCGAGAGCGGAACCAAGGGAGGTGGTATAGAGCTGTCGGCACGACGCGAAGAGGGCTGCGAACCCGATTGCGACGGCCAAGGAAATATAACGACGATTCATGCGAGCCTCCACGCTTCTCGTCATATTTTAAACCATACGGGAGGAAACCTCAACCCAATTATTCCCCGTATCGGCAGGAAGCGGACGGTGAAATGACGCTTAGGGAACGATTGAGGCAAAACCCTCGGGCTCGATACGGACGATGAGGGCCGAAGCGGGGACCGCGGATCGCGGGGGAAGCTTGACGGAAAGGTAGTTTTCCGTGACGGCCGTCACCGGCATGCCGTCCGGGACTTTTTCCGCGATGGCGGCGATCTCGCGCCCGATCCACTGCGCGTAATAGCGCCGATGGTTCTCCTCGGCGAGGGCCGTAAGCGCGCGCACGCGCTCGCCGGCGATCCGTTCGGGGATTTTTGGCTTAAGGGAATACGCTTCCGTGCCCGGACGCGCGGAAAACGGGAACGCGTGAATCCACGCGAAACCGATCTTTTGGCACATTTCGAGCGTTCGCGCGAAATCCTCGTCGGTTTCGCCGGGGAATCCGGTGATGATGTCGCAAGCGATGAAGGGATTTTCCCGAACGGCGCGTAATCCTTCCGCGGCGCGATACACGGTTTCGGCCGTATAGGGGCGGCGCATGGCCGAAAGGACGCGATCGCTTCCCGACTGAACCGAAAGGTGAAAATGGGGCCGCACGCGCGGGTTCGCGAGCAGGGGCAAAAGGGCCGCGTCAATCCGCTCGGGGTAGAGGCTCGATATGCGAATCGCGACCCCGGTCGTCTCGGAGAGTATTCGTTCCAGCAAATACGCGAAGTCGCCGCCCGCCGAGCGATATTGCGATAAATTCACGCCGGCGAGAATCACCTCGCGCCACCCCGCCTCGGCGATTTTGTTAATGCGCGCAAGGACCTCGTCCGCGTCGAGGGAAACCGATTTGCCGCGAGCCAAGCGAATGCGGCAGTACGAGCAATGGTTATTGCAGCCGTCCTGAATTTTTATCGAGGCGCGCGAGTGAAAGAGGAAGTTGTCGGTAGAAAGGGCGAATGTCGACGACGGAAGTGCGTTGCCGTCGGAAAAAAAACCCGGATTCACCGAGTGGACGAAATCCCGTACCGCGTCAAGGAGCGGCTCTTCCGGGTGACGAATCGCGCGGGCGGCGAGAAAGTCGGGCAAGCGAGCGAGGTCACCCTTTCGTCCGCCGGGGAAAACGACGACGCGGGGATCGATGGCCGATAGGGTCGGAGCCTCGACCTCGGCGTAGCAACCCGTTACGATCACCGGCGAACCGGGATGAGCGCCCAATAAATGCCTGATGACGCGGCGAGCCTTTTGCTCAGCCTTTCCGGTAACGGTACAGGTATTGACGACGCAAATACCCGCGAGCCCGTCGGCGGACGCGGCAGGAGCGTCGTCGGAGGTCTCGGAAGAATTCCCGAGCTCGGCCGACGATTCCGCCCGATCGACGGAAAAACCCGCCTCCCTGAACGCGTTTGCCAGCGATTCGGTCTCAATTTGGTTTAATTTACAGCCGAGAGTCTCGAAATGAACGCGATCCATCATGCCTCGAAAAGCCTATAGATGGGCCAAGACGCGGGCTTTGCCCCGGACGGCGTCTTGAAGAGCGGCGTTAAGCGCGAGCGCCTTATTGTACGCCTCAAGGGCGTAGCGATAGTCCTTAGCCATCTCGCGCGCGTAGCCGAGCCGGGTCCACCACTGCGCGTTATTCGCGTCGAGCTGGATCGCGGCGGAGAAAGACATATCGGCATGACGGAATTTCGCGAGCCGGAGGTAAATCTCGCCCATAAAATAATACGCGGGGGCGAGACGGCTCCCGTTCGGCGCGTAGGAAATATATTCCTGGAAAAGCTTGAGGGAATCGTCGTTGGAGCCGAGGTAATATTTCGCCTCCGCCTGAATCTCGATGAGGCGCGGGTCATAGTTCGAGAGAGCCCGTCCTTTCGTCGACCAACTGACGGCGTCCTCATACCGGTTAAGCGCCAAAAGGGCCCAGCCCAGAACGACGTAACTTTCGAGGTTTTTCGCGTTTTCCTGAATTTCCGAAAGACAGGCGTCGGCCGAGTCCTGGTAGTTCCCTTGGCGGTACAGCTCCAGGGCGTCCGGTTTCGTCTGGCCGATCAAGCCGGTTGCCATCAAAAAAAACGCGAGGAGGCCGACCGCGATCTTTTTCGCGCGCATGGGCTATTTCCTGTCCATCGTGCAAATGCCCGTGAAAAAGCACCCGCTTTCAAGCACCACTTCGGGGGCGGTGACGTCGCCGTTCAGTCGGCCCGTGCTGAATACGTGCACCATCTGCGTAGCGGTGACGTCGCCTTCGACCGAGCCCTTGATAACGACGTTGCGGGCCTTAATGTTCGCCTTCACGACCGCGTTCGTATCGATTAAAAGATCGCTCGTCGCGTCGATCGTCCCGGAAACCCGTCCCTTTATCATGAATGGCTCGGCGAATTCGATCGAACCGGAAAATTCGATGTCCGGCGCGAGCACGGTATCGTAATCTTCCTCGTCGAGGTCGAGCAGATCGTTGTCCTTGTTATCTACCATATTAGATACCTTATCCTCGTTGCGCCGGATCGGTCAAGCTGGCGCATACCGAACGCCACGACCGCTCGAAGGAATCGCGCATAGCGGCGGCGTAGGGATTGAGCGTTTGCATGTCGAGGAAAAGCTCCGGCGAGTCTTTTTCTACTTGGCGGCAAATCGCGAGCAGCTTTCGGTACCACAGCGTGCCGATGGGCGTTTCCTCGATGCCCATGACGCTCAACGAACGGCCAATCATGTGCGTGAGCGCCTGACTCATCGCGGCTTGGCGGTCGTGCTCCTCCGGGGTAATCTCGACGACCATGAGACCGAGCGCGCGGAAAAAACGCGCCCATTCCTCGTAGCGGGCGAAAGGCATGCGTACCGGGTGCATCATGATGGGAAGGCCCGATAATCCCTCTTTCGCTGATTCGGGACCGAACATGGGATGCGTCGCGAGGATATCGATCTCGGAAGGAAGATATTCATTCATCCAGCGAACCGGTTCGACTTTCACCGAACAGGTATCGACGATGAGGGTTCCCGGGGCGAGCAGCGGCGATATTTTTCGCAGAATTTCGGGAACGGTGCGCATGGGGACGCAAATGAAAATGACGGGAAGACGGCAGAGTTCCTCGACGCTGACGAGGGTACAGTTTGGCTCGGGCGGAACGCTCCTATTGTAGCCATACACGTCATACGAATGGGAAAGGACTTTCGCCCAAAAACGCCCAAAGCGACCGAGTCCGAGAATTCCGACCTTATTCATGGGTGTTACCCTAAAATGAAAGATTACGCTCTGTCAAGAAAGAACGAGCGCCGCTCAGCGGCTTTTTGAGACATAATTGGCTTTTTTTGATTGATAGTATACATTTAAGCCATGACCAGCGAACGCAAATTTTTATTGATAGTTCCCGACGGCGGCGCGCTATTTGAGCCGTCCGGCGTCGCCGATATCCTCAGCCAAGCCAATATGCTGATGACGCCGGGAATGATTCCGTATCGCGCGGTTATCGCGACGACGAAAGAATCGCGCGTGATCAACGGTCGTTCGGGCATTAAGGTGATGGCGGACGCTTGGTTGCCCGCTATCGATCCCGCGGAGGAATGGGACACCATAGTCGTGACGAACCGAGCGGCGAACCCCACGGAGGTCGACGCGATCGCGCGCTGGGTCTCGCTTGCCTCGCCGCATTGCCGCAGGACCGTTTCCGTCTGCGCCGGAGCGCTGATTCTCGCGCAGGCGGGTCTGCTCGCCGGCCGCCGCGCCACGACGCACTGGCGGCACCTCGACGCGCTCGCATCCCTTTCGCCGACGACCATCGTGGACCGAAACTCGATTTACGTTCGAGACGGCGATATCTGGACTTCGGCCGGGGCGAGCTCGGGCTTTGACCTTACGCTCGCGCTCGTCGCCGACGATTTCGGCGCGGGTCTCGCCCGCGCGGTGGCGCGGGATCTCGTGCTCTACCTGAGGCGACCCGGCGGGCAAGCCCAATTTAGCCGCTTTCTCGCCGCGCAAGCCGACCCGGAAACGCCGATCGGCCGCGTGCAGGCGTGGGCGCTTGAGCACCTGGAGGAAAACCTCGATATCGACCGGCTCGCGAGCGAGGCGGCGATGAGCGCGAGGAATTTTTGCCGGGTTTTCGCGAAGGAAACGGGCTCGACGCCGGCCAAGTTCGTCGAGGACCTGCGGCTCGAGTCGGCGAGAAATCGACTGGAAATGGGCCACGAGTCGCTCGATGAGGTCGCTTTCGCCTGCGGTCTCGGCACCGCGCTCAATTTACGGCGCGTATTCGAGAAACGACTGGGAGTTACGCCGTCCGATTACCGTCTTCGTTTTGGCATGATTTGATCGATTATTGTCATTTCAGCCATTCCATACCATCGATATACTCAAAACCGTAAGCTATGGAGGCGCTATGATAACGATCGGCATTAACGGTTTTGGGCGAATTGGGCGGAATTTCCTGCGGGCCGCAAGGGGAAACCGCGACATCAGGATAGCCGCGGTGAACGACCTTACGGACTGCAAGACGCTCGCGCACTTACTCAAGCATGACTCTATTCTTGGCGATTTCCCCGAGGCGGTTACGGCGGGCGACGGAGAGCTCCGCGTGGGAAACGATACGATACGGGCATTCGGCGAGCGGGACCCGGCGAAAATTCCTTGGGCCGAGGCCGGAGTGGATCTCGTAATTGAATCCACGGGACGATTCGCCGACCGGACGGCGGCCGAGGCGCATATCGGATCGAACGGGGCGAAGCGCGTCGTGATTTCGGCTCCGGCGAAAGGAGACGTCTTTACGGTCGTGATGGGCGTCAACGACGGGCTGTATGACCCCGCGAATCACCGCATCCTCAGCAACGGCTCGTGCACGACAAACGGACTCGCTCCGGTAGCCCTCGCCCTGCACGAGGCGTTCGGCATAGAGTACGGACTCATGAACACGACGCACGCCTATACGAATAGCCAGGCGCTTCACGATGAGCCGGAAAAAGACTTACGCGGGGCGCGGGCGGCGGCCCTATCCATCGTGCCGTACCCGAGCGGGGCGGCGAAAGCGATCGGCAAGGTGATTCCCGCGCTCGATGGCAAGCTCACGGGCTACTCGCTGCGGGTTCCCGTGCCGGTGGTATCGATCGTCGATTTGACGGTAACGCTCGCGCGCGACGTCACGGCGGAGGAAGTGAACGCGGCGCTCCGGCGAGCGGCGGAAGGGAACCTGAAGGGAATTCTCGGTTACAGCGAGGAGCCGCTCGTTTCCGCCGACTACCGGGGGGAAAGGCGGTCGAGCGTCGTCGACGCGCTTTCGACGCTCGTGATCGGGAAGCGCATGGTAAAGGTGCTTTCCTGGTACGACAACGAGTGGGGCTTCTCGAACCGACTCGTCGACCTTGCCCGCCTCGTCGACCGAAAAGGCGTGTGACCGTTTAACGACGGAGCGGAGAATTCCGGGCTTGTCCCGGAATTCTCCCGGCGAGTTTCGCGCGAGCGAAACTCGCCCGTGGGAGGGATTGGAGGGGCCGCGCAGCGGAAGCCGGCGGCCTCGCGCGGATACTTGCCGATTTCCCGGTAAATGCCGCGCGCGGCGCGTTGCTCACGTAAGCGGGAGAGCCGTTTCCGGCCGCCGCCTTCGTCAGCCCCGCAAAGCCCGTTTGCGTCGGTTCCTTTCGCTCACGCGAAAGGAACCGAGAAAAGCCTCCCTACCGTTTTTTTTTGACGCAACCCACCCTCCCCTCCCCGAAATTACCGCTCCGTGACCTTGCCCAAAACCCGTACGGATAGTATGCTTTTCCGCGTCAGTATCATACTTTTTTTCCATATTAAGGAGTGATTTATATGAATTTCGTGGAATCGATGAAAGAAAAAGCGAAAGGTTACCAGAATCGGCTGGTGCTTCCCGAGGGAACCGAGCCGAGGACCGTTCAGGCCGCGCGCAAGCTCGTTGACGAAAAAATCGCCGCGTCGGTGACGCTTTTGGGCGATGAGGCCGCCGTGGCCGCCTGCGCGAAGTCGGTAAACGTTTCGCTCGCGGGCATTACGGTCATCAACCCGCTGAAGTCCGCGTGGCTCGACGATTTCGCGAACGCGTACTACGAAAAGCGCAAGGCGAAGGGCATCACGCCCGAGCAGGCGAAAAGCGATATTTCCGGCGTTCTCCGCTTCGGCGCGATGATGGTCAAAAAAGGCCACGCCGACGCGATGGTTTCCGGCGCCGAAAGCACGACCGCCGACCTTTTGCGCGCGGGGCTCACCGTCATCGGAACCGCGCCCGGCACCAAGACCGCCTCTTCGTGCTTCGTCATGGAATTGCAGGACAAGAAATGGGGCTCCGACGGCATGATGATTTTCTCCGACTGCGCCGTCATCCCGCAGCCGTCTTCCGAGCAGCTCGCCGACATCGCGCAGTCCGCAGCGAAGAGCTGCCGCGAATTCCTGAACGCGGAGCCGGTCGTCGCCCTTCTCTCGTTCTCCACGAAGGGCTCGGGCGGAAACGACCCCGCCGTGCTCGCGGTGCAGGAAGCGGTGAAGATGCTTACCGAGCGCAAGCCGGATTTCGTTTTCGACGGGGAGATGCAGGCCGACGCGGCCCTCGTGCCGTCCGTCACCCAGAAAAAAGCCCCGGGCAGCCCCGTTACCGGCAAAGTGAACACGATCGTGTTCCCGAACCTCGGCGCCGGAAACATCGGCTATAAGCTCGTGCAGCGGCTCGCCGGAGCGGGAGCCTACGGTCCCTTCCTCCAGGGCTTCGCGAACCCGATTTCCGACCTTTCGCGCGGTTGCTCGGTCGATGATATCGTGACCACCGCCGCCGTAACGCTCGTGCAAGCGGGTAAGAAATAAAAAGCAGAATCGCGAATTGCCGCTCGCCGGCAATTCGCAAAGCCGCGCCGGTTCATACAAGCACGGCGAAACAACCGCCAAGGAGCGGCCGTGCAAGCGGGTAAGAAATAAAAAAGCAGAAAATGAGTTTCGCGACAGCGAAACTCGAAGCCGCGCCGGTTCATACAAGCACGGCGAAACAACCGCCAAGGAGCGGCCGTGCAAGCGGGAAAGAAATAAAAAAGCAGAAAATGAGTTTCGCGACAGCGAAACTCGAAGCCGCGCCGGTTGATACCAATCACGGCGATTTTGTAATACGTCGCGGCCAAGTCACATAAAAAAAGCCCCGGAGAAAATCTTCGGGGCTTTTTTTTGCCGCCGCAAAACGACGGCAAAAATGACTAGGCGAGCTCGGGAATCATGAACAGTTTAATTCCCTCATTCGGAAATCGCTCCTTAACCGACTCGATAGCGGAACGAACGACGGCGGCGTTGCCGTCGTCTACGTAGGCGATGAGCACGAAGTTCAACTCCGGCCACGTCGTCGTCCCCAATTTCTTGTCGCGTTTTCCCTTCCCATGGACGACCGGGATGACCGTGTACAGAAAATCGGGAATGAGAGCCTCTAAGGCGTCTATGATCTCTTCCTGAACTGAATTATTGGCGATAATTTCGGCACGGCACATCACAGGGCCTCCTGAATCGATTTTTCGGTTTTAAGCGCACGCTTTGAAACGCCTTGCCGGCGCTCGTTGAAAAGCGAGTACAAAACCGGTATGAAAAACAGCGTGATGAGGGTACTCGACATAAGGCCGCCGAAAACGCAAAGGCCGATCGGCTGGAGCATCATCGAGTTTCCCGACGGAAAGAACGCCATCGGGAACACGCCGAGCAAGGTCGTCATCGTCGTCATCAAGATCGGGCGGAGCCGCGATGCGGCCGCGTCGAGACAGGCCTTTCGCATCGGCACGCCGCGCGCGACAAGCAGGTTCGTCTGGTCTACGAGAATGATTCCGTTATTGACCGCGATGCCGATGAGCATGACGAAGCCGAACGCGGTAAACATCGAGAGGTTTTTTCCCGTCAGAAGGTAAATCGCGACGACGCCGATGATGCCGAGCGGAATCGTGAACATATTGATGAACGGATCCTTGAACGATTCGTACGTGCCGGCCATGACGCCATACACGAGCAAGAGCGCCATGGAAATGATGAGGATGAACACGCGACCCGTCTCGGAGACGTCTTTCCACGATCCCTCGAAGCTCATGCTGACGCTCTCCGGCAGAATCATCGTGTCCTCGATGGCCGTCTTAATGCGCTCCTCCACGACGTTAGCCCGCGTGTTCGACAGAATGTCGGCGGTTACGTGCACGATGCGCATCTCGTCCTCGCGGCTGATGCTCACCGGGCCAACGCCCTTCTGTAGGCTCGCGAAGTTCGAGAGCGCGACGCGCCCGTCGTTTCCGGTCACGTATATTTTTTCCAGGTCGGGAATCTTCGAGCGATCGGAGTCCTGGAGGAAGAGCGTCACGTCGTATTCCTCGCCGCCCTCGCGGTACGTCGTCGCGGTGATACCCTCGATCGCGGCGTTGATCTCGTTCGCGACCGCCTCGACGTTAACTCCAAAAGAGTACGCTCGGTCGCGGTCGATGACGACCTGGACCTCGGGCAAGCCCTCGGTCATGTCGATGCTACCCTCGGAAACGTCGGGAACCTTGTCCTTCATGATCTTGACGATGCTTTGCGCGGTCGCGAAGGCCGCGTCGAGATCGTCGGAGCGAAGGGCGATATCGATGTCCGATCCGGTCATTTGGCGCATCATTCCCGCCGAAAAACTGAAGGTTGCCGACGGGAACTCGTCGAAATGGGCGCGAAGCTTTTGCTGGATCACCTGCGACGAATCGATCTGCTCGGAGGCGTCGGGCAGCTGGATTTGGATTGAGCCCGCGTACGTTTTCTGGTTGCGGCCGCGACCGGAACCGGAGCCGACGTTCGTCGTTATCGACTCATAACCCTTCACCTCGTCCTTGACGATCTGCTCCATCTGCGTCATGACCGCGTTCGTCTCGCCGAGCTTAGTACCGATCGGGAGCGTAACGGAGAGCGTTACCGACTCGTCGTTCATGTTCGGCATGAGCACGAGGTTCATCCTCGTCAAAAAAGTGACGGAAAGCGAGAACACGCCGACGAGCACGATGACCGCCGCCAGCCGATGGCGCAGGACGTAATCGAGAGCCGTGCGGTACGCGTTCGAGAGCCGCTGAATTCCCCCGCCGACCGCGCCGTCTGCCGCGATGAGGAGGGGATTTTTCAGCGGCTTTTCCTTCCGCGTGCGGATCTTGAGGAACTTGCTCGCGAGAACCGGCACGAGGAACATCGCCACGAAAAGGCTCGAAAGGAGCGCGATGACTATGGTATAGATGATGTCCGGCAGAATCTGGCCGATCATGCCGAGATCACTTTTAAAGAAAATGAACGGGATGAAGACGCACACGGTCGTGAGGTTACCCGAAAAGACCGATGCGAACATTTCCTGCGTGCCTATGACGGCCGCAACCGTCGGCTTCGTGCCGCGCTCGCGATATTGGTAAATATTCTCGAGCACGACGACGGAGGCGTCGACGACCATTCCGACGCCGAGGATCAGCCCGGTCATCGTCATCATGTTCATGGTGATTCCTGCGAACTTCATGCACAGGATGGTGATGAGGATGGAGAACGGTATCGAGATGCCCATGATGAGCGTGCTCTTGAGGTTGCGGAGGAACATGAACAAGACGAGCATCGCGAGGATCGCGCCCTGCCAGGCGGAGTTGAGCAAGTCGGAGAGCGTGCTGCGAACCTGGTCCGCGTCGTCCGACATTACCGTGAGCGTGACGTCCGCCGGGAGAAGAGCCTGGATCTCCTTCATTTTCGCGCGAACCGCGTCGGAAACGTCCACCGTATTGGCGTCGCTCTGCTTAGTGATCGAGACGTAGACGCCGGCCTGACCGTCGACGTAGGTATAGGTGCTCACATCGTCGTAGCCGAGAACGGCGGTACCGACGTCGCGAAGACGAACAACATACCCGTTTTTCGTCGCGATAATGGTATTGTTGATCTCGTCGATGCTCTTGAATTCGCCGACGGTGCGGATAATGTAATTTTTCGTGCCTTCGCCGATCTTGCCGCCGCCGAGCTCGAGGTTTTGCGCGGCGAGCGCCGACGCCACGCCGGTCATCGTTAAATCGTACGCCTCAAGACGGTTTTGCGAAATGTCGACGCGGACGATCTTCGTGCGACCGCCATTCGAGCTCGCCTGCCCGACGCCATCCGCCTGTTGAAGGCGGTCGACGATTTTATTGTCGGCGAGGATCTTGAGGTCCTCGGCCGTTCTATTACCGCGAACGGCGATGCGCATGACGGGCATGGAGGACGAGTCGAATCGCATGATCGTCGGCGTTCCCGCCCCGTCGGGGAGCGACTTTTCGACCTTGTCGATTTTGTCGCGTACGTCGTTCGTCGCCTCGTCAAGGTTCGTGCCGTAGTTAAATTCAAGCCTGATCGAGGAGCTTTCCTCCGCAGAGGTTGAGGTCATGGTCTTAAGACCGGATAGGCCTACGAGGCTCGTCTCGAGCACGCTCGTCACCGCCTTCTCGACGGACTCGGGTCCGGCGGAGCTATATGACGTCGAGACGATGAGCATCGGCATATCCATGTCCGGCATGAGGCCGATGGCGATGCCCTTAATCGCGTAAAGGCTCATGATGCCCAGGAGGGCGAATACGATGGCCGTCAGGATCGGGTGATCGACGACCCGTTTCGACATGCTCATTCGTTACCCCCCGCTTTTTGATTCGAGGAATCGGCCGAGCCGGACCATTTTTTGCCGGAGGCAGAAACGTCGGCGGAAGCGGCCGCGCTCGGTTGCGCGTCCGACGCCGCGGACTTTTGGCTGATGTCCTTAACCGACACGCCGTCAGAGAGCACGGAAACGCCCTCGAAGGCGATTCGCTTACCCTCGTCGAGGCCGCTCAAGAGTTGAGTCACGCCGTCGACCGTCACGCCCTTGACGACTTCCGCCCGCGTTACGGTGCTATCGTCGTTAACGACGTACACGTACTGTTTATCGTAGTTGGTCACGATGGCCTCGTCCGGAACGGTCACGGCGTTCGAGGTGACCGTCGTGAACAGTTTCACTTTCGCGAACATCCCGGCGTTAATCCGATCGTCTTCTTTGTCGAAGGCGAGATAGACTTCCTTCGTGCGCGACGTCGAGTCGACGAGCGGGGAGACGCGGAAAACCGTCGCGGAAAAAGTGACGCCGGGATAGGCCTCAAACGAGACGTTCGCCTTCAGGCCAACCTTGAGCGAGGCGATATCGCGCTCGGGAATTTTCACCGATACCTGGAGTTTACCGATATCGCCGATGATCGCGACGGACGTGCTCGTCGAGACGGTCGCGCCGACGCTCTGCGGTATCGAGGTGATCGTCCCGGAAATTGGCGCGTATACCGGGCTCAACGCATAGGTCGCGCCGGGCGTCGAGGGATCGATCTGAGCGATAACCTCGCCCTTGGAGACTTTCGATCCGAGATGGGCAGATTGGCTGACGAGCTTGCCGGAAATATCGGGATACACATCCACCGTATCCTCGGCCTCGACGTCGCCGTTCACCTCTAAGTAAGACTGCAGGCTTTTGCGCTCGGAAAGAACCGAAGTGACGCGAAAAACCGTCGACGTTTGGCCGCCCGATTTTCCGCCCCACCCGCCGGCGGCGCCCGCCTTTTTTGACGACTTCGGCAAGAGCGCGACTACGACCACGGCCGCTACGAACGCGACGATCAACAAAAAATATTTCTTCTTCATGTTTTACCTCCCAAGGGTCCCGAACGGAACCCCGATCGCGTACTCAAGATCGAGCACGGCGGATATAAGCGTATAGGATTGCTTCATGAGCGCGACGCGGGCCTCTTGCAACGAATCGGCGGAGTCTTGCAGGCTCAGGATGTCTTTCGTCCCGCGTTTGTAGGCGTCCTCGGTAAGCGAGTAATTGCGCTCGGCGAGGGAAACGCTCAATTGGCGCGCCTTGAGGGTCGTCTTTGACTGCGCGATGTCCCGAAGGAGCGTTTCCCGCTCGATCCGCGCGGAAATTTTCGCGTTCGAGAGTTGGAGCTCGATATCCTTCACGGTATCGTTCGCGCTACGGACGTTTTCGGCGCCTTTCGAGAAGGGAAGGAAGCCGTCGAGCGGCAGGCTGACAGCCGCAGAGACCGAACCCGAGTCTTCCCAGTCCGAGCCTTCCTGGTCGGTTTTCGTCGGGGCATAGGACCACGACAGGGAAAACGTCGGCAGCCACGACGATGACATCGTCGTGACCTTCGCGGATTTCGCGATAGCGAGGTTTTTTTCCAGTGCCGCGACCGTCGACGACGCGACGGCTACGTTCGAGAGGTCGATATCTGAAAACGAGCTCGCCGTCTCAAGGGATCCATCGAGCGAAATATCGGTCGAGAGGTCAATGCCGATCGTTTGCTTAAACGACTCTAAGTCGTTTTGCAGGGTGATCTTGGCGGTTTCCAGGTCCGGCTTGAGATTCTCGTACGTTACCTGGGCAGAGAGCACGTCGACCTCGGGCAAGAGGCCGGCTTTCTGCTTCGCGAGCGTTTGCTCGTATTGTTTGCGCGCCGTATCCACCGTCGCGGAGAGAACGTCAACGTTTTCCTTCTCGTAAAGGAGGGAGTAGAACGCCTTGCGCGTCGCGAGCTCGACGTCTCGAAGAGCCGTCTCGCGCGTGATCGCCCCCGCTTCGAGGTTCAGCTTCGCCTTTTTGACGGCCTCAATGGACGCCATCGAAAACGAAAGCGACGCGGCGACCTTCCCGGTGTACGAGGTGATTTCCGACACTGTCCCGCGGGCGGTCGACGCGCTCGCGGTCACCGAAGGAAGGAATTCGTTCCAGGAAAGCGACGACGACCTAACCAAGGCATCGTAGGAAATGGAACTCCGCTGCGCGGATACGTTATTGCGTAAGGCCGACTCAACGGCCGAATCGACGGTTAGCACCGTTTCGCCGAAAAGCGACCCGCTTACCACGGCGACCATTAACGCGCTTGCCAAAAAAAAGCGCTTCATCGATACAGACCTCCTCAAGGATACTCGATAGTAAGACAATACCGAGTTCGCCCTAGTTTCCCCATAAACGGCTAATAAAGATTATATAATATTCTGTTATATCGGCGTTCCGAAAAGGGTCTGCGGTTGCCAGATCGGTTTTTTTTACGGTACTTTTACCATGCAACGGAGCGAAATGGTGAAGGCTAAAATTTTAATTATTGAGGACGTTCAGGAACTCGCGGAGCTGGAGGCTCTGTACCTCGGGAAAGAGGGACTCGAAACGAAAATCGTCGAGTCCGCCGAGCTTGCCCTCGAGACGATAGAGTCGTGGCAACCCGAGCTCATCATCCTCGACATCAACCTTCCGGGAATGGACGGGTTCGAATTCCTCCATCGCTTCCGCAAGAAAAGCGAGGCGCCCGTACTCATCGTTTCGGCGCGCGTCGCCGACGAGGATATCATCGCGGGGCTCGGCTACGGGGCCGACGAGTTCGTCACGAAACCGTTCTCCCCGCGCGTGCTCGTCGCGCGCGTCCGCGCGATGCTGCGCCGCGTGCAGGACTCAGAGACGGAAACCGGGAAAGGAATACGATTCGGGCCGTACGTGCTCGACACCGCCGCCTGCACGCTCCGCAAGGGAACCGAGCGCGTCACGCTTTCCGCGAAGGAATTCGACGTTCTCGCCTTTTTCGCGGCGAACGCGGGTAAGCCGCTCGCCCCGGACGTCATATACAACGGCGTCTGGAAGAACGCGTACGGGGACATCACCGCGGTGGCGGTGTACGTCCAGCGGCTTCGGAAAAAAATCGAGGAAGATCCCTCGAATCCTCGGTACATCGAGACGGTGTTCGGCATGGGTTATCGATTCGCGCCGGAGCCCGACGGGGAAAAATCGTAAATGAAAATTCGAACGCAATTCGCGCTCCACACAATCGGCATTATTCTCGTCCCGATCCTCGTCATCGGCGCGCTCGTGATGCTGGAATTTTACCGCGAACCCGAGCGCGCCCTGCTGCCCGGGTATCGCGAGGTCAGCGAAATGTCCGGCACCGAGGTGAGCGCCGCCGATTGGTCGCGCCTATCCCGGTTCATCAACCGAAAATCGAAGAACGTCGAATATCTCGTCATCGGCGCCGCGAACCGCGTGGTGTATTCCACGATTCAGGACTACCGCCCGGCTACGATGCTCTCGAACGACGACATCATGGGCTTCATAGAGAATTCGAGCCACCGATACCTCTACATGGTCGACAGCCCGGAAACCTCGGGAACCGTGAACTATATCGTCATCACCCGCGTGCTGCGCGCGAAGCACCGGCCGCCCGACCCGATTCTCGTGATGATCCGCTGGGTCATCACGATCTTTCTCGTGCTCCTCGTCTTTTCCGCCGCCATGAGCTCGTATATCACGAGATCGATCACGAAGTCGGTTACCATGCTTGAGGAAAATACCCGACGAATCGCGGCGGGAGACCTCGACGTCGTGGTAGAGGCGAAAGGCAGCAACGAGATCACGTCGCTCACCGACTCGCTCAACCGCATGAGGCTCGCGCTCAAGGACGAGCAGGCGCGGCGGTCGCGCTTCATTATGGGAATCAGCCACGACTTAAAAACCCCGCTCGCCCTCATCAAGGGATACACTGAGGCGATATCCGACGGCATCGCCGACGACCCACAGACGATAGCGAAATCGCTCGAAATCGTCGGCGGAAAGGTCGACCAGCTCGAGGACATGATCAACGACCTCATCGGCTTCGTAAAGCTTAATACCGGCGAGTGGCGCCAGAACCTCCAGAACCACGCGCTCGCCCCGCTTTTGCGGAATTTCTGCGTGCGCATATCGAGCGACGCGGAACTGCTGAGAAGGTCGGTTGAGTATCGTATCGACTTGCCCGACTCCTTCGTGGTGCCGCTCGACGAGCGACTCTTCGTCCGGGCGCTCGAGAACATCACGACGAACGCGATTCGCTACACGGGCGAGGGCGGCTTAATCAAAATCGACGCGACCGTTGAGGGAGGAGACGCCGTCATCGCCATTTCCGACGACGGCGTCGGCATCAAGAGCGACGATCTACCGCACATATTTGACCTTTTTTACCGGGGAACGAATTCTCGCAGGGAGGAAGGTATGGGCATGGGCTTATCGATCGTCAAGAGCGTCGCGGATTCTCACGGCTGGACGGTTTCCGCCGCCTCGGACCCAGGGGAACGGACCGTGTTCACCTTGCGCATCCCGGCGATTTCCCAAAGGTAAAAGCTCGCGACCGTGCAATGGGGGCTGTAGAGTTCCCGGAACCGCGCGAAAGCGGCCGCGTCCAAATCGTCCAGGCCATGCAGTTTTTTTAGGCCCGAGCGAATTCCCGCGTCGCCGAAACTGAAAACGTTTGGCCGCCCCAACGAGAAAATAAGAAGCATCTCCGCCGTCCAGGGGCCGACGCCGTCAAGCGAGACGAGCTCGGAGATCGCGTCCTCGTCGCCGAGTGAGCAGAGCGCCGCCGGATCGAAATCTCCCGAGAGCGCTTTATCGGCGAGCGAGCGAATATACCGGGCCTTCCTCCCGCTCATGCCAAGACTCGCGAGCGAACCCTCGGAAAGCGCGGCGATCGACCCTGGCGTCACGCGGCCCACGAACGCGACGACGCGATTCCATACCGTTATTTGCGCTTTCGTGGAAATTTGCTGACCGACGATCGCGTTCACGAGCGACGAGAACGCGTCGGGATTGATTTCCCGGCGCAGGGGCCCGATTTCCGCGATCGCGCGCCCAAGAACGGGATCGCGCGCCGAAAGGTATTCCGTCTCCCGCGCGCCATAGCGAAAAAAAACCGGCGCCGTCATAGGAGGCGCGAGCCTTCCAAATTGAGCAAAAAACTTTTCTTATCGAGGCCGCCGGCGTAGCCGACGAGCGAACCGGAGGCGCCGACGACGCGGTGACAGGGAATGATGATGCCGATGGGATTGCGATGCGCCGCCCCGCCGACCGCGCGCGCGGCTCGCGGCTTACCGAGCGCGACGGCAAGCTCTCCGTACGTCCGCGTCGAGCCGCGCGGTATGGCGACCATCAAGAGCCAAACAGCTCGCTCGAAGTCGGTGCCGGCGGGCTCCAGCGGAACGGAAAAGGAGATCGGCTCGCCCCGGAAGTACGCGGAAAGCTCCGCGAGCGCCCGATCGATGACGAGGTCGGCGCCGTTGGCGTCGCCCGGCGACAAAGTTTCCTCCAGCCGCGCGTCCCGCGCGCTTTCGTCTTCGGCGAAAAAGACTTCCGTAATCGCGCGGCCGTTACCGCGCACGCCCAACGGCCCGATGGGCGTTTCCAGATAAAACGTTCCGTTCATGGGCCCATAATAAACGACGTTCCAGCTCCTGTCGAGCGGACGGGGGGCAAGCTGACGGTTGCGCGCCGACTCATTATCACCTATACTAGTGCATGATAAATCACATGGAGGTATGGCAATGGCACTGAAGGCTATGGATTTTTTCGAGGCTTATCAGCAGAACAAGCTTCCGATGGACGAAGGATACATCGTTTCGTCGTTCTTTAAGCAAAATTCCGCGTACAGCATCTACGAGATCATTTCGTATTCCGCGGTTAAGGACTTTTACGCGTCGGGCAACAGCGTTACCTTCCAGACGAACGGAAAAAAATTATACGTGCTCGTCGAGCCTTCGAACTATACCCAAAAGACGGTCGAGCCCTATTGCCGGCCCGAAAACTTCCAGATACCGCTCCGATTCAACGAGGCGAACATCATCACCGCGAAGAACCAGACGCGCATCATTTTTAATAAAAAGCCCCAGGACGCGATTTCCGCCTTCACCGTTTTCAAGCCCGAAGGCATTAACTTCGCGTTTCTCTTTTATTCCCTCCCGGACGTGTTCGACTCCATGAACCTGTTTTTCTCGAAAACGCTGAGCCAGGAGGCGGGAATCCCGCAGGCCGACGCCAAAAAAGCCGCGGCGGCGATTTCCCAGCTTTGCGCGCAAACGCTGACGTGGCCGAAGACGCAGGACTGACGGTCAAAAACGCGCGGCCCGCGCATGCATCGACTCTTCGGCTTGCGGTCGTGTACGGCCTCAAGACCGCGGACTACGGGTGGCTTAATCAATTTTATCCAGCTAATCGCATCGCGCGCGCGTGCGCGGAACGGGGCCTTGAGCCCCGTTTTTTATTTCCGCGCGACGTCGAAACCTATCTTTCGGGCGATGAGTACCGACGGGACGGCGAAAGGACCGTTTTTCTGCTTCGGGGTGAGGTTGCCGACACCGTGCGACTGCCCCTCGAACGGACGGGACGTCCGTGCCTCAATCCGCGAAACGCCGCGCTTTTGGCGCAAGATAAACTCGCCTGCGCCGCGACGCTCTCGCGCGCTGGCTGGCAGACGCCAAAAACCGTCGAGATTCCCGAAATACCCCCAGGCACGAACGACGCGACTCTGCCGCTGCCGATCCCCTTCGTGATAAAACCCCGCGCGGGTAGCCGCGGCAAAGGGGTGGCGCTCATCGAAACGGAAGAAAAATTCAGGCAATGGGCACAGACGCGGCGCGAAGATTCGATAGACGAGGAAAGGGTTCGGCACAAAGCCGATAACGCGGCTATAAGCGCGGCTAAACCTCCAAACGCGGCCGAACCAATCTTCCGCGCGCGTACCGCGTGGATCGCGCAAGAATTCATCTCTCCGTCGCGGGGCCGGGACTTGCGCGCGTTTTTCGCCGGTGGCGCGGTTATCGCCGTAGTCGAGCGGCGCGCGAAAGACGGCGAGTTTCGCTCGAACGCGTGCGTGGGCGCGACGACGCGCGTTCCCGCCTGGGCCGAGGACGAGCGCGCGCGCGCGGGATTCGACGCCGCCGCGCTCGCGATCGCGCGAACGGTAGGTCTTTGGTACGGTACGGTGGATTTTCTTTTCGCGCGCGAGAATATCGCGGACAGCGCGGTTCCGCGCATCGAGGATCTCGCCATTTGCGAAATAAACGCGTCGCCGGGATTCGAGGAGCTGGAAAAAAGCTGCGGAATCGACATCGCGGGAAAACTCGTCGAGGCATTGGCGCGCGACTACGGCGCGCCCCGAGACTCCGACGCGGCGGGCGATTTTATCGCGCCCCGCGCCATGGGCGCGACCCGGGACTGACGCGGGTCGCGCGATTTCAACGACGCTGGGGTTTCCGCGGGAAAACCCGAAACAGAGAGATAGGCCGATGCCGGGCGCGCGACTTCCCGCGCCCGACAGAGATTTTTTCGAGTCGCGCGAGTTAGGGCCGATCGGCGAGAGAATTCGCCGAGCCCGCGAGAAATATTCCTTTTTAGGGAGTTTCGCGTCGTGAGAGAATTTCAACGAGGCGCGATTTTCCGCGTGGCGGGAGTTTCACCGCGCGCGGTTCAAGTCAAAAGTCGCGCGTTTCCGCGCACACGCGCGTTTCCGCGCCAGGGACCGCAGCGGTATCCGTGCGGAACGCGGGGAAGTTTTTTCAAAACTTCCCCGCGTTCCGCCCATACAAGCGAAGGGCCCGGCCGTCCGCGCACGCGGACGGGGCGCCCAAATTAACTAAAAGAAAATTTACAGTTC
Organism: Spirochaetales bacterium; assembly: GCA_003246335.1. Lineage (GTDB taxonomy): Bacteria > Spirochaetota > Spirochaetia > Treponematales > Treponemataceae > Teretinema. The sequence continues at coordinate 42,596 of QKAR01000009.1, read as the reverse complement.
GCCGAGCAGACCCTTGAGTTCGCGAATTTCCGCGGCGAGCTTCGAGCGCTCGAGCTTTTGGTATTTCGCGGGGACCATTTCGCGGCTCGTGCACTCGAGGACGGCGACGAGGTTCTGCAGCTCGATTTCGTAGGGATAGGCCGGCGGGATGAAGTCGCGGATCGTCTCGTCAAGGTCTTCGCGGGTGACGATGGCGCGGCCGCCCATGGTGGCGGTCATTTTCGCGCGCACGAGGATAGCCTCGATGTCGGCGCCGGAAACCTCGAATTTGAACGACTTGAACGCGTCGGCGAGCGGAAAGTCCTTGACCTTAATGTCGAGCTTGCGCTGGAGCGTGCGGAAAAGATCGATTTTTTCCTCGATGGTATCGGGATAAAAAAGGGCGAGGTGTTCCTCGGCGCGGCCCTGGCGCTTCAGGTCGATCGGGAGGAGGTCGGGCCGGCAGGTGATGAGGAACCAGATGATTTTTCCCCGGTATTCGGTGTTGCCCATAAAGTTCGCGATTTGCGCGAAAACGCGCGCCGATGTGCCCGAGTCGCCGGCGGAATCCCGGTCGCCGAGGAAGGCGTCCGCCTCGTCGATCATGACGGCGACGGGCGACATGGCCTTGAGGATGTTCAGCACCTTTTCGAGATTGCTTTCCGTGGCGCCCTGCCATTTTGAGCGGAAATTGCGGAGCTTGACCATCGGCACGCCGATTTCCCCCGCGAAAGCCGAAACCATGAAGGTTTTTCCCGTGCCGACGGGGCCGGCGATGAGATAGCCCATCGGCAGCACGTCGGTACGGTTCTGGCGGATCGCCTTGGCGGCGCTCTGGAATCTTTTTTTGACGAACTCGTGGCCCGAGACGAAAGAAAGGTCGTGGTCGGTCTCGATGAACTCAAGAAGGCCGGCCGCCTCGTTCTCGATGATGGCGCGCTTGCGGCGGCGGAGGTAGTCGAGGCTGATCGGCTTGTCTTCCTGATAGGATTCCGCGGCGAGCTGGTTGAGGTTAATGAGGTTGAGGCCCGAGGTGAGCGCGCCCATGCGCTCGGGGTTAAGGCCGCGTTCGAGAAGGAGCGCGCCGCGCGACTCGTGCGAGGCCAAAAACTGGGCGCGCACGACCTCGTCGGGGAACGGGATTTCCACCTTGACCGTCGCCGGCGAGGCGGAAAGGCGCGGGTTTAAGTCGGTAAGGTTTTCGGTAAGCATGAGGATGGAAATGTCGCCTTTCGTGAACTGCGGCTCGTGCGACCAGCGGTTGAGCGTGACGAGGGCGTACCGATCGACCTCGTCGAGATGGCCGATTTCGTCCGCCGGAATGATGGTTTCGGCGTAATCGATAATGAGCACAATACGCAAATCTTTGGGCAGGTTATAGACGAAATAGCGCTCGAGCCAGTCAAACGCCTTTACTGGGTCGCGAGAAAGGAATTCCTCCGGCGGCACGTTCGGGTAACGGGACGTCATCGTTTTGAGGTAATCTTTTTCCATTTGGGAAAGGCAAAACGAGATGCCGCTCGATTTATCGTAAAAAACGATGATATCTTTATTGCCAAAAAGGACTTCGGAAATATAATCCTGAATTTTCACGAAAAGAAACTCGCCCTCGGTCATTTGATGGGGCAAAAAGTCGCGGATATTACCGTGAACGAAATATAAGTTGGCCGTTTTTGAGCAGTATTTAACCGAAAGTTCTTGGGCCCAGGCCGGCAGAATGTTGATATAATCGAGATTCTTCTTTATAAGTTGCTGACTTTCGTTCATATTGGGTTTGAGTGTAGCACCGGAACGCCGATATGCCAACAACGGAACCGCGAAAGAGGAATTCGTCTTGTTTTTTATCGGAACATCGGCTATTTTATGGGTATCAAATGGATAAGGAGTCTCAACATGGCTTACAAAATTTCCGATGCGTGCATTAACTGCGGCGCCTGCGAGGGTGAATGCCCCGTCAGCGCGATCAGCGAGAAAGACGGAAAGCGCGTTATTGACGCCGCGACCTGCGCAAGCTGCGGTGCCTGCGCCGCCGCCTGCCCCGTCGAAGCGATCAGCGAGGAGTAATTCTCGTCGCCGAGCGGCTTGTAAACCGTAGCGGTTTCCCGCTACGGTTATTTTTTTAGTATCTGGAATCTGGAGGCGCGGATGCTCAAGCTCATTCTGTCAGGATACGCGAAAATTTTGCGAACAATCATTATTTTCGCGGCGTTGCTCGCCGTGTGCGTCGCCGCCGGAAGCGCCGTCGTATGGCCGCTGTGGAAGCTCGCGAACGCCGATCCCTCGCTGTATACCGCCCTTATTTGTCTGCTGATCGCCGCCGCCGTCGCCTTTTTCGCGTATAAGCGCGGCAGAAAGGCCTTTCGCGCCGATCCGCGAAAATTTCTTATTAGGCTCGCCTCCATCGCCGTGCTTCTTGCCGGGGCCATCGGCTCGATTGCCCTCGTACTCGCCTGGCACCGCGCGTTGGCGGGAACCGTCGTGCTCGCGACGATCGCGGCGTACGGGATTCTCGCCTTCGGATTCGGCTCAAGTCGCCGGCCCGCGCGGGCATGATCGCCGCGAGCCGCGCGGGGATTTCCCGGCGCGGATTGAGCTTTCGCCGCGCAGTTGTATGCCCCGGGCAAAGCCGCCCGACGTACCGATTCCCGGACCGCGCTTCGGGCCGAACCGCAAGCGTCTCCATCGCCGCCAGATTTCTGGCAGCTTTCTTTTTGCTCCTCGCGAGCGTACCCGCGGTCGCCGAAGGCGTGTTCTATCCTGAAATCCCGTCCCTTACGTCCGACAATCCCGTATTCCAGCAATATTGCGACGACGTTTCACAGGCGCGCCAAGCGCTGGCGACGGCGAAACCGGGCGTCGACCTCCCCCTGCACCTCTATTCGTACGTGCCGAAAAAAACCGACACGCTCATAACGATAGCGGCGCGTTGCTCGATTCCTTACGATGCCATCGCGAGCTTGAACCGATTCGCCTCGATGCAAGACTCGATAACCGGAAAAACCGTCATACTCCCCACCCTTCCCGGGCTCTACCTCCCCGACAAGGCGGTAAATACCTTCGAGAACTTGCTGCTATCGTCGTTCGACCCCGACGACCCGACAATCATCTCTTTTTTCGTGCGCGATCCGGACAAAAGGGCCGTTCACTGCATCCCGGACGCCGGGTTCGAGGGCACGGTTCGCTCGTTCTTTTTAACGCCGACGTTCCGATTCCCGCTGCCGGACGGCGCGCTCACCTCGACGTTTGGCATGCGGAAAAATCCCGTCACGGGCCATCTCATTTTCCACAAGGGCATCGATCTCGCGGCCCCGCGCGGTACGCCCGTCCACGCCTGCGCAGACGGGACGGTAACTTTCGTCGGGGAAGATTCGGTATACGGGAATTACGTTATCATCGCGCACGAGGGAAACAAGGAAAGCCTCTATGGTCATCTGCAAACCGTAAAAATCGAGTTGCACCAAAAGGTCAAATCCGGTAGTATTATTGGTACGGTCGGATCGACCGGGCAATCCACGGGACCTCACCTGCATTTCGAGATTCATGAAAACGGGGTGGCGAAAAACCCAGAAGGATTCATAAAAGGGAAAGTTCGGCAATGAAAAAAACGCGGGCCATTTTGGCGGGGTTATTATTGTCATCGCTTGGATCGCTGTTTGCCCTTGACGGATTCCGCGTCGGAGCCCTCGTTCCCGTCTCGATTAGCGCCCAAACCCCCGAAGCCCAAACGGTTGAGCTCGGCTTTGCCGACGCGGTCGCCGTCACGCTCCCCAAGAACCCGCTTTTTATCCGCGGCATCGAAATCGAGATCAAAAGCCCGGCGATGAGCGCTTCCGCCCGCATGGGAATGGGGTACGCCCTGTATCGCAAGGTCGCGCCGACGCCATCGGCCCAGACAATCGACTACGAAGGCGACCAAATCATTCTGCAAACCTTCCCGTCAAAGCTCAATTTCGTCCTGCAAATACCCATTCAAAAGAATTCCGGCCTGAAAAGCGGCCCTTACGCAAGCGTCGTGAACTATGTGCACGACGCTTCCGGCGGACCGCTCGTATTCCGCCTTTTGCCGGTTATGAAAGGCCTTCCGGACAACATCGAAAGCGTTAAGTTTACCGTAAAAGTCAAGCCGATCCTCGCCGAGGAGGGCGGCATGCGCCTGAAATTCTCGTGGCCCGAAACCGGCGAAAAGCCCGTTTCCGTGCGACTCGACGACCAGGCGCTCGCGAATCCCGAGGCGCTGACGATACTCCAGCCCGGAGAGCATCACCTTTCGATCGTTTCCGACGATTACCGGAACGAAGTTCGCGTGTTTACCGTCGAGCGCGCGCGGGTAGCCGAAATTACCGTCGCCATGAAGGACACGACGCCCCGGCTCACGCTCGTGGCGCCCGCGAACGCCGTTATCGAGCTCGACGGACTGCCCGTGGAGACCCTTCGCGAGGGAATAGCGATAGCGCCGGGAGAGCATTCGGTGCTGTTCAAAATTGGGGATTACGAAGTGACCCGAGCCGTCGAGGTCGAGAAGGGAAAGGATTACACGATTTCCATGGTTATCGACGTAAATGTCGCGGAAACGCCGTAACCGCTTTTTTCCTTAAAGAAAAAATGGGACGACGCCGATAGATTGTATATCGGGCAGCTCAGTTCCCCTCCCACCCACTGACTGTCCGAAGCCTGATGGGCGGGCCGGTATCCAAATACCGGCTCTTTTTTTTAATCTTGTAACAAACCCCCGTTTATGCTTTTATTATGCAATATGTTTGCCAAAGAAACGCGCAAGATAACCGTTGCCTTAACGGCTATCCTCCTTTTTGCCCTGCTGAGCGGCATCGCGCTCGGCCTGGCCCTGGCGCTGACCACGAACCTAAAAAAACAGGAAAATTTTTCCGATTTTAACCCGGCGCTTCCGACTCGCATTCTCGACATCCACGGCGATCTCATCACCGAATTCGCCTCGGAAGAAAAGCGGGAAATGATCGCGCTCGATCAGCTCCCGCCGCACATGATTAACGCCCTTTTGACCCGCGAGGACCAGAACTTCTATAAACACGGCGGTTTCACGCTGAAATCGATCGCCCGCGCGGTGTTCGGCAAGCTGACGCGCCAATCGCTCGGCGGCGGAAGCACGATTACCCAGCAGCTCGCCGGAACGCTCTACGCCGACCGTAGCGATATTTCCATCGGCCGCAAAGTCAAGGAACTGTGGTGGGCCCTCCAGCTTGAGCGGAGGTACTCGAAAAACGAGATACTCGAGCTCTACCTCAATAAAATGTATTTCGGCGGCGGCACGTACGGCGTGAACGCGGCGTCCAAATTTTATTTTGGCCACCCGGCGACGGAAATTACCCCCGCCGAGGCCGCGATACTCGTGATTCAGCTTTCCAACCCCGCCTTCTACAATCCTTTCGAGCACCCAAACCGCGCGATGGAACGGCAACAGGAAGTCCTGAAGCAAATGGTCGAGCTCGGCTACCTCAGCAAAAAAGCGGCCGACTCGTCCTTTGACGACTATTGGGCGCATTTCGACTACACGCGAACCGCGACATCCGCGTGGCTTTCGCGCGACGACAAGGCGCGCTGGTTCTCCGAATACGTGCGCCGACAGCTCGAGACCATGATGTACGGGTCCATGGACATTTATTCCGGCGGCTACACCGTGCACACGACGCTCGATCTCAAGCATCAGGCGGCGGCCGATAAGGTCATGACCGACTACATCGCGCTCGCGAATCGTCGCTTTAAGGTGTCGAGTTCCGCGCGTTTCGCCGAGGGCGATGACTACGCGCGGGTTACCGAGCTTTTATCGCTCGCGTTTAATATCCCCGAACTCGCGGTTTCCGGCGAGCGCATCCACGGGAAAGCGGTCTCATACTACCAGAACAACGTGAACCCCGTCGTCGACGTGCTGTCCCTCGTCTGCGGACTTGACGGGCTCAAGACGCAGACGAACAAGGCGAACGCGAACCTGCAAAACGCCGCGGCGAAAACGACCGTCGAGGGAGCCCTCATCTCGCTCGAGAACGATACCGGCTATATCACCGCCCTCGTCGGCGGCAGCAAATTCGACCAATCGAACCAGGTTATCCGCGCGACCCAGGCGTCCGTCCAGCCGGGAAGCACTTTCAAGCCGCTTTACTACTCCGCGGCCATCGACACGAGAAAATACACGGCGAGCTCGATGATCGCCGACACGCCCGTCGTCTTTTACAACGAGGACGGCGTGCCCTACACCCCGCTCAACTTTAAGGGCGAATGGAAAGGCACCGTGCTCCTGTGGGAGGCGCTCGCACACTCGATGAACGTGCCGTCGCTCCGCATCCTGGACGGCATCGGCTTCGACGCGGCCATCAGCCGCGCGGCGACGCTACTCGGCTACACGGATAAGGCGGACATCGACCGCGTCTTCCCGCGCGTGTACTCGCTCGGACTCGGCGTCATCAGCGTCGCGCCGATCCAGATGGCTCAGGCCTTCGCGACCTTCGCGAACCAGGGCAAGCAAGTCACGCCGATCGCGATCCGATCGGTCGAGGATCGCAACGGGAAGACCATCATCGACCCCGAAAAGGAACTCCGGCTCGAGCAGAAGCGCAAAGGCTCGGGCATCCAAATCATCAGCCCGCAAAACGCGTGGATCATGACCGATCTTCTGAAAAACACGATCCGCGCGGGAACGCTCGGAGGCTCGGACGCGAAATTCTCGTTTCGCGACCCGAACGGCAAGCGATATACCATTCCCGCGGCGGGCAAGACCGGCACGACGCAAAACTGGTCGGACGCGTGGACGGTCGGCTTTACGCCGTATTACACGACCGCGCTCTGGTTCGGCTTCGACAAGCACGGCCTTTCGCTCGGACTCGACAATACCGGCGCGACGCTCGCGGGGCCGGCCTGGGGCGATTACATGCGCCTCATCCACGACGGACTCCCGTACCGGGATTTCGTGAAACCGCAAACGGGTCTCGTCGCCGCGACCGTGTGCGTTAAGTCGGGGCTGCTCCCGACCGATGCCTGCGACGAGGGCACTATTTCGCTCTACTTCCTTGAGGGAACGCAGCCGACGAAATACTGCGACTACCACGAGCAGAATAACGACCTCAAGCGGCGCTCGATGGAAATCCTGCAGACGCAGAGTTACTCCGTCGGCCAGCGGCCGATCACGGTCGACGACTCGGGACTCACCCTCGATCCCTCGCTGTTCGAGGATCCCACGCCGAGCGGCTCCTCGGGTAAATCCGGAGCGAATCAGGCGCAGGGCGGGGCGAGCGCCGCGACGGAATCCGCCGTCCCGCCCGCGACGAACCCGCTGCTGCAATAGGGCAAGCGATGGCGATTTCACGAAACAAAGTCGCGATAATCGGCGTCGGCAACGTCGGCGCCGCCCTTGCCCATCATCTGACCATTAACTCGATTTGCGACGATCTCGTGCTCATAAATAGGAACCGCCAAAAAGCTTGGGCCGAGGTCATGGACCTCAGCCACGCGCTCGGCTTTTCTCCCTCAAGCATGCGCATCTCGGACGGAACGTACGAAGACGCCGCCGACGCCGACATCGTCGTTCTCGCCATTTCTGCGCCGACGCCCGGCGCCGTCTCGAGGCTCGACATGCTCGAAGCCTCGGCGAAAGCCGTCTCGGCAATAGTTTCGGACGTGATGAAAGCGGGATTCAACGGCATATTCCTCGTCGTCACCAATCCCGTCGACCCCCTCGCCTATCTCACGCAAAAAATATCCGGCCTTCCCGCGGCGCGCGTCATCGGGACGGGGACGTCCCTCGATTCGGCGCGACTCCGGCACTATCTCGCGAAACTGATGGGAGTCGATCCCCGCAGCATGGAAGCGTTCTGCATCGGCGAGCACGGAGACTCGCAGATAATTCCCTGGAGCCAGATCACGGTCGGCGGAAAAAAATTCAGCGAGATACTCACCGACTGGAAAACGCGTTTCGAGGGAGTGAACCTTGAGGGCGTTCGGAGCGAGATCGCCGAAATCGGCTATCGCGTCGTCCAGGGAAAAGGCTCGACCTCGTACGGCATCGCGTCCATGGCGGCGCAGATTATTCGGGCGATTCTTCGGGACGAAAACAAAGTGATGCCGGTTTCCGCAATGTTTCAGGGGGAGTACGGAGAGACCGACGTGTACGCCGGCATTCCCGCCGTTTTGGGAATGAGCGGGGTCAAGGAACTCGTCGAATACCATTTGACGGAAGACGAGGCGGCGGGATTCGCGCGCTCGATAAAGATTCTGCGGGAAGCGAACCGGAAAGCCCTGGAGTGGGCGTGATCCGGCCGCGATAGTTCGATTTTACTTCGCGATAACTCTCACGAACTTTTTCTTTCCGGCGCGGAGGATTACTTCGCTTTCGCCATCGAGCGCCGAGGAGCCGATCGACGCCTTGACGTCGGAAACGACGGACTCGCCGACGGTCGCGCCGCCTTGCTCGACGAGCCGGCGCGCGTCGCTCTTCGTTCCGGCGAGGCCCGCCTCGAAAAAGAGATCGATCACGCCGATACCCGCGTCGAAACGCGCGCGCGGGATTTCCGCCGTCGGCATGGACGCTTTGTCGCCGCCGCCGCCGAAAGCGGCCTTCGCGCCAGCGAGGGCCTTATCGGCCTCGTCCTTCCCGTGAATTTCCTTCGTCACCTCGTACGCGAGCCGCTCTTTCGCGGCGTTGACGTTGCCCGCCATGAGAGCGTCGATCTCGGCGACCGAGAGAAACGAGAAGATGAGCAGGAACTTCCGCGTGTCCGCGTCGGTGACGTTCCGCCAATATTGAAAAAACTCGTACGGCGTCGTGAGCGTCGGGTCGAGGAAGAGCGCGCCCTTCTCGGTCTTGCCCATTTTTTTTCCGTCGCTCGTCGTGACGAGCGGGAACGTAAGGCCGTAGGCCTCGTGGCCGTTAATGCGGCGGATGAGCTCGATGCCCGCGACGATGTTTCCCCATTGGTCGTCGCCGCCGATCTGCAGTGCGGTTCCCTCTCGCTCGTTGAGCTGGAGAAAGTCGTAGCTCTGCAAAAGCTGATAGTTGAACTCGACGAACGAAAGCCCGACTTCCATGCGTTTTTTGTACGCCTCGAACGTGAGCATTCGGTTGACGGAAAAATGAGAGCCGATATCCCGGAGGAAATCAATGTAGTTGAGGTCGGCGAGCCAATCCTTGTTGTTCGCGGTGAGCGCGGTCTTGCCGTCGAATTTGACGAACCGGTCGATCTGCGCGCGGATGGACGCGGCGTTCTCGTCGATCTGCTCGTACGAGATCATCTTGCGCATCTCGGTCTTTCCCGAAGGGTCTCCGATGCGCGCGGTACCGCCGCCGATGAGGACGATGCCGCGGTGTCCCGCGGACACGAGGTGCTTGAGCGCGAATACCGGAAGCATGTGGCCGATGTGGGTACTCGGGCCCGTCGGGTCGATCCCGACGTAAAACGTCACGGGGCCCGCGTCCATGAGGCGGGAAAGCCCGTCGACGTCCGTGCACTGCTGGAAAAATCCGCGTTCCTTAAGGATTTCTAGCGCTTTGTTCATAGTGGAAGAAGTATAGCGATTTACCGGAAAATTGTATACACTGGGCGTATTGAGAGGAGGGCCGCAAAATGTTGCATGGTTTCCTGAGAGTCGCGGCGGCGACGCCCCGATGCGTCGTCGGAGATTGCGGAGAGAATACGGCGCGCGTGCTTTCGCTCATGAAAGAGGCGGCGCAAGAGGGCGTATCCCTCGTCGTCTTTCCCGAACTCTGCGTAACCGGCTACACTTGCGGCGACTTATTCGCCCAGGAATTGCTCGCCCGCGTCTCGCTCGCGGCCGTTCGCCTTATCGCGGAAAAAACGCGCGACCTCCCGGTTACCGGCATCGTCGGTTTTCCCTTCAATTTTCGGAACGCGCGCTACAACTGCGCGGCCGTCATCTCGGGCGGCAAAGTGCTCGGCGTCGTGCCGAAGACGAATATCCCGAATTACGGCGAGTTCTACGAGCTTCGCCACTTCGCGCCGCCGCCCGGGGAAACGGAGCTGGTGCCTCCCGGAGTGTTCGGCCCCGACCCGGTTCCGTTCGGGACGAAGCTCTTGTTCGCGGACGAGCGAACGCCCGACCTCGCGTTCGCCGTCGAAATATGCGAGGACCTCTGGGTGCCCTGCCCGCCTTCCACCGCGCACGCGCAGGCGGGCGCGGTCATCGTCGCCAATTTATCGGCTAGCAACGAATTGATAGGAAAGGCGAGTTACCGGCGAACGCTCGCGCTCAGCCAATCGGGCCGGTGCGCCTGCGCGTACGTGTACGCGAACGCGGGCTCCGGCGAGTCGACGACCGACATGGTTTTCGCCGGGCATAACCTCGTCGCCGAGAACGGCTCGCTGGTCGCCGAAAGCGAACTTTTCTCCGAAGGTCTTCTCGTCGCGGAAATCGACGCGCGAAAGCTGTTAAACGAGCGGCGACGCGTGAACACGTTCCCGTATTCCGGCGACGGCGGCTATCGGCGCGTTTCGCTCAGGCTCGACTCGGAAATTTTCGCCGAGCAGGAAAGCCCGGTCGGCAAAGCCATCAGGCTCCAACGGCGCATTAATCCCCACCCCTTCGTTCCCTCGGGCGCGACTGACCTCGCGCAAAGATGCGAGGAGGTTTTCGCGATCCAGACGGAAGGCCTCGTCAAGAGACTCTCCCATACCGGCTCGAAGGCCGCGGTCTTCGGCATTTCCGGGGGGCTCGACTCGACGCTCGCCCTTCTCGTCGTCGCGCGGGCCTTCGATCGGCTCAAACTTCCCCGCGCGGGCATTAAGGCCATCACGATGCCGGGTTTCGGAACGACGAAGCGGACGAAGGGAAACGCCGAGCGTCTCGCGGAGTCGCTGGGCGTCACGCTCGAGGAAATCCGCATCAACAAAGCCGTCGTCCAGCACTTTAAGGACATCGGGCAAGACCCGCAGCGATACGACGTCACGTACGAGAATTCCCAGGCGCGCGAGCGCACGCAGATTCTCATGGACCGGGCGAACATGGAAAACGGCCTCGTCATCGGAACCGGGGACCTTTCCGAGCTCGCGTTGGGCTGGGCCACCTACAACGGCGACCACATGTCGATGTACGCGGTCAACGCCTCGATTCCCAAAACCCTCGTGCGCCATCTCGTGAAATATTGCGCGGACACCCCCCAGTCCTTCGTGACCGCGGACGACGCCGAGGCCCGGCGCAAATTCTCGCGGGTGCTGCAGGCCATTCTCGACACGCCGGTCAGCCCCGAGCTCCTGCCTCCGGAGAACGGCGAGATCGCGCAAAAAACGGAGGGGATCGTCGGTCCCTACGAGCTCCACGATTTTTTCCTCTATCATCTCACCCGATGGGGCGACTCCCCGGCGAAAATTCTTTTTCTCGCCGAGCACGCGTTCGCCGAAACGTACGGTCGGTCGGAAATTCTCAAATGGATGAAAATATTCTATCGCCGTTTCTTCGCGCAACAATTCAAGCGATCGTGCCTCCCGGATGGGCCGAAAGTGGGAACGGTCACGCTTTCCCCGCGCAGCGATTGGCGCATGCCGAGCGACGCGTCGGCCGCCATTTGGCTGAAAGAGTTGGAAAACCTCGAATAGCGGCGAAACTTCGCGAGCGTTCCGGTGTTATTTGTTACGAATGGATGGCGCGTCCCCCGCGGCGCGCGAAAGGCGATGAACAATGAATAAACTACTTCTTATCGGGTCTCTCGCGCTCTGCGCCGCCGTGAACGCGACGGCGCTCGATCTCAGCGCGGGACTCGGCGTTAACGGGTCATTCGTCGAGACGACGACCGACGCCGGCGGATCTTCCTCGAGCTCGGTCGAGCGCGTCTCGTATTTCGGGGCGCTCGGCTTCTTCGACGCGAAATACCTCGTCGCCGAGGCGGGCGCGCGATGGATGTACGCGGACGACAGGAAAGACGGCTCCGCCGTCAAGGCGCCGCGCACCGCGCTGGAATTTTCGCTTTTGGGAAAATATCCCGTACGGGTCGCGGATGCGCTCACGCTGTTTCCCATCGGGGGAATCGAGTACGCCGTGAACGCGGGCTCGTTCGACGCGGACCTCTCGCAATTCTGGCTCAAGGGCGGAGTCGGCGTCGACGTGAATTTTCCCGGCCCCCTTTATTTGCGCTCGACGGCCATGTACGGCTACAAACTTCGGTCAGAGTACGAAAACGACCTCATCGACGATTACGAGGATTTGAACGGAGGCGGCGCTTCGATCGACACCGCGAAACTCGAGATCGGACTCGCGGTAGGATACCGCTTCTAGTGCCGAGAAATCATTTTTCGCCGTACTGTCGAACGAACGATCGATAATCCCGCAAATGCGCGGGCATGGTCTCATACGGCTTAAGGCCGTAGGGACAGCGTTGCGCGCAGAGGCCGCACTTCGTGCAGTTTTTCACTCGACCCATGAGTTCCTGCCATTCTTTCGTCATCCACTGCTGGGTCGGAGACCTCCGCAACAGTTGGCTCATCCTGTTCGCGTTATTGATCGGGATGTTCGCGGGGCACGGAAGGCAATAGCCGCACCCCCGGCAGAAGCTCCCCGAAAGGTTTTTACGGTCCCGCTCGATGAGTTTGCGCAGCGTATCGTCGAGAGGGATCGGATTCCGCTCAAGCTCGATAAAGTCGTCGAGCTCAAAGCGCCTTTGAATGCCCCATATGGGAATGACGCTCTCAAACTGGCGCATCCAGGCGAACGCCGCGGGAATATTCGAGATAAGCCCGCCGGCGAGGGCCTTCATCGCGATAAAGCCGGTTTCGGTGTCGGCCGCGATTTTCATCAGCTCAATGTCCCCATTGTCGGCGAGATAGGAAAACGGATACTGGATCGCGTCGAAAAGGCCCGAGTCGATCGCGTCGCAGGCGAGTTTGCGCGAGTGGTTCGAAAAGCCGATATAGCGAACCGAGCCTTCTTTGCGAAACGAGGAAAGCGCGTCGTAAAGCCCGTCCGGTTCGCCGGGCTGCGGGACGAACGACGGGTTATGCAGCTGATAGAGGTCGATATAATCGGTGCCGAGATTGCGCAAGCTCGTCTCGAGGTCGCGCCGAAGGTCCGCCCCGGTCCGCGCTGCCGACTTCGTCGCGATGACGACGTCCTTGCGAAATTCCGCGAGGCCGAGCGCGAGTTTTTCCTCGCTATCGGTGTAAGACCGCGCCGTGTCGAAGAAGTTAATGCCCGCGTCGTAGGCGGCGCGCACGATGGCGGCGGCCTCGGCGGGATCGTTCACCCGCTGAATCGGCAGGGAGCCAAAAGCGGTGCGCGAAACGACAAGCCGGGTCTTGCCCAGCGACACGTATTCCATCGCTACCTCCTTTTTCCCTCGAGCACGCGCTCGTACAGATCGTAGCCGACGAGTTCCTGAAAGCGGTCCGCCATGTCCGGCACGGAAAAGAGCTTCTCAACGAAAAGCCCCGCCGCGCCGATCGAGACCGCTCGGTCGCCATACGCGGAAAAATCAATCTCGATGGCGCGATCGAAGTCGTACATCCAATTACGCGAGACGGCCTTCGCGCACAGTTCCCGAAGCCGCCCCGGATGGGAAGCGAGGTCTCCGGCGAACACGACGCGCGTCAAGTCGGTGCAGTTGACGAGGAACGCGAGGTTATCCGAGAGCTCGGAATATACCTCGTCCAGGATTTTCTCGTTTTCGGGGATCGAGCGCAGGCGATCGCAGGGAATCGTGAACTGGCCGGTTTCGGGGCCGGCGCGCATGGCGCGAAACTCTCCCACGGTAAAATGGTCCCCGTGCAGGACGCGCTCGCGCACGACGATTCCCGTGCCGAGAGAGATTCCGTGACCGGCGGCGTTGCCGGTGGCGAGACCGGGCACGTTCTCGCGGAATTCGCCGAGTACGGTGATGAAATTGCGCGCGCGGTTCGCGCGGTCGAAGGCGAGCTCGCCCCAGCAGCACGCGTTCGCGTCGTTTTCGGGGATAACGTAGGCGTCACAGCGCTCGGTCAAGGCGGAACGCAGGTCGAAGGGGTCATAGACGCCGAGCGAGTGGGAGCGAATCACCGTGCCCGTGTACGGGTCCACGATGCCCGGCAGGCCGAGCCCCGCTCCGAGCAGGAAAAGCCCGCGGCCCTCGATCGAGGCCCGCGCCGCCGCGACTATCGCGATAACGCGATCGACGAGACCGTCCTTTCGCGTCGGCTCGGAGCCCGAAAAGGACGAGATGACTTTCCCGGAAATGGTCGTGACGACGGCGCTCCAGCGGGTATCCTGAACCTCGACGCCGAGAACGACGCCGATGCCCTCGTCGACCTCCAGGTTAATCTGCCGGCGGCCGACACCGGACTGCGCGGTATTTTTTCCCGCCGTGACGACGAGTCCCCGGTCGAGAATCACCTGCATGATCTTCGTGACGGTCGAGCGGTCAAGGTCGAGCATTTCCGCGACCTTGATCCGCGATATGCCGGGGTTGAGCCAAATGGCGCGAAGGATACGCGAAGTGTTTATTCTGTGAAGTCTATTGCTGTCCGACACGTATCCCCGTCCCTTGGAAAAAACCCGGCGCGGTTTTCTTAAACCCGCTTGTAATTCTTGATTTCCTCGCGGATGCGATGGCTGAGCTCGCTTCGCTTTACGCGAACCTGCTCCATAGAGTCGCGGAACCGCAGGGTAACCGTGCTGTCTTCCTTCGAGTCGTAGTCGACCGTGACGCAGAACGGCGTGCCGATCTCGTCCTGGCGGCGATAGCGTTTGCCGATCGCGCCCGACTGGTCGTAATCGGTCATGAAGTCTTCCTTCAGCTCGTTCTGGATTTCCTTGGCGAGCTCGGCGAGCCCGTCCTTTTTCATGAGGGGAAGGACGGCGACGGTGACCGGCGCGATTTTCGGGTGGAAATGGAGCACGGTTCGCCAATCGTCCTCGTTCCCCTTGTCGGCGACTTTCTCTTCCTCGTAGGCGTCGCTCAGGAACATGAGCACGTTACGCGTCAGTCCGGCCGAGGTCTCGATGATGTAAGGAATGTAGCGCTCGTTGCCGTTGTCCTGATCGATGTATTGGAGGTCCTTGCCGGAATACTTCGCGTGCTGAGTGAGGTCGAAGTCGGTGCGGTTATGGATACCCTCAAGCTCCTGGAATCCCATGGGGAATTCGAACTCGATGTCGTACGCGTCCTTCGCGTAGTGCGCGAGCTTTTCGTGGTGGTGCCAGCGGAGTTTTTCCGCGCGGATGCCGTACTTCGGGTAATAGCCCATGCGCTGCTCACGCCAGTATTCGAAGAACTTCTCGTCCGCGCCGGGCTTCACGAAGAACTGCATCTCCATCTGCTCGAATTCGCAGGTGCGAAAAATGAAGTTTTTGGTGACGATCTCGTTGCGGAACGCCTTGCCGACCTGGGCGATGCCGAACGGGATTTTCAGGCGGTTCGACTGCGCGATGTTCTTATAGTTGACGTAAATGCCCTGGGCGGTTTCGGGCCGAAGGTAAATGATCGACGCGGTATCCTCGGCGGGGCCGATATGGGTTTTGAACATGAGGTTGAAGGATCGGGGCTCGGTCAGGGGACCACCGCACTTCGGGCACTTTCGGGCGGCGACGTTCTCGGGGGAGATTTGCGTGTCGTCGTCGGCGCGGAAGCGGCTCTTGCAGTCCTTGCAGTCGACGAGAGGGTCGGAGAAATTCGCGACGTGACCGGAGGCTTCCCATACGCGGGGATGCATGAGAATGGCGGCGTCGAGGCCGACGATGCTGTCATGGAGTTGGGTCATTTCCTTCCACCATGCCTTTTGGATGTTGTTCTTCAGCTCGATGCCCAAGGGGCCGTAATCCCAAGCGCCGGCTTGTCCGCCGTAAATTTCGGAGGACTGAAACACGAAACCGCGCCGCTTGCAGAGGCTGACGATTTTTTCCATCGATACCGAGTGATCTTCCATTTTTGGATGCTCCTTTTGCCCCCGCTGGAGGCAGTGATAATCGCCCCAGGCGATTATCAAAGAGAAACCCACCGCGTGCGGCTGATTTCTCGGGGGACCTATATTGCCTCGTAGGATACCATAGCGCCGCCCTTTGTGTATAGAAGAAACTAATTGCTTGAAACGTCCAGAAGATTGAACTAACTTGCGCTAAGCAGATATACTCACGGTAATGGAAACCATTCTTTTCGTCGCCGGAGCATGCGTCCTCATTTATATCGCGTTTTTGCTCCTTCAACGGCAGAAAACTCCGCAAACGATCCTCATGACCGTTGCCTTTGGCTTTCTCGACTATATGCTTTTTTACTACGCGGCCGCTATCGGAGGATATTTGCGCTATGCGCCGTTCTTAATTCATACTGACCTTATCGCTAACGCCGGCGTAGGCCCCACCGTCTATCTTTTTTACACGACATGCATGGGCGAAGGCCGAAAGCCCGTTCGTTCGTTTATGCCATATTTCGCGTTCCCGACTCTCTATGCCGTTGTGGTATTCGTCATGAACGCGATCGTGAATCCGCTACCCCAATTTCGTCCGGGCTTGCCGATACAGTTCACGAGTTTCACGCTTATGGCGCTCAACTTTATACCCGATGCGTGTTTTGTGTTTTTTTTCGCGCTCGGAATAGCGAAAACGTCAACCTATCCCAAACGGGGGTACGTGCGGAACGGAAAGGGATTCAAGCTCATGATGACTTTTCAAGTCGCGATGCTTATGGGTAGCTTCGTAAGCATGATGGCCTATCCATCGCGGAGTGAACGCTTTTTTTTCGTCGCCCTGTCGATTTTCGCCGTGATCGTCACCTGTTTTTTTCTCGCATTGGCGCGCTATCCCGACTACATTCTGGGAATCCCTGCCAAAGAAACGAAAAAATACGCGCTTCTCAGCGCTGAGGAAATCGCCGAGATCGAAAAGCGGCTCAGCGGTCTCGCGCTACGAACGGCTTTTTACCGTGATCCCGCAAGTAACCTGCAATCAATCGCGGAAAAGGTCGGGGTTTCGCCCAATCAGCTTTCATATTTCCTTAACACCATTAAAGGTATCGGTTTTCGCGAGTATCTGAACGATCTGCGCTTCGAGAGCCTCCATCGTGACCTCATCCAAAACCCCGAAGAACTCATATTGAATCTCGCAATGCGCAATGGTTTTACCTCTAAATCGCAGTTCAACGCGCTCTTTCTCCGAAAATACGAGATGACGCCGAGCGAATTCCGAAAAAAAATCGTTTCTCAAAAAACCCGATAGGGATGTCCGTTGTTACTCTTTGTTCGTGTCCATTGCTACCCTTAATTTCCGTAAGCACTTCTGGAAAATAAAAAACACGCCGTCGTTGCGATGGCCGAAACGCTATTCAGCAACGCGGCCCTGTTTTCGGTCAGTTGATTCGTCGCCGATACCGAGTTTACCCGCGTTTCGCCGGACACCATGTGGACGAACATGACTTTCCCCTGGCAATTCGACCAAAGCCAATTCCAGACGAACCAAATCGGCCATCACTATCAAGGGTTCACGTACTTCGCGGCGGGCAGGACGAACGGCTTCAATTCTTACGAATCCATCGCCTTTGCGCCGCTTGGGAGCGTCACTTGGGATTTTTTCAGCGAGCGGTCCACGCAATGAGAGCGGGACAGGCGCCCGCGCGCGAGCCCGCCGCGGCGCCGGGGCGCGCGTATCTCGGTAGGGGAAAAAACGCCTATTGCGGGCGAGCGATTAATTTGATGCCGCCGCTCGAGACGCCGATCTTTACGGAATAGCCGCCGCCGTTCGCGTCGCCCGAAACGCGGCCCCGTTTCTGATTGAGCGCGTCGCCAATGAGGGTAAAATCGCTTCGAATCGAGCCGGCGGAAGTTTCGAGCGCGGCCGAAAACGCAGTGTCGCTCGGCAGTTCGAGCGTTACCCCGCCCGAGGAAGACTTGACAGTGAGGTTCCCCGAAAGTTTCGACGCCGCGAGGCGAACCGATCCGCTCGAAACGCCGCAGAAAAGGTTGCCCGAAAAATCCCCGACGTTCACGCCTCCGGCGGAGGACTTGATTCTCAAATCGCTGCCCGTGATCCTGTCCAGGCGGATCGAGCCTGAACTTGCCTCGACGGAAGCGCCATCGGTCGCCGTCAGCGAGCCGATTTCGATGGAGCCGGAACTCGAATCGACGCGCGCTTTCCCCGCCGAGATATCTGAAATCTTAATAGAGCCCGATGAAACGGAGATAGCTGCCTCTCCGGGCGAAAGAGCCGACCCGAAAATCGAGCCGGAGCTCGAATTGACCTCCAGCGTTCCCGGCTTGAGACCGGAAAGCGTTATGTTTCCCGAGGAAGAAGATACCGAAACGCGGCCTGTGAAACCGTCGGGGATCGACGCGGCAAAGCGAGCTGTCCCGGTCTGCGTCAAGAACAAGAACGGGACTTTCTCGTACAGGCGAACGATAAGCCTCGAAGTTTGACGATCGACCAGCAATCGAGGCAATGCGGACTCTTGGCTCGCGGAAATATCGCCATCGAGGGAAAGCGAAAGCGTATCCGTCCCACCGCTACCGCTAATCGCGTGGTCATACCGCGCGGTAGAGAAACCGAACACGATGGACGGGGATGACAACTCGAACGAAATCTCCGTGATGCCCGCAAGATCCACATCCTTGCCCAGGCGCAGCGTACCGGCCGAAGCCGAAAACGCGCAAAAAAAGAAAGCGAGAGTTAAAAAGAAATATTTCCGCATAGTCCGTCCTTTTTTGTTTCGAAATGAGTTACGTGTCTCCATACCATAAAACAGTCCCGAGAACGCTCCGTGTCACCAAGAACGCAAGCATACCCTTTATCGATAAATTATTCATGATTGTGTTCCTTTTGACACCCTGTACGTGTTATATACTAATATGCATGAGAAACATTTGCGCATCTTCGTATTGATCCTGACCTTAGGAATTTCCGTAAGCGCTTCTGGAGAAGAAAAACACGCCGTCGCGGCGGTGGGCGAAACGCTATTCAGCAACGCGGCCCTGTTTTCGGTCAGTAGGTTCGTCGCCGATACCGACTTCACCCGCGTTTCGCCGGACACCATGTGGACGAACATGACTTCCCCCTGGCAATTCGACCAAAGCCAATTCCAGACGAACCAAATCGGCCATCCCTATCAAGGGTCCACGTACTTCGCGGCGGGCAGGACGAACGGCTTCAATTTTTACGAATCCATCGCATTCGCGCCGCTTGGGAGCGTCACTTGGGAATTTTTCTGCGAGCGGTCCACGCCAGGAATGAACGATTTGATCACGACGACAATGGGGGGAGCGTCGCTCGGGGAGATATTCCATCGACTCTATCTTGAGACGAGCCCGAAAAATCCCGTCGCGGCGGTCTTTATCAGCCCCATTGACGCGTTCGACGATGCGGTGCGCAGGTCTCCCCCGGAGCCTACGGGCGGGAAAATCACGGCGGCGACGCTTTCAGCGGGGCTCGGTTTCGTTCACGCGCGGGAAGCCGTCGGTTCGGGAGGCCCCGAAGGGGCTGACGATCCCTACGTCGCGAGGAATCCGGGAGGGGCCGTTGCCTTCGCCCTTGTGTACGGGGATCCCTTCGCGAACGACTCAAACACGCCGTTTGACCATTTCGACCTTGACCTTCGCCTCGTCGGCGCGTTTCCGTGGTACGGCGCGACGCTTTGGACGGACGGATATCTGATGAGCCGAGCGATCGCCGACGGGCCGAGCCGAAACGCAACCGCGGGACTCTCACTCCACTACGATTTCGTCATGCTCAAAGATCTCCAAATCTCGGGCACCTCTATCGACGCGACGACGAAACAGCGATGGCAAACGTCCTTCGGCTCGCTCAGCCTCCAAGCGCACGCGGGCGTGCTCGGTTTCGGCTCGGCGAATTTTTATCCGGAAGGAAACGGGGACACGAGGTATAAGCAAATCTCGACGAGGGACTATGGCTCGGGACTCCACGCGAAATTGAGGCTCGAAGCCGATTTCGGCAAGGCGGGCGCCGCGGAACTTTCGACCGCATGCTTCGCCATGCTCACCTACCCGGACGTCGTGCGCGACTCCGGAGGCGCAGTACTCTGCGCGGTCACGAACGCCGCTTACTCGATTCCCGTCGCGAAGGCGCTGTCCGTGGAGCTTCGCGACGAATTTTCCTGGCAGGCGGGAATGTACGACGAGGCGAGCGACGTAGCGATGCGCGCGAACGAAGCCACCGTCGGGGTGAAAATTCGGCTGAAATAAACTGACAGCGCCGCTGTGTTCGGCTTACCAAGCGCGGTTGAAAGAAAGCCGAACGTAGTCGTCATCGCGGTATTGACCGAGCGAGCCGAGGGGATTGCCGGCGAATATCCCCGCCTCCGCGCTCAGCGTCGCGTCTCCAAGCTCGAGCGACCAGCGCGGCATGACGCAGCAATCGCCGTCCTCGATTCCCCAGCGGGCGGTCGCGCCGACCGATTGATTCCCGCTGGCGAACGAAAACCCGCGAGTCACGCTGACGAGGAACGCCGTGCTCGTCGGTCCCAGTCCCGCCTCGGCGTCGAAGGGATCGGAGCCGACGCCCCCGTACAGGAGACGCACAAGGCCGCTCGCCTGGGCGGATAGATCGAAGCGTCGGGCCGACGTCGCGGCTCCCGCGAGCCAAAGAGCGCGCGGGTTATAGGAAGAGCCGTCCTTGCCGCTCAGGTCTGACGTAATGTTCGCGGCGACTTCGTCGTGAAGGTGGATCGCGCCGACCGTCCTGGACCACTCGAGCCCCAGCTGCGCGTAGCGATTGTAGGCTAGGCTCATTTGAAGGTATTTTCCCCCGAGGACCGAAACCGATGAGACGGCGGGATCGGGATAATTTCCAAAAAACACTTGGGCGCCGCATTCATTTTGGCCGATCGCCCCGGTGAGCCGAAAACCGTATTGGGCGTATTCCAAGCCGGACGAATCGGGATAGCGAAGGGCGACCGAACCATTCTGGGCGCCGAGCGAGTCCGCGACCGCGCGCGTCGTTTTCAGCTGCGCGGGCGCTTGAGCGCTGCCGCGTCCCCATGAGTTACCGACGAAAATCGGCGAATACACAAACTCGAGCTTCGCGGACGGACCGAGCTCGTACGACGCGTGAAGCACCGGTGTCTGTTTTTTTTTGCTCATACTATCGACGGAAATCGCGTCCGAACGCGATGCGGTCGAGAAAACGTCCAGCGGTCCGCCGCCCGCCGTACCCCACGAAAGATCGACTATGCCCCCCTCGACGTTAAGCCGGGACCACGAGGCTCGAAGCGATTGGGTTCCCACCGAAATAATCGAAGTCGCTGAGCCTCGGCGAAAATTCGGGGTCGTAAGGACGCCTGATAGGCTCGCGACATCGCGCGCGCGATCGGTTTCCGGGGAGCCGTCGATAACCGGGGGAGTCCCCGGAGACAGCATCGATTCAGGGGGATCGAAAAAAACGGTAGGGGGATTTAAGGCTGACGGGGCATCGCCCCTTCCATCGGAACCGGAAGACGAACGAATGCGGCGCGTCGTATCGGACACGACGATCGCGCAAATAAAAACCACGAAAACCAAGGGAGAAGCGGACAGAAGCCTCCGCAACGTTCGCGAAGAGCCTCTCAATTCGGTGCACAGCATATGTTCACATAACCAACTGCGCACATAGTACCAAAAAATACAGTGCATGAATAGTTGAAATCAGGCTTTGCGCGCAGGATGAAAAAAGGGTGATTCACGAATAACCTTGGTTTTTTCGCTTGCAACAATATGCCAATGGGCATATTTTTCTCGCATTACAATAAAAGAGGTATAAGAAATGGATACGCAGAATTCCAACGTACTATCGCTCATCCGAACGTCAATGCTTCCCGGCCAAGAAGGAATCACTGTTCGGGCGTTTCTCGCGTTCAATAGGGACAACGCTTTAGCGACGATGGAAAACCTCGAAAAGCTCCAGAAAGAAGAATCGATCGTGCTGAAAAACGACACGATCTACCCCGTCGAAGTTCTCTAATTCGACAAAGACGTCGAAACGCGCTCACGGCGAAAAACAAAGCCCCGGCGAAAGCCGGGGCTTTGTTTTTCTTACCAGAAAAAAGGCGTTAGAACCGTTCCGCGAGAGTTTTCTCTATGCGCGCGACGGCGACATCGATTCCGAGAATCTGAATGGAACCGACGAGGGGCGGCGACACGCGGCTTCCGGTCACGGCCATGCGAATGGGCATCATGAGATCGCCGAGCTTGACGCCGAGTTTTTCGGCGGCCGCGTGAAAGAGCTCGTTCGCCTGCTCCTCGCTCATACCACCGATTTTCCCGATAACCTCTTTCGCGGTCTGGAGTACCTCGCGGGTTTTCGCCGCGTCAAGTTTCTTCGGGACGATTTCCTCGACGGGCGGAACAACCGGCTCGCCGAACAGGAAGCCGACCATCGCGGGCGCGTCGGTAAGAAAATGCAATCGCTCTTTAATAAGCGGCATCACGCGCAGAAGTTTTTCCTTTTGTTCCGCCGTCGGCTTCAAAAGCGTTTCGTTCTTGAAAAGGAGTCCGGCGCTCGCTCGCGCCTCTTCGGAATTTTCCTCTCCCGCCCCGCATTTTCCGAGCATGCCTGAGTTCGCGATGAACGGCCAGGTCAGCTCGAAAAGTTCTTCGTCGGTCTTGAGTCGCATGTACTGACCGTTGAACCACTCGAGTTTCTTGTAGTCGAATACCGCGGGCGCCTTATTGATGTGCTCCATGCGGAACAGCCGTCCGAGTTCCTCGAGCGTGTACATGTCGCGGCCGTCCTCGTAGGAGCAGCCGAGCATCGCGACATAATTGATGAGCGCTTCCTTCAGGTAGCCGTTGTTGCGGAACTCGTTGCAGCTCGTCGCGCCGTGGCGCTTGGAAAGCTTCTGCCCGTCCTGTCCCATGACCATCGGGAGGTGGCAGTAGCCGGGATGTTCCCAGCCGAACGCCTTGTACATGACGACGTGGAGCGGCGTCGAGGGTACCCATTCCTGGGCGCGCATGACGTGGGTGATTTCCATAAAATGGTCGTCGACGATATTCGCCAAGTGATAGGTCGGGAAGCCGTCGGTTTTTAAAAGTACGGGATCGGGGTTGACGTCCTCGTTTTTCCACTCGATGTCGCCGAGAAGCTCGTCGTGGAATTTCGTGGCCCCCTCAAGCGGAACGGCGAGACGAATAACGTATGGTTTACCCGCGTCAAGGTTAGCCTTCACTTCCGCGGGGGAAAGCGAGCGACAGTGCCGATCATAGCCGGGAGCCATCTTATTCATGGTCTGGATTTTGCGGATGCGCTCGAGTCGTTCCTCGTCGCAAAAGCAATAGTATGCCTGGCCCTTCTCTATGAGCTCTCGCGCGTATTTTTTATAGAGGTCAAAGCGCTGCGACTGCACGTAGGGGCCGAACGGGCCGCCCTTATCGCCGCCCTCGTCCCACTCAATGCCAAGCCAGGCGAGCGTGTCGTATAGGTTGCGGACGTATTCCTCGCCGTAGCGGGTTTGATCGGTGTCTTCGAGACGAAGGATGAATTTACCGCCCTGCGAGCGGGCGAAAAGGTAATTAAAAAGGGCGGTTCTCACGCCGCCGATATGCTGCATCCCCGTTGGGGACGGCGCGTAGCGTACACGGACTTCCACTGATGTCTCCTTGCGAGAAATCAGTATAGGGGAAAACCGGCCCTTGGGCAAGGCGCGAAGGCCAAGCGATTCAGGCGCTTAGTGGGCGCACTCGTGGTCGTCGCCGTGTTCGTGGCAAACTTCGCCGGAGTCTTTCAGCGAGCCCGAAAGCCACGCGTCTACGGCGGCGCGCGTCCCGCCGGAGCACCCGCGCACGACCTCGATTCCCTGACCGGAAAGAACGCGAACGGCTCCGTCGCCCATATTGCCGGCGAGCATGAGCGTCACGCCGCGGGAGGCGAGCGTCGAGGCGATATTTGACTTACAGCCGCAGCCAGCCGGCGACGGAACGGTTTCTTCGGAGACCACCTGGCCATTTTCGGCCGTGTAGACGCGATACTGCTCGCAATGCCCAAAGTGGGCGTCAATTACGTCCCCGCGGGACGGTACGGCGATTTTCATAGAGATTGCTCCTTTGGGGCCCTCAGAAACGACGCCTCCGACGACGCGGAGCGATTTACCGTTCACCAGCATATCGGCGACTTTTTTCCGGGCGGATTCGATAATCCGGCCGAACGTTTGCCGCGATACACCCATGGCGCGCGCTGCCTCCTCCTGATAGAGCCCCTCGTAGTCCGCGAGGCGAATCGCCTCGAATTCGTCGAGTAAAAGCGCGATTTCCTCGCGCTCACGGGGGCACATACCCTTTGGGGCGAACGTCGACTCCCTAGGACAGGAAGTTACGGCGCGGCAACGTCTTGGTCTTGGCATCGCTTGGAACCTCTCATCTATAATGAGCAAATGCCCATTTAAAGTCAAGAAAGCTTCAAGCTGATTTCGATAAAATTCGCATTTTTATTTCTCTGTCCCTATACTTGAGACCGTGGGCCCCGCGACGACTCGCCCAAGGAAAAAAAGCAGGAGGAAAAAATGAAAACACTCATCGTCGAGGATGATTTTACCAGCCGTTTTTTGCTTCAAGGATTGCTTCAGTCGTACGGTATCTGTCACGTCTGCGTCAACGGAAGGGAAGCCATCGCGGCTTTCGCCCAGGCAATGAAAGAGAAGGACCCGTATAATCTCATCTGCATGGACATCATGATGCCCGAAATGGACGGCCAGGCTGCCTTGCGGGAAATTAGGGCAATAGAGAAAGAAGCGGGCGTCGTCCCGAGCGCCGGCGCCAAAATCATCATGACGACCGCACTCGACGATAAAAAAAACATAATGAGCGCGTTTCGCGAGCAATGCGATATTTATCTCGTGAAACCCATCGATCGGGAACGATTAAAGGAAAGCATTAAATCGCTCGGCCTTGCGTGACGGGGCACCACGCGCATGACTGCTGATGACGGCCCCGATCTCTGCGAGGAGGTCGCCCTCGAGGAGATATTCGAACCAAACGCGAGCTTTCTCGAAGCTGACTTGGAACGTTGCCAGCGCGCGATCGAGGATATCGACGTGGCCGTCTTCGAGTATTACCCGAACATCGACCATTTTGAGGCGAATCCCGCGTGGTATCGAATGTCGGGGCTCTCGAGAGGCGACGGCCTCCCGAAGTTTCTGGAAAGGGTGCCCGCGCGCGATCAAAAAAAAATCGAAGATATCCTCACTCATACCGCTAAAAGCGAAAAGTTCTCCATCGTCGTCGAATACGACCATCCGCGACGCGGGGAAACGTGGTTTTCCGTAACCGGCAAGCGCAAGACGCTCTATGGCCGCGGCGACGAGACCGCCCATTTTTGCGGCACTATCTCGAACGTGACGCGTTGGGTCAGGGTGAAAAACCAATACGTTGAAACCGAGGCGACGTCCCAAACCGCCTTCGACGCGTTGCCCATCGGTCTCGTGTTCGTCGATAAAAAAACGGGAGCGATAGAGCGGGTTAACGAGTACGCGTGCGAGCTCTTCGGGAATTCCGCGGAAAGTTTGCTCGGGGCGAGAATCTCGGACTATATCGCAGGAGGTATCGCGCAACCCGAACGCGCGCGAGGTGAGGTCATTGCCATTCGACGCCCGGACGAACGGGTGCTGTGGGCGGTTAAGGCGTCCATACCCATCGAACGCCGCAAGCGGCAAAAAAACCTCGAGTGCTATTTCGACATCACCCCCCAGAAAAAAATCGAGGAAACGCTTCGCGCGATAACCGATAAGCTCACCCTGGCGACGCAGGCAGGCGGCGTCGGGATATGGGACTATAACATCGAAACCGGGACCGAGGAGTGGGACGATCAAATGTACGCGCTCTACGCGGCCCAACGAAACGATTTTCCCGGCGGCGAAGTCGCGTGGCAAAATCGCGTTCATCCCGACGACCGCGAATTTCAGGGACAGGAAATCAACCAGGCCATCGCGGGCGAAAAGGATTACGACTCGGAGTTTAGGATCGTCCTGCCCGACGGGGAGACCCGAATCATACGGGCGCTGGCCCGGTTGAGGACCGACGCAAACGGAGAGCATCCCCACCTCATCGGGACGAACTGGGACATTACCGAGCAGAAAAGAACGGAAATGGAACTGAAGCGCACGAACATCAGCCTCGAGAACGCGAGTATCCGCGCAAATCAATTGCTCATGGAGGCGGACGCCGCGAACGTCGCCAAGAGTTCCTTTCTCGCGACGATTAGCCACGAGATACGGACGCCGATGAACGGAGTAATCGGCTTAGCGGAATTGCTGCTCGACACAAAGCTCGACGCGGAGCAGCGGAAGTACGCGGAATTGCTCAAGAGTTCCGGAGAGACACTTCTTTCGCTCATTAACGACGTCTTGGACTTCTCTAAAATGGACGCGAAAAAAATCGACATCGAGCGAAAGCCGTTCAGCCTGAGGGAAACGGTCAATAACCTCGTTTCGCTCATGCGCGTAAACGCTGAAAAAAAAGGGATCGAGCTTACCGCGCGCATTGACGACGACGTCGCCGACGAGTTCTTCGGCGACGATTACCGTCTGCGGCAAATTCTTTTTAACCTGATCGGGAACGCTATCAAATTCACGGACGTCGGCTCAGTTACGGTAACCGTGTCGCAGCAATCGAAAACTTCCGCGCATGAAACCGTGCATTTTTCCGTCAGTGACACGGGTATCGGAATCCCTCCGGAAAAACAACGGTATCTTTTCGTCCCCTTCACCCAACTTGACAACACTTCAACGAGAAAATACGGAGGGTCAGGGCTCGGCCTCGCCATATCCCGACAGCTCGTCGAGCTCATGGATGGAAAAATCGGAGTCAGCAGCGACGGAACCCACGGGACGACGCTGTGGTTTACCGCAAAACTCCCAAAGGTTACGGAAAAAAAACGGCACGCCGAGAAGGTCAGCGGGGAGGAAATCAAAAAAAACACTTCAGCCGATGAGCAACCGCGCATGGAACGACTGAGGATACTGCTCGCGGAGGACAATAAGACGAACCAAATAATCGCCGAACGCCTCGTTCAAAAAATGGGCCATGACTGCGAAACTGTCGAGACCGGTGCGCAAGCCGTGAAAGCCGTACGAACGGGTAATTTCGACCTCGTGCTGATGGATTGCCGCATGCCAGAAATGGACGGCTACGAGGCGACGGAAGAGATACGCAAAATGAACGGCAAGGCGCGAAACGGCCAACGGATTCCGATAATCGCCCTTACCGCGCACGCGCTCGCCGGCGACCGAGAAAAATGCGAGAGAGCAGGAATGGACGACTATCTTTGCAAACCGGTCGTCGCGAGCGATATGAAAGCGGCCATAGACCGATGGACGCCCAAGTCCGGTCAAGCGTTCAGCCGCGAAGTTTTTCTCGAAAGGATAATGGGCGACGTCGAGCTTGCAAAAAAAGTGGCGGAAAGTTTCCTTTTCGATATACCGACGCAAATCGAAAACCTCAAGAACAGCGCGACGCAAAACGATTACCGCAACGTCGCGCTCTACGCGCATAGGATCCGCGGAGCCGCGGCGAACATGGAGTGCGGTAAACTCAGGGACGCCGCTACCGCAGCGGAGGAATCCGCCACCGCTCGCGACGGTTCCGCCTTGGCATCCCAAACGGACGCGATTCGCGAGGCATTCGCCGAAGCGGCAAAAATCATCAAGGGAAGCCTATGAAAATACTCATCGCCGAGGACGACGCGGTTTCGCGCCGAATACTCTCGGCCCTACTGGAGAAGAGCGGGCATTCCGCGATCGTCGCGGAAAACGGGAAGACGGCCTGGGAAATAATGCAACGAAGCGACGCCCCGAGGATCGCAATCATCGACTGGATTATGCCCGAGCTCGACGGCGTCGAGGTATGCGAGAAGATACGGTCGATCAAGACGGACTCCCCACCGTATATCATCATGCTCACGATCAGGGGATCGAAAGTCGACACGATCAAGGGTCTTGAGTCCGGCGCGAACGATTACGTGTCTAAGCCATACGATCCCGGCGAGTTGCGCGCGCGAGTCAACGCGGGAAAGCGCCTCATCGATCTGCAAGACAAAGTCAAGGAACAAATGTCCGCGCTCGCGATGCGAGAAAAAAAAATCGAGGCCCTACTCGCGGAGAAAGAGCTTCTCCTTTACGAGGTTCACCACCGAATAAAAAACAATCTCAACACCGTGATGAATCTACTCACCCTGCAGGCGGACGCGGCAAAGACGAAATCGACCTCCGAGGCCCTCGTCAGCGCGGCGAGCAGGATGAAGGCCATGAGCCTACTCTACGATCGACTCTACCGATCCGACAATATATCCTCCATGCCGATCGACAAATACGTCCCCCCGCTCATGGAGGAAATTCTTTCGGTATTTCCCGATCGATTCCGCGTTGAGCTTTTTGTCGAAATGCCGAACGATAAACTTGACGCGGAAAAACTCTCCTCCCTCGGAATAATTCTCAACGAGCTTGCGTTCAACTCCATGAAGTACGCGTTCAAAGGCCGACAAACCGGAATGATTTCCGTGACGGCTTATCGCAAGGAAAATGAAATTTACTGTGAGTTTGAAGACGACGGAATCGGATTGCCAAAAGAAATAAATTTTGAAAAGTCAAAAACCTTTGGATTCACACTCGTGAAGGGAATCGCCCGACAGATGGGCGGCTCAATCCGATTGTTGCCTCATTCCGGAACCCGATACGAAATCAAATTCCCGATAAATTTTTAATCGCCCTTGTTTTATTTCCCGTCGCTATTACAATTGAAATAAGCGCTTTCGAGGCGCGCCAATACCATGCAAAAAAAAATTGATGACGAAACAAGAGAGATCCTCCTTTCGTTCGTCGCCGAAGGATACGAGCGACTCGATGACTCAGAGGCGCAATTATCGAAGATAGGCGACGGCGATAACACCCAAGAATTAAATTCCGTTTTCAGGCTCTTCCATTCGGTAAAGGGATCTGCGGGATATCTTGGATTCGAGAACATCAAAGCGCTCACGCATGAGGCGGAAACGCTTCTCGACGTTTTCCTCAAGGAAAAAATTAAAGCAGACGCCGAATCTCTCGACGTTATTTACGCGACCATCGACGTGCTACGTTCGCTTATTCAAATAGTGGAAACGGAATTCTCCGACGAAAACGGCGCGCTGGCATCAACGGACGCGACAAACAAAATAAAAGAGGCGATCGCGCGACTGAGGTCTGGCGAAAAACCACGGCAAAAAGAAAATCAGGAAGAGCCCATAAAACCAGAGTCGACCGAGGAAGTCGCGACGACAGACGAATTTATCGCGAACGAAATCCGGCTAAGCAAACTCGTTACGGAAGACATGGTTCGAAGGTTTCTTGGGGAATGCGCCGATCTCGCCGATCGCGCGGAAAAAATAGCGCTTTCGATCGCGCCGAAGGAGAAAAACCCCGAGGCGATAAACGATATCTTCCGCGCGATACACACGATGAAGGGGAACGCGGGCTTTTTTGGTTACGCACTGCTTGAGTCGTCCTGCATGAGACTAGAGTCGACGCTCGACGACGCGCGAAAATCAGATAGGCCGATCGGCGAACAGCTCATCAACGCGGTGATCGGATCGGTCGACGTAATTCGCGCGGCGATAACGGGCGTTGAACTGCGCCCGATCGGCGATGAGACGAAAGCAGAGTCAACGGCAGCTGAAAACGGGAAAACAGTGGAGAAATCGGAGCCAGCGAAGAGCGATAATTCCGCGACGGCAGCAAACGCGACGACCGAGTACCGCCCCTTAGGGAAAATCCTCGTCGACATGGGAGTCGCTCCGACGGAAACCATCGAGTCCGCCCTTGCCGAGCAAGAGCGCCCGATCGGAGAAATACTCGTGCAGAAAGGAGTCGTGAGCCAGGAACAAATCAAGCAGGCGCTCGACATCCAAAAGAAAACCGCCTCCGGCGAATCCGTCGATCTCCAGAAAGAAATCGTCCGTAAGGAGATTCGCGTCGACACCGCGAAGCTCGATAAGCTTTTCGACCTCGTCGGCGAGCTTATCACCGCCGAATCGATGGTCATAAACAGCGTCGATCTCACCGCCGTCGACCAAACGAATTTCGCGAAATCGCTCAGCCGGCTCAATAAAATAAGCAGGGAAATTCAGGAAACGACCATGATAATCCGCATGATCCCGCTCGACGGCCTTTTTCAAAAAATGACGCGCCTCGTTCGGGACCTCTCGCGGAAGATGAGCCGCCCCGTCAATTTCATCGTATCGGGCCAAGACACCGAGATGGATAAAAACGTCATCGAGCAGATTTCCGACCCGCTCGTGCATATTCTCAGGAACGCGATCGACCACGGAATCGAGTCAAAGGAAAATCGCCTCGCGGCCGGCAAGAACGAATCGGGAACGGTCCACCTGAACGCGAAATACGAAGGCTCGGAAATATGGATCAGCGTCATCGACGACGGCGCGGGACTCAACAGAGAAAAAATACTTAAAAAAGCGGCGGAGCGTGGACTTTTGAAAACCGACCCGGCAACCATATCGGACAGGGACGCTTACGCCTTTATTTTCGAGCCGGGATTTTCAACCGCGGAAAAAGTTTCCGACGTTTCCGGCCGCGGCGTCGGGCTCGACGTCGTCAAGAAAAACCTCGAGCTCATTCGCGGCAGAATCGAGATTAAAACTGAATTGGGAAAAGGAACGGAATTCCTTCTCGCGATTCCGCTGACGATGGCTATCATCGACGGCATCACCGTGAGAGTCGGCGACAATCGCTACTCGATACCGCTCGGTGACATCATCGAGTTTTTTAAGGCATCGTCCGATCAAATCACCCGAACCGACAAAAGCGACGAGACGGTAAATATCCGCTCCGAGTTTTTGCCGCTGCTTAAGCTAGCGGATATTTATGAAATACGCGGCGCGATTTCCGACCCCCGCGAGGGCATCGTCATCGTGGTGCAAAACAACGGAAGAAAGGCTTGTCTGCTTATCGACGAGGTGATCGGAAATCAGCAAATCGTCGTGAAGTCCCTCTCTTCGTATTTAGGAAAGGTCGACGGTATCTCGGGTTGCAGCATCCTCGGCGACGGGAATGTGAGCTTCATCATAGACACGGGTAAGTTACTCGCGATGAGAATCGAGTGAGAGTAGGAAAAAAGAAGTCAGGAGGACATAATGAAAATTCTCGCAAAGTTGCTCGTTAGTTTTTTGTCGATCGCGGCCCTTTGCGCGATCGTGGGTCTGACCGGTCTCGCTCAGTTGGGTAACCTAAACAGCAATCTAACCGAAATATCCGAAACGGGCATTCCGGCCCTTGAGTACCTCAACACGATTGATAGGTCTTTAAAGGATCTCAAAGTGACCATTCGCTCGATGGGAAACCCGCTCGCCGTCGACGATAAACCGACGTATACCCGCTACGAGAATAACGTAAAAATTTATCGAGAGACCTACGCGGAAGCGCGGGAAAAATACGAAGAACTCCCGAAGACCCCGGAGGAAACTCGATTATACGACATTGCCGTGCATAGCTTCGAGAAGGCGGCCGAATACAACAACGTCATTATCGCTCTTGTCCAAGAGGCTCGAGCCTCTGACGAGGAAAAACGAGCACAAATATACGACGAGGTGTACAAGAAACTCTCTGGCGATGAGCGCCTCGTTTTCGACACGCTTCAGAATAACCTAAAAGACCTCCTTGTATACGATCAACAGTACTACGGAGTCGATCGCCCATCCGCGGCGATGAAAAACGCAAAAATAGGCGAAATGATCGTCATCATCGCCACGGGGCTCTCATTCATCGTAGCAATCATCCTCGGATTCCTCCAGGGAACCTATATGTCGAAAAAAATCACTCACACCGTAAAAGTTCTCGACGCTTACTCAAGGGGGGATTTCTCCGAGGAGATCAAGACTACGGCTACCGACGAGTTTAAGGACGTCGCGAAATCGCTCGCGCTCGTCAAGGAAAACGTTTCCGGCATGATAAACGACACGAGCGACCTCGTCCGGGCGGCGATCGAAGGAAAGCTTTCCGTTCGGGCGGACCCGACGAAGCACCAAGGCGGTTACCGGCAAATCATCGAGGGAATTAACTCCACGCTCGACGCCGTCGTCGATCCGCTCACCATGGCGGCCGCGTATATCGATCGCATCTCGAAAGGCGACCTTCCCGAGCGCATCACCGAGGATTACAACGGCGACTTCAATAAGATAAAGGACAACCTCAACATAGCGATCGAGAGCATACGTGCCCTCATCGCGGACACGACGATGCTCGCGGATGCGGCGGTCGAGGGAAATCTCACGGCGCGCGCCGACGACGCGAAGCATCAGGGCGATTACCGCAAGGTTATTGAGGGAATCAACACGACGCTCGACCTTATCATCGAGCCGATGAACGAAACGACGGAAATAATCAAGAAGATGGCCGAGGGCGACATGACCATTCGCGTGACAAAGGAGCGAAAAGGCGATTTCGACATCCTAAAGTCCGCGCTCAACTCGGCGCTCGACGCGATCAACGACACGATGGTTCAGATAAGCAACGCGGTGGAGCAGGTCGCCGAAGGCTCCGTTCAGGTTTCTCAGGCAAGCCAGGCTCTATCCCAAGGCGCGACCGAACAGGCCTCGTCGCTCGAAGAGATAACATCTTCGACGACCGAAATCTCGAGCCAAACCAGGCAAAACACCGAAAACGCCATCAAGATGAACTCGCTCGCGAAGGACGCGCAGGACAACGCGGTAAAGGGAAACGAAAAAATGAAGGATCTCCTCTCCGCAATGTCAGATATCAACACGAGCGCCGAGCAAATAAAAACGGTCGTGAAGGCGATCGACGACATTTCGTTCCAGATCAACCTGCTCGCCTTGAACGCCAACGTCGAGGCGGCTCGCGCCGGAAAATACGGAAAAGGATTCGCCGTGGTCGCGGAGGAAGTTCGCAACCTCGCGGTACGGAGCGCGAATTCGGTCAAGGAAACCACGAGAATGGTCGACGAGGCAATCAGCAATATTCAGAGGGGAAATTCCCTCGTCGACGGAACTGCTCAGCAACTCGATCAAATCGTGGTCGGGGCGTCGGAAGTCTCGAACATCGCCGCGGAAGTTTCCACTGCGGGCCGCGAGCAAACGCAGGGACTTGAGCAGATATCTCTGGGGCTCGGCCAAATAGACCAAGTGACGCAAAGCAATACAGCGAGCGCCGAGGAAAGCGCGTCCGCGTCGGAAGAACTTTCCTCGCAAGCGCAGCAAGTAAAGGCGATGCTCGCCCGATTCAATCTTAAGAAACGAGAATCGTCGAGGTCGGATTCCGACACCATTGCCTCTCTCAGGGCCGAGCTCGCAAGCAGGGACTCGGGTTCCTCACGGCCGAAAAAAGAGTCTACCGCCATCCAGCGAAAGCCGGCGATCAGGCCATCCGAGGTCATTTCCTTGGATGACTCGAATTTCGGGAAATTCTAGCCGAGGGAGGCAGTAGCATGAGCGAACCGAAAAAAGCTGACGTCCAAGACGCTTTCATGGACGACGACGAGGAAAACGAAGACACTCAGGCGAATAAGTACCTTTTTTTCAAAATCGGCAAGGAATCGTACGGAGTCGGCATCCGGTACGTGATAGAAATTATCGAGCTTCAGTCTATATCGCGCGTTCCCGATATGCCGCCGTATGTCAAGGGAGTGATTAACCTCAGGGGAAAAGTAATACCCATCGTCGATCTGCGTCTCCGGTTCGAGATGGAGGAACGCGATTACGACAACCGAACGTGCATCGTAGTCACCGAAGTCGACAGTATTTCCGTTGGATTCGTCGTTGACACCGTCGAGGAAGTATTGGAGATACCCGAGAAAAATATCGAACCGCCGCCGAAATTTAAAAACGTCTCCGGAAGCGACCGATACATCTCGGGGATGGGGAAGGCGGGCGACTCTATCAAAATCCTTATCGACGCGGAAAAGTTGGTAAGGGACGAGCGACTCGGACACGTCGTTTCGGGGGGGGCTATCACGGCATGACGGGAGAAATGCTCGGTATAGGGGACAAGGAATTCAAATACATCGCCTCGGTCATGTACGATCGCTGCGGCATTTCCCTGGGCGAGCAAAAAAGGGTGCTCGTCGCAGGGCGGCTTACGAAACGATTGAGCCAGCTCGGGTTGAGCTCGTTCGCGGAATACGTGAAATTCCTCGACGCGGATAAGACGGGAGGCGAGCTTACCGAGCTGATAAATAGGATCACGACGAACCATACTTTTTTCTTTAGGGAGCGGGAGCATTTCGATTTTCTTCAAAGCGAAATTCTGCCGCGACTTGAAGAAAAAATGGGAGCTCCCCGTCAGTACCCGTTAAGGATATGGAGCGCTGGCTGCGCGTCAGGCGAAGAAGTCTATTCAATCGCCATGCTGTTGCGGGAATATTACAAGGGGCGCATCGACTCGGTCGACCATGGCCTCTTGGCGACGGACATCTCGGTTTCGGTGCTTGGGGAAGCGAAGCTCGGGGAATATTCCGGCTCGAAGGTTTCCGATCTCCCTCCGAACTATCGTAAAGGATATTTCGATAAAATCGACGATGATACCTACGCCGTCTCGACGGCGATTAAGGCAATGGTTCTCTTCAAAAGGCTCAACTTAATGGATGCTCCTTTCCCCATGAAAGGCCTGTTCGACGTGGTTTTTTGCAGGAACGTCATGATTTACTTTGACCAGAAATCGAGGAAAAAAGTCGTCGACGCGATTTACCGGTGCGTTAAGCCCGGCGGATATTTCTTCATCGGGCACTCCGAATCGCTGAAAAGGGACGAAAGCCCCTTTGAGTACGTGAAACCGGCGATTTACCGCAAGGGGGTATCGGCAAATGTCCGCGAGCTTGCGTGATAGGGGACTGAGCGTCGTCGCCGTCGCGAACCAAAAAGGCGGCGTCGGAAAAACCTCGAGCGTGATACAGATCGCCGCGGGCCTCGCCAAGCGAGGCGAACGGGTGTTGGTGATCGACGGCGACCCTCAGGGTAACCTCAGCCTCTTTTTCGGTCCAGAAAGCAAACTCGACTTCGGGGATCTCCTCGCCGCGTTCCTCCGGGGTACGCCGATTCGATTACCCGATTTTTTGCACAAACGGGTTCGGCGAAACCTAGACGTTATCCCTGCGCGAAACAGGAACCTTCGCATTGAGCTTGACGACGACGATATCTCGCGCTCGGCGAAACCCTTCGCGGACTTCATATCTTCCGTGAGGATTCGGTACGATTGGGTCCTAATCGACACGTCGCCCTCAAACAGCCGGCTTGAGAGACTTTTAATCGCAGCGAGCGACGCGGTAATCATTCCCCTTGAGTTTCAGCTTTTTTCAGTATCAGGATTGGAGGCAGTACTTTCCGAGGTTAAGGAATGCGCCGACGAAGCGGGGAAAGAAATCCTGATTCACTCGCTCATCTTCACGAAGGCGGAAAATAGGCTCAACCGGGTGAATACGTATCGTAACGTTTTTTCGACGTTCAGCATCCCGATATTCGAGATATGCAAATCAGAATATTTATCCCGCTCCCTCGAGAAATCGCGAACGATTTGGGAATGCGGCCCCTCAAGCTACGCCGCGAGGGATTACGCGCGAGTCATCGACAAAGGATTTTTGGAACTCCAATGAAGACGAATATGGCGACCGACAGACTAACCCGCATGGCGGAGAGCATATCCTCGAATATAGGCTCGGACGAAAGCCGAAGCGAATATGAATTTTCCGCGTCCTACGGCGCGAGACGACAACGGCACCTTTCGGGATTATGGCACGTAATTGAGCATACGGTCAGCGGCTTCCCGTTCGTGGACTGGTTCGCGGACGAACGATTCGGCGAGGGCAACCACGCAAGAGAGGAATACGAGGCCACGTTTCAATTCATGAAAGACGTCTGCGTTAAACGCGTCGATATCGCGGCGGACGTTCTTCCCGAGGGCCATACTGAGCCAATTCGATTCGAATACCGTTTACGGCTCGCCTTTCTCTACGAATTGCGCGACGAATCGATCGCGGTCCTTCCGATACTCGGGTACCAAAGCCTCACCGAGGCTGGCGCGACGCCCAATACGCGAGAGTTGCCCGCCCAGTCCGAGTGGATGGCCTTCGAAGCGAGATTCGAGGACGATACGCTATTGCTTGTCGATGGAACCGACGTTAAGAGGTTAGGGAGGGCCAAGGAATGATGACGGAATCAAGACCTAAAGTTCTTATCGTCGACGATTCTGCCCTCGCGAGGGATTTACTCGAGAGAGGACTTTCCGCCGACCCGCGAATCGAAGTCGTGGGCAAGGCAACCGACGCGTACTCTGCGCGGGATAAAATCGTCTTCCTCAGACCCGACGTCGTGACGCTCGACATTGAAATGCCGAAGCTTGACGGTATCTCTTTCTTGAAAAAACTGATGGCGCAGTATCCCATACCGGTCGTCATCGTATCGTCCACTGCCGAAAAAGGATCTATGCGAGCTTTTGAGGCAATGCGAGCGGGCGCGATCGACGTCGTTTCAAAGCCCAACGCGCGCGATTTCGGCGGAGTCGAGGCAATGATCGCGGAACTTGCCGACCGCGTATTCGCGGCGGCGCAAGCAAACGTCGCGAAGATACCGACAAAACAAACGATCGCGAAGGTTGAGCGCATACGCCGCGAGGCGGATTCTGAGAATCGGATTATCGCAATAGGCGCCTCAACCGGCGGGACGGCGGCCCTGAACGCGATAATCCCTCGTTTGCCGAAAGACGCGCCCGGCGGCGTCGTCGTTCAGCACATGCCACCGGTTTTCACGCGCCTGTTCGCGGAATCCCTCGACAAGATTTCCGAGGTCACCGTATTGGAGGCAAAAGATGGAGACCCCATAGCGCAGGGCACGTTATACATCGCGCCGGGCGGACTGCAATGCACGGTCGAGGGCAATCCCGGATCATGGAAAATCCGCTGCCGAAACGGCGAAAAAGTTTCCGGTCATTGCCCCTCGGTGGATGTTCTTTTCGAATCCGTCGCGCAACACGCGGGAGACCGCGCGGTAGGATGCCTGTTGACAGGAATGGGGCGCGACGGCGCGAACGGCTTGCTCGCAATGCGAAAACGCGGCGCTCGATGCCTCGCGCAGGATGAGGACAGCTCCGTCGTTTTCGGAATGCCGAAGGAAGCGTGGGAAAACGGCGCCGCAGAGCGGCTTGTGCCAATCGAGGGAATCGCGGGCGCCATTCTTTCGTGCCTTGAGAGAAAACCCTCTACAGGAGTGACGTATGGGCGTAGTTAACATCGGTATCGGTGAGTGGGCCGTTTCCTCGGACCCCGACGACGTGCTCAAGACGTACGCGCTCGGATCCTGCGTCGCGGTCATCGTCTTGGACGTAAAACTCGGGATCGCGGGGCTTATACACATTGCCCTCCCCGACTCCAGCATAGACGTTAATAAATCGAGGGAGCTTCCCGGCTATTTCGCGGACACGGGCTTGCCGCTCATGATCGAGGAAATGAAGCGCCGAGGCACGGTGCGGGCGCACGTCCGGGTGAAGCTCGCCGGGGGCGCAGCGGTGATGGACGACAAGGGTATTTTCGACATCGGGAAAAGGAATCTTTTGGCCGCAAAGCGCATACTTTGGCGAAGCTCCCTCGGGGCAATCGCCGAGGACACCGGCGGCGAAATAAGCAGAACGGTCGCGGTGCGGGTCGTCGACGGAACGACGACCATCTCGTCGGGCAGCAAACAGTGGGATATTTAGGAGACGAAACCATGCAACATTTCAGATCCGTATTGATCGTCGACGACTCAACGACCTCGCGTATGATAATCCAACGGTGCATCGAGATGGCGGGGGTCGAGGCGGACGAATTCCTGAACGCCGAGAACGGCATCGACGCGCTAACGGTGCTGGACGGGGAACGAACCGTCGACTTGATCGTCTCGGACATCAACATGCCGAAAATGGACGGGCAAACTTTCGTTCGCCTATTGAAGAATAAACGGGACACGTCGCAAATTCCCATCGTCATCACTTCGAGCATCGCGGACGCGACGGTCGAGAGCGAGATGAAAACGCTTGGGGTAATTAGCGTGATAAAAAAGCCGGTATCGCCGGAAAAAATTACGAAAGCGCTCGGAGGTTCACAATGACGGAATTCCTTGAAGGGACGAAAGCGGCTGACCTGCTCGCGGAATCTGTTATATCGGCGTTCGCGGGAATGTCGTTCATCGACGCTACCAAGGTTTCGACGGAAAGCGGCCTTGAGCCGTTTATTAGGCCCGGGACGCCAGTACCCGACGATAAACGCTGCGCGATCATCGACATTCTCATGCCGTTATCCTGCCGGGTCGAGCTCGTAATGGATATAGCAATTAGGGATCGGATCATCGACACGCTCTTCAGCGACGTTCCGATCAGCGAGCAAAAAAAATTGGCGGATGATTCAATTCTCGAGATGCTGAACGTAATCACGGGTTCGTTCCTGTCGTCATATTTTGGCTCAGACACGACCATCCAGCTGGAACTGCCTCGTCTTCTGTATATCGCCGAATCGCCGATTGGTCAAACGGCCGCGCGCGTCGTTCTCGACGCGGAAGGGAAATCCCTTACCGCGACGCTTACATCGGTTAGATACCGCTATTAACGACGGAAAGCAACGCTTCCTTTTGAAAGGGCTTCACGATGAAGCCCTTCGCTCCGAGCGAGATAGCCTCGTTGCGCAGAGCTTCCTCGTCCTGAGTCGTCAGCACGAAAACGGGAACGTTCGCGATCGAGGGAACGGATTTTCGCGCGCGAAGGAATTCAATTCCGTTCATTTCCGGCATATTGATGTCGAGAAGGATGCAGTCGACGGAAATCCCCTTAAGCTTCTCGAGCGCCTGCTTTCCGTTCTCGGCCTCGTCAACCGTGTGTCCCGCCCCCTTAAGCGCGAGAGACACGATTTTCCGCATCGTTGATGAATCGTCCACAGAAAGAAACTTCATAGCCTTACCTCCAGTATCGCGTCTTTTTCGCCTTGCGTCTTGGCATTATCCAATAACGACTTTCTAATCTCGCTAAACCTCTCGTTCTTTTTATTCACGTCAATATCGACGTTATTTCGCTCAAGGCAATCGTCCAGCGTATTCCTCAGCTCCCGCAAAATATTCACGGCGCCCTCGATCATTTGCCGCGTTATGTCCTGAAACTGCATCGACTCAAGAACCCCGTCGAGGTCCCGATCGATCTCCTCGGAAGTTCCCGCGACTACGTTCGCGAAAGCCTCGGTGCGCGAAGACGCCTCTATGAGTCGTTCGACGGCCGTCTCGGTCGACTCCATGTCCTTCTCGACTTCCTTGGCGACGGAAAGGGACTTTTCCTCAACGGCCTCGACCAGGCGCGTCGTATGCTGACGAAAGCCATTGAGGAGGTCCGAGACTTGGCGGGAAAACTCGAAAGTTCTGTCGTTAAGGCGATGAAGCTCGGCGATGATGACCTTCACGCCCTTTCCTTTTTCGCCGATGCGGGCGGCCTCGATCGACATGTTAAAGGCGATGAGTTTCGCGCGTTCCGTGATTTCGGAAATGCTCTTGAGGAGATCGAGCCCCGCGGATATCTCCTCGCTCATGCGGCTCAGTTGAGTCCGGTTTTCCTGCGTCGACGAGACGAGTTCCTTTATTGCCGCGCGCTCTTTCTTTATGGCCTCGCGCGAAACGCTCGCGGCGTAGGACGCCGAGCGATCGCTCCCCTCGCCGATTTCCGCACGTATTTTTTTTGCGGACTCGGCCGCGCCCGCGGACGCCTCCCGGGCGACCATGAATTTATCGAGCACGGTCATGGTCGCCTCCTCGGTTTTCGACGGAACGGAGGCGACGATCGCGTCGGCGAACGGAAGCAGGATCAGGCTATCGGTGAGCACGCGGTCGGACAGCGCGCCGAGAACCCGCTCCGCGCGATCAATGCGCGACGCCGCCGCTCGGATTCTCTGGTTGAGCTCTCGTGCGTCCGATGACGCGAAAATCTCGGAAACCGCGGGAAAGCGCATAAAGTCGTCGCGGTTCTGCTCCACGGAAAGAACGCCGTCGCGAAGCGAACTCAGCAGGGAGGGAACGTCGGAAAGACCTCCCGTGCGCGGGGGATCGGGGTCGACGGGGGTCGCGGAAACGTCGACCGATCGCGATTGCCCCCAGGGGATACATGTCGCGACCGCGCAAAGCAACCCACTCGCCACCATGCACGCGAACGGCAACGACAAGGGCGAAAAACCCGAAAGAAGGAAAAACGCGACGGACGCGATCGAGAAAACCGTCGCCGCTACCGTTATTTTTTTTATTGCTCCCATAGGTAAAAGTATAAGAAAGATTTCCTAAATTGCCATTTCGCCGTTCTTTTTTAACTTAAAAAATAACGAAAAAACCCGATTCGGCGGAATCGGGTTTTCGTTTGAAACGGAAAGAAAAACACTGTTAACCAGCGGAAAAAAAATCGCGCCGGGCTAGAAATCAATACGCGTTTCCCAGTCCGCCTTTTTTGACTTCGTAATGAGAGAACGTCATGCCGAACGACGCGCGCCCCTGGGTGACGGAACGAAGCGACGTCGAGAAGCCGAACATTTTCGCCATTGGCGCCTGGGCGTGCACGACCTCGGTGGACGGTTTCGATTCCAGACTCGAGATGAGACCGCCGCGCTGCGTGATTTGGCTCATCGCGTCGCCGACGAAATCTTTCGGGCACAGAATGTCCACGTTCATTACCGGCTCGAGAAGCTCGGGCCCCGCCGCGCGGCAGGCCTCGTCGAAGCAAAGAGCCGCGGCGGAAGTGAATGCGAACGTCGTGGACGAAAGCTCGCTATAGTCGAGGCCGATGAGCGTAACGCCCACGTCGGCGCAGGGGTAGCCGTACTGAATGCCGGAGGCGAAGGCGCCGTTAATGGCGTCGGCGATCGCGTCGAACATTTCGTCCGGGACGCCGGGTTTCTTCACCGCCGAGCGATATTGGTTGCCGCTGCCGCGCGCGAGCTGCTCGACGCGGAGCGTCACGCCGGCGGTAACGTCCTTGCCGCCAAGTGTTTTGCTGAACGTTTCGGAGCGCTCGACGGTCGCCGTCACCGACTCGCGGTAGGTAACTTGAGGATTTCCGACGCGCGCGGCGACCTTGAAGTCGTCGATCATGCGCGTGACGAGCACGTCGAGATGCAGCTCGCCCATGCCGGAAATGATGAGCTGCCCCGTCTCGCCGTCCTCCCGGCTCGTGAACGTCGGGTCCTCGCGCGCGAGAATCTCGAGCGTTTCCTTGAGCTTATCGCGCTCGCTCATGGTTTTCGGCTCGATGGATACCGAGATGACGGGCACGGGGAAATGCATCTTCTCGAGGAGAATCGGCATGCCCTCGCTCCCGACGGTATCGCCGGTCTGCGCGAGCTTGAGGCCGATGAACACCGCGATGTCGCCGGCCTCGACCGAGTCCATCGGGTCGCTCTTGTTCGAGTGCATGCGCAAAATGCGATTCACGCGCTCGCGCTTTTTTTTGCCGACGTTGAAAATTTGGTCGCCGGTCTTGATCTTTCCCGAGTACATGCGCACGTAGCAAAGCGCGCCGGCCTCGCGGTCGTATTGGATTTTAAACACGAGCCCGAGCGGTACGCCGTCGGTCTTGCAGGGAACGTCGACCTCGCTTTCCTTTTTAACGTGAAAGCCGACCGCCGGGGGAACTTCGTCCGGCGCGGGCAAGTAGTCGACGATCGCGTCGATGAGCGGCTGAATGCCCTGGTTGCGCCGAGAGGCGCCGCACAGGACCGGGACGAACTCGCGCGCGATCGTCGCGCGGCGAATCTCTTTTTTAATGAGCGCGGGGGGGATTTCCGCGCCGTCGAGGATGAGGTCGGTAATCTCGTCGGACTTCGCCGATACCGCGTCAAGCATTTTCTCGCGCCATTCCTCGGCGAGCGCGCGCCAGGCGTCGGTAAGCGGCGCAACGGCGAACTTCTCGCCTTCGGTGTCGAGATCCCAGCGAATCTCGGTCATCTCGATGAGGTCGATGACGCCCTCGAAGTCCGCGCCCTCGCCCATCGGCACTTGGAGCGGCACGCAGGCCGCGCCGAATTTTTCGGTTACGTCCTTCATCGCGCCGAAGTAGTCGGCGCCGACGCGGTCCATTTTATTGATGAAGCAAACGCGCGGGACCTTGTACTGGTCGGCCTGGCGCCAGACCGTCTCGGTTTGCGGTTGAACGCCGCCGACCGCGCAGAGCACGGCGACCGCTCCGTCGAGTACGCGCAATGAACGCTCGACCTCGGCGGTAAAGTCGACGTGGCCGGGCGTGTCGATGATGTTGATTTGGTGGTCGCGCCAGTACGCCGTGGTCGCGGCGCTCTGGATCGTGATGCCGCGCTCCTGCTCCTGCGCCATCCAGTCCATCGTCGCCTCGCCGTCGTCGATCTCGCCGATTTTATGAATTTTTCCGGTATAAAAAAGGATGCGCTCCGTCGTCGTCGTCTTTCCGGCGTCGATGTGCGCCATGATCCCGATATTTCTCATCTTGTCTAACATGGTAAACTCCGTGTGTGCGTATGTCCCGTATAGTACCGGTTTACCGAGGTTTTCTCAAGAGAGCGACGTTTTGAGGAATGCCCCGCCGCGAAGCGAGCCCGCGGCGGGATAAACCGTTATTTCGTCGAGGGATCTACCCAGAGCGCGAAACCGGCGCGCGCGCCGAAAAAAACCGGCTGCTCGACGGGCATCGGAATGACCGTCACCATTTGGGCGATCTCGAAAGTTATGCAGCCTTTGTTTCCGCCGCCGGAAAA
>QKAR01000145.1 GCA_003246335.1 Spirochaetales bacterium | reverse complement strand
CCCGACGCGATCGTACTCGACCTCATGATGCCCGACATCAATGGGTTCGACGTCGCGGAGGCTTTATCACGAGACAAGCGAACGACGGACATACCCATAATCGTGGTAACGGCGAAGCAAATCACGGAAGACGACCGAAACCGACTCAACGGGGAGGTCGTCCGGATCATCGAAAAAACGGACTTCAATCCCGAGATTTTCCTGAACGAGGTTCGCAGGGCCGTAAACGAGAGGGGACAAAAAAATGCGAAAAATACTCGTAATCGAGGATAATCCCAGCAACATGAAATTCGTGCGCTTACTCCTTGAGGAATGGGGGTTTGAGGTTGTCGAGGCGACGACCGCGGAGCAGGGCATTGAGTTGGCACGGGGCGATCCACCAGACCTCATCGCTATGGATATACAGCTACCGGGGATGGATGGCCTTGAGGCGGCGAAGGTACT
This sequence comes from Spirochaetales bacterium, assembly GCA_003246335.1. Classification (GTDB taxonomy): domain Bacteria; phylum Spirochaetota; class Spirochaetia; order Treponematales; family Treponemataceae; genus Teretinema. Next base: position 82,951 of record QKAR01000145.1, on the reverse strand, counting down.
CAAGGAAGACGATCGAACGAGGGGATCTCCGATTCTCGCGCTTACGGCGCACGCGATGAGCGGCGACGAGCGGCGCATACTTGACGCGGGTTGCGACGCGTATCTGTCAAAGCCCATACGATATCGGGACCTGCGGGAAAAGATCGACGAATTGATGAGAGCCTGAAAGCTACTGAGAAAAATAGTGAGGCCGCGAGCGGCGGCGCTGATACGAAAGCTCGAGTAACACTCCAAGCATCACGGGTACGGTGAGCGTCTGAATCGCGAAGCACACCCGTGAGGCGAAAAGCGCCGGGCTCGAGGAAAGCTGCGCGTCGACCGACTTCGACATAAGCGCCGCGACGATGAGGGATCCCAGGAACAGAGTCCGTGAGGCTATCGCCTTCCACGTCTGGCGTTCGGGCTTTAAAAAAGCGCGGCCCAGCTCGTCGACGCCCACCCGGTTCGCGCCATACTTCGCCACGGCCCGGGAAAACGTATCGATCGAGGGATCAAGTCGGATCGTCGGCGCGGCCGCCGGGTTCGCCCAACGAGCCAGGGAAAGCGCCCTGCCCCGAGCGATGGCACGATTCCCGTAAAACGTAAGCGCGACGACCAGCGCGCCGACGAGGGCGAGGAAGCCGGAGCCGGAAAGCGCGAGAGAATCGTATAATCCGTGGAAAAACCAGGCTAAGGCAAACCCCCGAAGGACGAGCGCCGCCGCCGCGCCGCGCGTTCGGGCGAAACGGGCGCGCCCCACGCAGGAGCCCATCAACACGCCGCAAAACGCGTGCAAGGGTATCGAAGTGACGGCCCTCAGCACGCCGACGCCGAACCCATTCGAAAGGACGTAGAGGATATTCTCGAAAAGCGCGAAGCCGATCGAGCTCGTCGCGACGTAAACGATTCCGTCGTTTTCCTCGTTGAAATTCTCGTTACCCCAAACGAAGAGAAGCACGACCGCGAGCTTGCACGCTTCCTCAATCGGCGCTACGCGGACGAAGGCGGTGATAATCGCCGAAAAGGGAACAGTCGGCGCGAAAAAAGGCAGAGACCCCAACACGCGCTCCGCGAACGAAGCGGGGAGCGTCGAGATTATCCCCAGCGCGAGCGTGAATAAAACCATCTCAAGGGGTTCCGGCTCGCGCCTATCGGCGACGAGCAGGCGAGCGAGAAAAAAAAACGGGGGAAACGTCGCGAGCAAAAGCAGCGTCAGCGTATATAGCATACCGAATTTCCGTTCGCGCGAATCACAGCTTTCCGTCCTTGAGCGCGCCAAAGACTTTTTTAATCATGGAGGACGCGTACGAGAGGGGATTAGCCCTGATTTTGCGCTCCTCGTCGGCCATTTTCAAAAAAGCCCCGTCAAGCGCCCGCTCGGTCGCGTACGAAGCGAGATCGACCTCGACGGGCGGCATGGGCTCCCGTTTCTTCGCGAGACGAGCGGCGGCGTTTGCGACGGCCCCGGCTTTATTATACGCCGCGATGAGGCGATCCCACGAATTTTGCGCGGACACACCGGCAACGAGCGGCTTATCGAGCGACGACTGGATTTTCGGCCGATACACGGCCGAAAGGGAATCGCCGGTTTTTTTCCGCAAATATTCCGTCGCCGACGTATCGCCTCCCTTCAAAATCTCGATAGCTTCGGAAATCGTCATGCTTCCGATGGCGTCGGCGAAAATTGGCTCGATTTCGCGCGCGGATTCCTCCGCCGCGCGGTTTAGGCGCAAGACGACGTCGTCGACGAGACGGCGCCCGTCGGGAATTTTCTCGACGGCGTCGATCACGGTTTTTGCCTGCGGCGGAAAAAGAATCTTGACGGCCGCGTCGCCGAAATAACCGTCCTTGGGAGAGAGCTTTGCTGCGGCCGAGCTCGCTCCCTCGACCAGCGCGTCGCGCATGGCTTTGGAGGCGTCCGCGTCCGTTATCCTTTCCGAATCCCCCGAAAATACGGCCGCGGCCGACTCAAGCGTGGAAAGGCACGAGACGGCGAGAAGAGCCGACGCGACGACGGACGAGACTGAGACCAGGCGTATTAGCTTCATGATTCCCCCAAACGATCCAGAGCGCGGGGCGCGACCGAAACGACGGTTAGAGACCGGCCCTCAACGGTGAATTTTATCTCGCAAGGCCCAAATTCGAGGCCGTACACGCGCGTCGGATCCCCTTGGTATTGCGGCCGAGGGTCGCGCGCGAGCACGCCAACGAGGGCCTCGCGCGACTCGTCGGGTACCGTCGAAAGCAGCGCGTCGGAAACGATGACTTCCAGCGGATCAAAGGCACGCTCGTCTACGAAACCCGCTTGCGCGTCCGGATGGCTATCCGTGTACGGAATATACGGCTTGATGTCGTAAATCGGCGTCCCGTCGACGAGGTCCGCGCCGGCTACGCGAAGGAAGGGGCCGCGTGGACCCTTCGGCGATACCTCAAGCAGGCGAACGGACGACAGACCGACGGGATTCGGGCGATACGGGGAACGCGTCGCGAAAACGCCGACCCTCTCGTTACCGCCCAGGCGCGGCGGCCGCACCGTCGCCGACCATTCGGCTCGCGCGGTCTCGGAAAATCGCCAAATGAGCCATATATGGGAAAAACCCTCGAGTCCGCGCACCGCGTCGGGGTTGCGGAATTCCCCCTCGAACTCGATCGTCCCGACGAGCGAATCGATGAGGCCGCTCTGTCGAGGGACGCCGAATTTCGTCGGAAAATCGGTTCTAATGCGCGCGATAACTTTCAATTCGTCCGACATCCAGGAACATTCCCCCCCGGGAAAATATTTTATCACCGACTGTCGACGTTCTCAACCGAATCGCCGCGTTCGTGATAGTATTGGCGCATGAAAAAACCGGAGATTCTCTCGACGTCGATGATCTGGAACGGCGCGCCTCACTGCGCGTTCACCGACCTCACCCGCTATCGCGGATTATGGCTTTGCGCCTTTCGCGAGGGAAAACGGCACGCGCTGTGCCGCGGCAAGGTGCGCGTCCTTTCGTCGAGGGACGGGATCGCGTGGGAATCGACGGCGCTGTTTTCCTCCCGACGATTCGATTTTCGCGACCCGAAATTCGCGCCCGGTCCGGGAGGGACTCTCGACATCTTCATGGGGGCGACGGAAATTCGCGAGGGAAAATCCGAGGGGCGGCACACCGAGGCGAGACGGTCGGTCGACGGAAAGACCTGGACAGCCGCGGTCACCGTGGGAGTCGAGGGCGATTGGCTTTGGCAAGTCGAGCGCTCAGGCGGCATGAGCTACGGCGTGACCTACCGCCTGCCCGAGCGTCGCCGATGGACCGTGCATCTCCTCGAAAGCCAAAGCGGGCGCTCCTGGGCCGAGCGCGCGGAACTCGCCGTGCCGGGTCTCCCGAACGAGGCCACCGTCAGGTTTTTAAGGGGAAAATCGAGCGCTTGCGCGAAGCCTCGGGCAATCGCCCTCGTCCGCCGGGAGGAAGGAAACGGCTTCGCGTGGATAGGAACGAGCGAGTTCCCCTATGGTTCGTGGAAATGGAAGGAAACGGCGGAACGCGTCGGAGGGCCGAACTTCATCGAGCTTCCCGACGGTAGGCTCGTCGCCGCGACGCGGCTGTGGCGCGGTGATAAGCCAACCGTAGCCGTTTGCGCGATGACCCGCTCGAAGCTCGTCCCGCTCGCGTTTCTGCCTTCGGGCGACGACTGCGGCTACCCCGGCATGGTTTTCCATCGCGGCGTTCTATGGATAAGCTATTACTCCTCGCACGAGGGCTCCGCGCGCATATATCTCGCGCGGGTACGGCCCTAGGGAAGATCCCCCTCAAACGCCCCCGAAACGAACGACTCGACGGTCGCGGCTCACGAAAGGCCGAACGCGGTCGATATGAGCTCGCGGGTATACGGCTCGCGCGGGGCATCGAACACGCGCGCGGTCGGACCCGTCTCGACGATTTTTCCCGCTTTCATGATCGCGACCTCGTGGCAAACCGACTTGAGCACTTTCAGGTCGTGACTGATAAATACGTAGCTCATCCCGTATTTTTCCTGCAAGTCGCGCAAAAGCGCGATTACCTGAAATTGGATCGTCCGGTCAAGCGACGACGTCGGCTCGTCGAGCACGAGCAGTCGCGGTTTGAGCACTAGGGCTCGCGCGATCGCTACGCGCTGGCGCTGCCCGCCGGAAAACTCGTGCGGATAGCGGAACCGTATCGCGGGGTCGAGCCCCACGTCGCGCATAGCCGCGACTACCGCTTCTTCGACTTCCGCGCGGGCCGGGGTCCCAAATGCCGAAAGGCCCTCCCCTATGATCGACTCGACGGTCATGCGGGGATTGAGGCTCCCGAACGGGTCCTGAAATACGATTTGCATTTTCATGCGCATCAGCCGAAGCTCTCGCTCGCGAAGCGAGTCAACCCTAGCGCCATCGATCGTTATCAGGCCCTCGCTCGCGACGAGGCGAAGTATCGCCTTACCGAGAGTCGTCTTTCCCGAGCCGGACTCGCCGGCGACACCGAGAGTCTCGCCGGCTCGGACCGTTAGCTCGACGCCGTCCACGGCCTTAACGAAAGTTTTTTTTCTGCGGAGCCCCCCGGAAAAAACCGGGTACCACACTTTCATATCGCGGGCCTCAAGGAGCGCGGGCCGGGAATTATCCCCAAGAGGGGGCGTGTCGCTGGGTTCCGCGGACACGAGGGATTTCGTGTACTCGTGGGAGGGGCGAGAGAGCACGTCGGCGCACGGACCTTCCTCGACGATGAGCCCGTCGCGCATGACCGCGATCCTATCCGCCACGCGACGAACGATTTCGAGGTTATGCGTGATGAACAAAATCGACATGCCCAATTCCGATCGCAGGGCTTTGAGGAGTTCGAGGATTTGCGCCTGAATCGTCACGTCGAGGGCGGTAGTCGGCTCGTCGGCGATGAGGAGTTTCGGCTCGTTAGCGAGGGCCATGGCGATCATCACGCGCTGCCGTTCGCCCCCCGAAAGCTGATGAGGATAGGCCGCGAATTTCCGTTCCGGGTCCGCGAGCCCCACGCGCGAAAGCCAATCAAGGCACTTCGGCCGCGCGGCCGCCACCCCGAGGCCTCTATGCAAGAAAAGGGTTTCCGAAAGTTGTTTCCCGACGGTATGCAGCGGGTTGAGCGAGGACATGGGCTCCTGAAAGACCATGCCGATCTCACCTCCCCGAACGGACTGCAAGCCCGACTCGGACAGAGTGAGCGTGTCCCGACCGCGAAAATTAATCGAGCCGGAGGGATACGAGACGAGGGAATCGGGCAAAAGGCGGAGAATCGACTGCGCGGTCACCGTCTTTCCCGACCCGCTCTCGCCGACGAGGGCGAGAGACTCGTTTTCCGCGATGGAGAGGTCGATGCCGTGAACGACTTCCCGCAAATCCTTTCCGGAACGGAACGCGACGCGAAGGTCGCGTACCGCAAGCAGCGGCTCGCTCATGATTGCCTCCGGGGGTCAAAGGCGTCGCGGGTCGCCTCGCCGACGAACACGAGAAGGCTTAGCGTTCCCGCGAGGACGGCGAAGGCGGTAATGCCGAGCCAGGGAGCCTGAAGGTTTTCCTTGCCTTGGGCCAAAAGCCCGCCGAGCGACGGGGAGCCGGGCGGAAGTCCGAACCCGAGAAAGTCGAGGGAGGTGAGCGTCGTAATCGATCCGCACAGGATGAACGGCATGAAAGTGAGCGTCGCGACGAGGGCGTTCGGCAGTATATGCCGGAACATGATGACCGAATCGCGGAGGCCGAGGGCCTTAGCGGCGAGCGCGTACTCAAGGTTGCGCGCGCGCAAGAACTCAGCGCGAACGACGCCGACGAGCCCCATCCAGCCGAACAGAACGGTGATGACGAGGAGCCACCAGAAATTCGGCTGAACGACGCTCGAAAGGATTATGAGCATGAACAGGGTCGGCATTCCCGACCAAACCTCGATGAATCGCTGGCCGACGATATCGACGACGCCGCCGTAATAGCCTTGCAGGGCGCCTGCGGCCACGCCGATGATCGACGAAATAACCGTGAGCGTCAGGCCGAACAGCACGGACACCCGGAAACCGTACAGCACCGTCGCGAGCACGTCCTTTCCCTGCTCGTCAGTCCCGAGGGGATTCTCCTTCGTGGGGGCGGAAGGCGCCGGAGAGGGCAAGTCGTAATTGATCGTGTCGTACGAAAAACGAATGGGCGCCCACACGATGAGGCCGTTTTCCTCGATTAGGTCAATCACGTACGGGTCCCGATAATCGGCGTCCGTCTCGAAGTCGCCGCCGAACGTCGTCTCGGAATACCGCGCGAAAACGGGGAAGTACGGACGCCCGCCGTACATCACGAGGAGGGGATCGTCGTTGGCGATAAGCTCGGAAAAAAGGCTTGCGACGAAAATCGCGAGAAAGACCCACAAGGAAACGAAGCCCCGTTTGTTCGCCTTGAATCGCCGCCATCGCTCGCGCCCGAGGGGGCCAAGTGAGAAGAGTCTCATGAGCGCCTCCTTTCAAAGTCGATGCGGGGATCGACGAGGGTATACGTGAGATCGCTCAACAGCGACAGAACGAGTCCAAGCAGGGTAAACACGTAGAGCGTCCCGAACATGACCGGATAATCGCGCTGCATCGTCGCCTCGAAGCCAAGCAGTCCGAGCCCATTAAGGGAGAAGATAACCTCGATGAGGACGGAACCGGTGAAAAACATGCCGATGAACGTCGCGGGAAACCCGGCGATCACGAGGAGCATGGCGTTCCTAAACACGTGCCCGACGAGGATTTTTTTCTCGGAAAGCCCCTTCGCCCGCGCGGTCATCACGTATTGCTTTCCGATCTCGTCGAGGAAGGAATTTTTCGTGAGCATGGTCAGGGTCGCGAATCCGCCGATCACCTCGACGACGACGGGGAGGCAAATATGCCACAGGTAATCGCCGACTTTCCCCATCGCGCTGAGCGAGTCGAAGTCGGCGGACGTCAGGCCGCGAAGCGGGAATATCCGAAAAAAGCTCCCCCCGGCGAAAAAAACGATGAGGATGATGGCGAACAAAAATGTCGGGATCATGTTCCCCAGGACGACGGCCGTGCTCGTCCACACGTCGAACGCGCTCCCGTGCCGCACGGCCTTGCGAATGCCCAAGGGTATCGATACCGCGTAAATGATAAGCGTACTCCAAAGCCCGAGCGAGGCCGAGACAGGCAGGCATTCCCCGATAAGGGAGAGAACGCTCTTACCGCGGAAAAAACTGTCGCCGAGATCGAAGGTGAGGTACTTGCGCAGCATGTCGAAATACCGAGCGAGAAGCGGTTTATCGAAGCCGTACCGCTGCTTAATGGCGGCGACGACTTCCGGGTCGAGCCCGCGAGAGCCTCGGTACGAGGATGAAGGGTCGCCGCCGCCGAGCGACGAGTCCCCGCCCGAGGGACCGAGATCGCCGCCTTGGCCGGTAACCCGCTCAAGCGGGCCGCCCGTACCAAGGCCGCGCAAGCCCGCGATCGCCTGATCGACCGGACCGCCAGGCGCGATTTGCACGATGAAGAAATTGACGGTGACGATCGCCCAGAGGGTTGGGATGATGAGGAGCAAACGCTTGAGTATATATCGAGCCATCGGTTCCGCCTATCGCTTGGGAAGCTTCGCTTCCTTCGCGGTATCAACCCACCAAGTATCGACACCCATGTCATACTTCGGGACGGTCTTCGGCTTCCCGAACTTATTCCAGTACGCGACGCGATGCGATGGCATGTACCACATCGGGATCGCGTAATTATTCCAGCACAGGACGCGATCGAGGGCGCGGCCCCAGGCCAGAAGCCCTTTCTCGTCCTCCTGGCGCGCGACGATGCCGTCGATCAAGTAATCGATCGTCGGGTCCTGCACTCCCGCGAGGTTATACGTCGAGTCGATATAGTCGGATCGCCACAACAGCTGCAACTCGGTTGATGGGTAAAAAAAGGCGGGATAGCCGTCCCAAATCATGTCGTAATCGAGCGATCTCATCCGCTTGGTGAATTGCGTCGTGTCGACCAGGCGTACCGTCATCGTAACGCCGAGCCGCTCCAGATTCTTTTGGAGCGAGGTCGCGATGCGCTCGGTCGTTTGACTGTAGATGAGAAGCTCAAAGGCCATGCGCTCACCCGTCTTTACGTTCGCGAGCTTTCCGTCCTTTCCGATTTCCCATCCCGCCTCTTTCAGCAGCGCGAGCGACTGCCTGAGCTGAACGCGAATATTTCCGGAGCCGTCGGTCGACGACGGCTGATATTCTTTCGTGAAAACCTCGGCCGGTATTTTATCCTTGATCGGATTTAACACGGCAAGCTCGTCTGCCGAAGGAAGGCCCTTCGCCTCGTAGTCGGTGTTGTTGAAATACGAGCGAGACCGAGTATACTGTCCGTAAAAATAATTCTTGTTCAGCCACTCGAAGTCAAGCGCGTAGCTCAAGGCGGCGCGCACGCGGCGATCGGAGAAGAACGGTCGCTGTACGTTGAAGACGAAAGCCTGAAAAAGGTGGGGACTTTCGTCCGATATCAGCTCCTTGACGATCTGACCGGAGTCAAACTGCTTTCCCGTGTACATCGTCGCCCAATTTTTCGCGACCGACTCCTCGTAAAAGTCAAACTCACCGGCCTTGAAAGCCTCGAAGGCGACGGTCGAGTCGCGATAATAGTCATACCGCACGCGATCAAAATTATTCACGCCGACGTTTACCGGAAGGTCCTTTCCCCAGTAATTCGGGACCCGCTCGTACTCGAGGTACTGTCCGATCCGAAAGTTCTTTACCGTGTACGCACCCGAGCCAACGGGGATATCGGTAAAAGGGTCGGAAAGCTTGTGGGTGGACCAAAACGACTTCGGCAGAATCTTAAGCGTCGCGAGACCGAGCGCGAGTGCCTTATCCCCTTGAGGCAACGTGAACTTGACGCGCTGCTGGTCAAGGGCGACCGCAGTAATTCCCTTATTGGCCAGGCGGTATTGGGGCACGCCCTCGGTCATGAATTTCTCAAAGGAAAAAATCACGACGTCCGCGGTTATTTTCGCGCCGTCCTGGGTTCGCGCCTTGGGGTTTAGGTGAAAGATAATCCAGGAAAAATCCGCGGGATACTCGATTTTCTCGGCGACGAGCGGGTAATACGACTCAGGCTCGTCGAGCGAACCGGTCATGAGCGTGTCGTAAAAATACGCGCCGCTTCCCGTCGCGGGAACGCCGCGATCGGCGAAACGATTAAAGTTGTCGTACGTGCCGATCGCGCTCGAGCGAAGCGTCCCTCCCTTGGGAGCGGCTGGGTTCACGTAATCGAAATGAGCGAAGCCATCGGGATATTTCGGGACGCCGTGCATCGCGATGGACGAAGCCACGGTGACTTGCGCGGAAACGCCTGAGAGCGCAGCGAGCGCGAGACACAGGTATAGAACGGTTTTTTTTGCCATGATCGCTCCGATTGCGCCGGTGTTTTGTGGGGAAGAAACGGGCGACGGCGCGCGAACCGTGCCCGCGTTATAATACGGCCTCGCGGCGAGCGAGGTCAATACGAATTATCCGGGGGTAACCCCGAGAGCGAGGCAACGCGGCACCGCTCGACGTTCACCGCGTCGAGAACGGCAGAGACGATTAAGAGCTCGCGGTCGGCGCCGACGCGCTCGACGGCGAACTTTTCCCCCGAGAACCGCGCTCCGGAGAATTCCGCGTACACGCGATACCGGGTCTTTCCTCGCGAGGCGAACGCGGACTCGCTCAGGGTCACGGAGCGAAACTCGGCGCCGAGCGCGCGACTCGCGAAATCAAGCGCGGCGTCAAGGGGGGTCATTCCCCGACCCGAGCGACGCCCGCGGGTACGACGGTCCGCGTCCCCGAAGGCGCTTCGGCCAGGCCCCGCCGTCTCAAAGCGGCAATTAAACTCAACGCAGCCGAGCGAAAGTCGTGAACGAACGCCGATCAAGCGGACGAGGCGAGCGTCGATCAAGCCACGGGCCCTGAGCAGAAAGAGAAAGTCGGTGACGCCGAAGGTCGGGCCCGCGTCGTCGGGACTCGCCTTTACCGCGTCGATTAATGCGACGCGATCCTCCTCGGGAACCGACAGCGCGGCCCACTCGCGCAACGCCCGGTCGACGCCGGATTTTCCCGAATGCCGCGAGAGGACGGCGCGCTCGGGCGCGCCGCCGAATCGCTCGATACCGAGAATTTCATACGTCGTCGGGTCGCGCGACATTCCCTGCTGGTGGATGCCCGAGGCGTGCGCGCGCGCGTTCGAGCCGATTACGCTTTTAAATGGTGGGATCGACAGCCCGCACAGGGACGAAACGAGGCGGGATAAGTCCCCAAGTGCGAGCGCATCAAGGCCTGATACCGCGCGAAGCCGTTCCCCGCGCACCGCCAATATCGCGGCGAATTCCTCGATGGAGGCGTTCCCCGCCCGCTCGCCGAGCCCGAGCGAGGTAACCTCGACGTGGGCGCATCCCGCGCCCACGGCGGCGATCGTGTTCGCGGTCGCGAGCCCGAGATCGTCGTGGCAATGAACGCCGACGATCGCCGTTCCCGCCCGGAAGGCCGGGACATTTCGCATCAAGAAGGAAATGAGGTCGGCGAATTCGTCGGGAAGCGCTCGGCCGACGGTATCGGCGATATTGACGACGCGTGCGCCGGAAGACGTGACTGCGTCGCAATATTCCGCGAGGAATCCGCGGTCGGCGCGCGTGGCGTCCTCGGCCCCGATCTCTACCTCCGAGGCGAAATCGAGGGCGACGCGCGACGCGGCGACCGCGCGCGCGAGAACGTCCGCGCGGTCGCCGCCGAATTTCGCGCGAATGTGGCCGTCGCTGACCGGCAAGGACAGATGAATCACGCTCCGCGCGTTTTTCCCAAACGCCTCCGCGGTCCGGCGAATCTCGTCGGGCAACGGGCGGCAAAGAAACGATATCGAGGGCGCGTTCGGCGCTTCGGCAAGGCAGTCGGCGATGCGAGCGCACGAGTCGGCCTCGATTCGGCTCGACGTGGGAAAACCCGCCTCGATCACGTCAACGCCGCATCCCGCGAGAGCTTGGGCGATTCGCAATTTATCGTCGACCGAAAACGCGAAGCCCGCGGCTTGATCGCCGTCGCGCAAGGTCGCGTCGAGAACGCGGACGCGGCGAGGCTCTGGCCCGACCGACGCCATGTCAGTCCAGGGACGGCGGAGGACCGAGCTCGCGCCGGGCTAAATTCGCGACCGCGTCTATCGCGGCTATAAACCGCGGCACGTCGTCCGTCGAGGGAGGGATTATCGAATAGGTCTCAAGCGAGCATATGCGCTGAAGGGAATCCATGTAGGTAAGGGATTCTACGATTTCTTGGGGCAGATCTAGGACGGTTTTCGCAGCCTCGATAAAATCGAGCATCGTATGATTGTTCGGCAACATACCTCGATGCATGAAAATCGCCATAAAATATTTCTCGATGCCCATGGCGGCGACGTTCTCGATCAACAAGGGCGTGAAAACCTTCGGTCTACGAACGCTACCGTTCGCCGTACGATGATACCGCACGCCATCGGCATAAAATTGTTCCCAGTCGCTTATTTCGGTATTCATACCGCAACCATAGGCGCATCCAAGAAAAAAAGTCAATATTTATGCGATTTAGCGAAATTTTTTTGCATATTTTTACAAAAACGTCCTTGACCTTACCGAGGAGGATACCTAAGATGGGGCCACCATCAACAAAGCCGTGCGGTTCCTTCCGGAATAGCGCGGTTTTTTTTTCGGGTCGCATGGCCCGAAATAGAAAAAGGGGGTAAATAATGAAGAACAAAATCATCGCCATCGCCGCGTTCAGCGCGCTGTCGCTCGGGGCTTTCGCCGGAGGCAAGCAAGAGGCAAAAAAAACGGAGCAGAAGCCGGTAGAGATCATCATATCCGCTGCCGCGAGCCTCACCGACGCGATGAATGAGCTTATCGCCCTGTATAAAACGGTCGAACCGTCGGTTACCGTCACGCCGACGTATGGGTCGTCCGGCTCCCTTCAAAAGCAAATCGAGCAGGGCGCGCCGGCGGACTTGTTTTTTTCCGCCGCGGTGAAGCAGATGCAGGCCCTCGACGACCAATCGCTTCTCTTGCCCGGAACGCGGAAAAACATGCTCGTGAACTCGCTCGTGCTCGTGACCCCCAAGGACAAAACCGACATATCGGCCTTCACGGACGCCGCCACCGACAAGATTAAGCAAATCGCCATCGGCGAGCCGGCGAGCGTCCCCGCCGGGCAGTACGCCATGCAGGCGTTCACCTCTCTCGGCATCGCCGACGCGGTTAAGGCGAAGTCCGTGTACGCTAAGGACGTCCGCCAAGTGCTCGCCTACGTCGAGTCGGGCGAAGTAGACGCCGGCGCCGTGTACGCCACCGACGCGGCGACGTCCAAATCGGTACGCGTCGCGGCCGCCGCTCCGGACGGGTCCATCGCCCCTGTCGTGTATCCCGCCGCCGTCGTAAAGACAAGCGCGAATCCCGAAGTCGCGAAAAAATTCCTCGATTGGCTTTCGGGCCCCGACGCAGGCGCCGTGTTCGTCAAATACGGCTTCGCGATAGCGAAGTAAGGATAAAAAAAAATTGGACTGGTCACCGCTCGCCATATCGATTAAGACCTCGTTCGTCGGCACCGGCTTCGCGATCCTTTTCGGGATACCGGCGGCGCACTTGGTAGCGCGGCGGCGGGGACAGTCACGGGCGATACTTGACGGATTTTTCACGCTCCCGATGGTATTGCCCCCGACCGTTCTCGGTTTTTTCCTTCTATTAATATTCGGCCGCAATAGCCCCGTCGGGCGATTACTGCTCTCCATCGGCTTCAGGGTCATATTTTCCTGGCAAGCGACTGTCATCGCCGCGACCGTAGTCGCGTTTCCGCTCATATACCGAACGGTGCGCGCGTCGTTCGAGCAAATCGATCCCGCGATCGTCGCCGCGGGGCGCACGCTTGGCTTGAGCGAGTTCGTCATTTTCCTCAAAATACTTATACCGATGGCCTGGCCCGGAATCATTGGGGGAACGGTATTGGGGTTCGCGCGCGCGCTCGGCGAGTTCGGCGCGACGCTGATGATCGCGGGAAACATCCCGGGCCGAACGCAGACGATCCCGGTAGCTATCTATTTCACCGCCGAGGGCGGTGACATGATCGGCGCGCTTAAATGGGTAATCATCATCGTGCTCATCTCGTTCTCCGTCGTCGCCTTAATGAACACCACGGGAGGGCGGCGAAAATGAGCGTGACGGTCGACATATATAAGGAGTTTCGGGAATTTTCCCTCGACGTAGCCTTCTCGGCCGGGGAAGAACGCATCGGAATACTCGGCGCTTCCGGCTGCGGCAAGAGCATGACGCTAAAAAGCGTCGCGGGCATCGAACGGCCGGATCGCGGCTTTATTTCCATCGACGGGGAAACCGTTTTCGACGCGGGGAAAAAGATCAACTTACCGCCGCGCAAGCGCAAGGCTGGCTACCTCTTTCAAAACTACGCGCTCTTCCCGACCATGACCGTCGCGGAAAATCTCAGAATCGCCCTGTCCACGAACGGGAAAATCGGCCGCGACGGGCAACGAAAGAAAACCGCTCGCCTTCTCGAGCGATTCGGCATCGCCGATCTCGTGAACCGCTACCCGTCGCAGCTGAGCGGCGGGCAACAGCAGCGGGTCGCGCTCGCGCGCATGCTCGCGCCTGACCCGAGGGCCATCCTTCTCGACGAGCCGTTTTCCGCGCTCGACGCCTTCCTCAGGAGGCAAGTCGAGGACGAGCTGTCGCAATCGCTCACGGAATTCCCCGGAACGATCCTCTTCGTGTCCCACGACAGGGACGAGGTGTTTCGCTTCTGCGAGCGGATGATCGTGCTCGACGCGGGAAAAATCACGCGGGCGGGTTCGCGCGACGAGGTATTCGCCGAGCCGAGAACCGTTCCCGCGGCGCGATTGACCGGGTGCAAAAACATAGCCACCGCGAATAAAGCGGGGGAAAAGCTCGTCGACGTTCCCGACTGGGGCGTGACGCTCATGACGAAGGACGCGGTCCCCGACGGCCTCACGCACGCGGGAATCCGCGCCCACCATATAAGGCCGGCCCTGCCGGGGGAAACGGTCAACTGCTTCGAGTTCTCCGTGGATCACCGAAGCGAATCCCCGTTTTTCTCGACCGAATACGTGACGGCGCTTACCGGGGAAAACGCGGCGGGCGGTAATCGCGACGGCCGAAAGGCGCTGTACCGAGAAAGCGGGGATCACCTTCCGCTCGAGAGAACCAGTCGGCTCTGCCTCCCATCGGATAAAATTCTCCTCCTGCGCCCCTAAGGCTTAAGCCTACCGCGTCGCCGCGACGACAGAATTCCCGCTAAGAAAAAAATGCGCGCGTATCGGACATACCGTCCGCGATTCCGCGACGCGCGGCCTTATCACGCCGCGAAAAAAAGTCCCGACCCGGGAGAGCTTTCGGGTCGGGACAAAGAGATTTTTAAATAAAAGTAAGGAGGAAAGAAAAAAACACGCGGCGACGCCGCGACGTTTACGCGATTACGTAATCGGCGGCGGGAACCCCGCTTTCGATCGAGTCGATGACCGCGTCGATCGCTTCCTCGCTATCGATGTGGCCGTACCACCAATTTTCCGGGTACACGACGACGGCGGGACCGCGGTCGCACACCTTGAGGCAACCGGTCGTCGAGACTGCGACGTCAAGGCCGCGATCCGCAAGCTCGGATTCAAGATACTGCAAAAAACTCGTGGATCCCTTCTTATGGCAAACTCCCTGCGGTTCGCCAGACATCCTGAAAGACGCGCACACAAGCACGTGATGGGCAGGCTTTTTCATGTTCGATAACTCCTTTCAAACCTTATAACGTCCGGGACCCACGCCCGGCGAATGACGAATTACGCGCAGCCTAGGCCGGTCCCGCCGCAGGACGATCCCGCACCGCATGCCCCCCCGGCGCGCAAAAAGACTTTCGGCATCTCGCGCCCGTCGAGCAAGGCTCCCGCCCCGTCGGAAATGAGGCATTCCGCCGCGATGAGAGCGATCCCCTTGCCGCCGATCGCGGCCTCAGGCGCCTTGCCGAAGCCGCTCGCGAGAATCGCGAAGCAATCTGAAAAGGAATCGGCGAGGTCGAGCCACCGGCGGTCGCCCGTGCCCGGCGACGGGGTTGGTCGCCGATCGACGAGTTTCATTTTTCCGTCCTCAAGCGCGTACACCCAGAGGCCCGTCGCCTCGCCGAGGTGTTGATTCACGAATAGGCCCTCGCGAGAGGCGACCGCGACGTAGGGTCTCGTCTCCGTCGGGCCGGATTTCGTCGCGTCCGCGAGGAGCCTTTGGATCATTTCGCCGTTTTGCTCGCCGAGAAGCCCGACGGCGTCCGCGCGACAGCGGGCGCAGTGGGAAACTTGCCGCAGGGATTTTCCCGCCTCGAAGCGCATCGCCTGCAGTGAGCCCGGCTCGGGGGACGGAACGCCCTCGAACGCGGTGCCCTCGACGTGCATGAGAGGAATGCAGTTCTGCACGTCGGCGCCGAGCTCGCCCATTCGCCGCGCGATCTCGGGAACGTGCGACTCGTTGATCCCGGGAATCACGACCGTGTTTATCTTAACCGTGATGCCCGCGGCCTTCAGTTTTTTTACGCCCTCGATTTGCCGCTCAAGCAGGACGCGCGCGCCCTCGACCCCTCGGTACGTATGCGGCCCATAGCGTATCCACGCGTATATTTTCGCGCCGATTTCGGGATCGACCGCGTTCACCGTCACGGTGACGTGCGAGATGTTCAGTCCCTTCAGCTCGTCGACGCGATCGGCGAGGCCGAGCCCGTTCGTCGCGAGGCAAAGGATTTTCTCGGGATACTTCGCGTGAACGAGTCGCATGGTCTCGATCGTCTCGTCCGCGTTCGCGAACGGGTCGCCGGGACCGGCGATCCCAACTACCGCGAGGTTGTCTATCTTGCCGAGAACGGACGTCAGATAGTCGATCGCCTGGTTGGGCTTAAGGACCGCGCTCGCGACGCCGGGCCGGCTTTCGTTCACGCAGTCGTATTTCCGATCGCAAAAATTGCACTGCACGTTGCACTTCGGGGCGACGGGCAAGTGGATGCGCCCGGTCTTATGGCGAGCTTCGGCGTTGAAGCAGGGGTGATTCGCGAAATCCATAGTCATTCTCCTTGCCAGCGTCAGATGTAGGTATACCCGCTTTTCGCGGCTTCTTGCTTTTGTCTCATCAATTCGTTGCACACCGAGTCAAAGAGGCTCAGCGCGCCGCGATACCCGAGATGCAGGATTCTTTGACCGCCCATGCGGTCGTGCACGGGAAAGCCGACGCGGACCATCGGCAGCTTGAGGTTGCGCGCGAGATAGTAGCCCTTACTGTTCCCGATCACGAAATCCGCCGCAGAGTCCTTTGCCGCCTCAAGAACGGTCGCGAAATCGGAGTCGGGCATGACTACGCAGGGCTTACGAGAATTGCGCGTCAGCGAACGGATACGCTCCGCGAACCGGGGCGAAGGTGCGCCCGTCGCGGCGATTACCGGAACGACGCCCATCTCGTCGAGAAACGAAACCATGGCAGCGACGAAATCCTCGTCGCCGTAGACGATCGCGCGCTTGCCCGATACGTACTTATGGCCGTCGATGTACGCGTCAACGAGCCGACCTCGCGCGCGAATCCATCGTGCAGGTGTTTTCTTGCCGGTGACGCGCTCGAGCGCTTCGAAGAAGCGATCGCTCGCCTCGATCCCTACGGGAAGTTCGAGCCGATAATTCTGGACGCCGCGCTCTTTTTCCAAATAGGCTCCGGCGTTCCGATCGTCGGCGACGGCCTTGCCTAAATACAGCGTGGCCGAGGCCTCGCCCATCGCCTGGATATCGGCGATCGGCGTCCCGCCCTCGGGAAGTTTTTGGTATTCGGCCCACGAGCCTCCGTCGAGGCTTTCGGAATAATCGGGGAGCAATGTGTAATCGACGCCGAACGACGAGAGGATGTCGTGCAATTCCCGCAGGTCCTCCGTCGAAACGAAACCCGATATGAGATTCACCCGGGATTTTCCGGTCGCTCCTTCCGCGGTTTTCGGCTCCGCTTTCGCGGCGCCATTGGATGGAACGAGACTTTTCACGATCGCGTAAATTGCCTCATGAAACCCGTCCATATGAGACCCGCGATAACTCGGCGTCGACGAATACGCGATGACCGGAACCGTCGATGGATCGCGGGTTTTCATGTAATCGGTAAGGTACATCCGCACGTCCTCCCCGATCGTCTCCGAAAGGCAAGTCGAGGTGATGCCGATCGCCTTAGGCCGATATTGGCGCGTCACGTTATCGAGCGCGGTCTCGAGATTCGAGCGCCCACCGAAGATAGCCGAAGACTCGGTGAAGTTCGAGGACGCAATGTCGATCGGCTCGCGAAAATGGCTGATTCCGTAGCGGCGAATATAGGTTGAGCAGCCTTGGGACCCGTGAATGAGCGGGATGCACCCCTCGACGCCGCGATAGGCGATGCAGGCGCCGAGCGGGGCGCAGAGCTTGCAGGAATTACGCGTCGAGGCGAACGGCCTCGGCTCGGCGCGGACGGCTACGTTCAATTCGCTCATAGCGCGCCCCCTTCCGCCTCAAGCGCGGCCCGCGCGCGAATCCGCGCGGGAGAGTATTTCCACACGGGACTCATCACGGAGGAATGAACCTCCCGCGCGAAATTCCTCATTCCCTCGAAACCGGCGAGAGCCTCTTTCCGCTCGTGATTGTGGTCGCAAAACGCGATGCCCATCTTGTAGGCGATCGGCCGCTCCTTCACGCCGCCGATTAAGAGATCCGCGCCCTTTTCAAGTATGAACCGCGAAAGCTCGAGCGGGTTCGTGTCGTCGCAGATGATCGTGCCCTCGTCGGTGATTTCCTTTAAGTAGTCGTAGTCTTCCTCGGAGCCCGTCTGCGAACCGACGACGACGGTATCCATGCCGAGATGCCTAAGCGCCTTGACGAGCGAGAACGCCTTAAACGAGCCGCCGACGTAAATGGCGGCCTTGCGGCCCTCGAGATCCTTTCGGTATTCGGCGAGGTCGGGAAGCAGGGCCGATACCTCGTCGTACACGAGCCGCTCGGTCGCGGCGTTTATTTCCGGTTCCTCGAAAAAAGAGGCGACGTCATACAGGGCCTGGGACATATCCTCGATGCCGAAATACGACACGCGCTTGAACGGGATGCCGTAAGAGTCCTTCATCATTTTAGCGAGGTAGGTCATCGAGCCCGAGCACTGCACGACGTTGAGCGCGGCCCGGTGCGACCGCCCGATCTCGGCGACACGGCCGTCTCCCGTTATGCACGACACGACCTCGATTCCCATGCGGCGGTAATATTCTTTTATAATCCAAGTCTCGCCGGCGAGGTTAAAGTCGCCGAGTATGTTTATGCTGAATTTGGAGACGGGCGTCTCGTTATCCTTGCCCGTCAGTTTGAAGGCCGCCTCGCACGCGGCGCGGTATCCATCCTTTTTTGTCCCCTTGAACCCTTCCGAATGTACCGGAAGGACGGGTATTCCCCTCTCGCGCGCGACCCGCGCGCACACGGCCTCGACGTCGTCGCCGATAAGGCCGACGATGCACGTCGAGTACACGAACGCGGCCTTCGGCGCGTACGCGTCTATGAGCTCGGTAAGAGCCTGATAGAGTTTTTTCTCCCCGCCGTAAATGACCTCGTTTTCGCGGAGATCGGTGGAAAAGCTCATGCGGTGAAGCTCCGGCCCGCTCGAAAGCGAACCGCGAATGTCCCACGTATACGCCGCGCACCCGATCGGCCCGTGAATTAGGTGAAGCGCGTCGGCGATGGGGTACAGCACGACGCGGGACCCGCAGAACACGCAGGCGCGCTGGCTCACCGAGCCGGCGACGCTTGCCTTGCCGCACTCGACCTTGTGGCCGTCCTTTCCTTTCTCAAAAACCTGTTGCTTTCTCTGTTCGAGAATTTCGATCATCGCCTGGCTCTCCTCGGGGCGCAAGGCCCCACACGCGCTGAACGGCGCCCGAAGGCGCTCTCCCGGAACGGGGGCCGGCTGTCGCGCCGGCCCCGCGCTGAGTTACATAACGAGCTCGAACTTTTCCTCGACCGCGTCCCTATCCTGTCGGTCCATCACGGCGTCGAGCACGCGCTCGAGAAGCCGGAGGCCGCCGCGATATCCGGTCACGGGGAAGTACGAATGGCCCACGCGATCGTAAATCGGAAAACCGACGCGAATGTGCGGGATGTCCTCGTCGCGGCAAATGTACTTGCAGTACGTGTTCCCGAAAATGAGGTCGGGCCGCTCGTTCTTCACCAACTGGTGGAAGTAGAACATGTCCGCCTGCGGGCCGGTTTTCACCTTCACGTCCTCGCCGCACAGTTCCTTGATGCGGCGCTCGAACTTCGGTCCCGGCGCCGTGCCGCTCACCACGTGGAGGACGCGCATGTCGTTTTCCGCGCAGAAGGCGGCCATGCCGATGAGCGTGTCCGGATCGCCGACGAGCGAAACTTTCTTCCCCGAGACGTATTGGTTCATGTCGAGCATCACGTCGAGGTACTGGCCGCGCTCCACCATCAGCGTCTCGGGAACGGAAACCCCCGACGCTACGCGAAGCGCGTCGACGAAGGCGTCCGTCGCCTTAATCCCGATCGGGAGGTCAAGCAGGTCGTACGGAACCTTGCACTTCGTGTCGAGCAGTTTCGCCGCGGCCATCGACCCGGTGCGTCCGAGGCCGATGGAGCGAACCGAGTCACCCATGGTCTTGATCTGCTTCAGCGTGGTGCCGCCCTTCGGGTACATTCGGAACTTTCCGTCCATCGGGCCGTTCACCACGTCGGACGTGTCGGGAAGCATGACGTAGCGCACGCCCATGAGTTCCGCGAGGTGCTTGATCTCGCTCATGTCGCTCGGCTCGATGAAGCTCGGGATCAGGTTGATCTGCTTGAGCTTCTTACCCGACGTCTCTGCGAAGTGCTGAACGAAGCTCGCGACCATCGCGGAGTAACCGGTGACGTGCGAGCCCTTGAAGCTCGGCGTGTTCGCGTGGATGACGAATTTCCCCTCGGGAATTTTCCCGTCGGACTTTGCCTTGTTCAGGATCTGAGTCAGGTCGTCCCCGATAACCTCCGAGAGGCAGGTCGTGTGGACGGCGACGATTTCCGGGTTATACAGGTTGAAAATATTCTGTATCGCCTCGAGAATGTTCGCCTGCCCGCCGAACACGGACGCGCCCTCGGTGAAAGAGCTCGTGGTAGCCATGACCGGGTCTTTGTAGTGGCGGGTCAGGGCGCTGCGGTGATAGGCGCAGCAGCCCTGCGAGCCGTGGCTGTGCGGAAGGCACTTGTGCACGCCGAGCGCGGCGTACATCGCCCCGACCGGCTGGCAAGTCTTCGCGGGGTTGATCGTGAGCGCGGAGCGCTCCTTCACTTCCGTGGGTGTATGTCGTAAAAGCATCTTGTTTCCTCCTGGGGCTAGCTCGTCCAGCCGTAGCTCGCGGAGAGCTCGGGGCTCGATTCCCACGGGGCTTTCGTCAGCGGGAACACCTTGCTGTGGACGAGTCGGTCAATCTCGCGATAGAAATTGATCGCTCCCTCGAATCCCGCGAACGGGCCCATGTAGTCGTAGCTGTGAAGCTGCTTCATCGGAATGCCCTGCTTCTGCACGACGTATTTTTCCTTGATGCCCGCGCAGATAATGTCCGGCTTGAACCGCTCGATGAGTTTCTCGAGCTCGTAGTGGTTCATATCGTCGATGACGAGAGCCTTTTCCTTCATCTCGGGCATCATGCCGTCGTAATCGTCGAACTTGAATCCCGAGGCTTTCATCCTCTCGATTTCCTCGGGGCTCTTGCGCGGCTTGTAGCGCGTGGCATCCTTCTCGACGGTCAGTTCCTCGATGTTGCGCGAATCCGCGTCGACGATGATGCTCGGGAGAACCTTGCGTCCCTCGTAGTCGTCGCGATGCGCGAACTCGTAGCCCGCCGCGATGGTGACCATGCCGATCTCGTCGAAAAGTTCCTGATAGTGGTGGGCGCGAGAGCCGCCGACGAAGAGCGCCGCCGTCTTTCCCTGGCAGCGCGCCTTCACCTCTTCCCGAACCGCGTTGACTTTCTTCATTTCCTCCTCGATCACCTTTTCGGTCTGGGCGATCAGCTCGGAATCCCCGAAGAATGCCGCGATCTTGCGGAAGGATTTCGCGGTCGCCTCGGCGCCGACGAAGTTGACCTTGAACCACGGAATGCCGAATTTCTTGTCCATCATCTCGGCGAGATAGTTGATCGAGCGGTGGCACATGACGGTGTTGAGGTCGGCCGTGTGCGCGGTGATGAAGTCCTGATACGTCGAGTTTCCGGAGAACGTCGAGTGTAGGGTAAGTCCGCAGTCTGCGGCGATCCGCTCGAGCTCGAAGGCGTCTCCGCCGATGTTGTACTCGCCGAGGATGTTAAAGCGGAACTTTCCCTCTTTCGGCGTGTCGTCGAGGCCGACGACGTCGGTGAACACCTTGTTGTTCGCGACGTGATGCCCGGCCGATTGGCTTACGCCCTTATAGCCCTCGCAGGAGAACCCGAAAATGTTCACGTCCGGGTATTTCGCCTCCATCTCGCGGGCGACCGCGTGCACGTCGTCGCCGATGAGGCCGACGGGGCAGGTCGAGAAAATCCCGATCGCTCGCGGGTGGAACATCGCCACGGCCTCGTCGATCGCGGCCTTGAGCTTCTTCTCGCCGCCGAAGATGATCTCGTCTTCCTGGAGGTCGGTGCTCATCGCGTAGGTCATGAAGTTCGTCGAGTCCGGGGTCTCCGGCCGCGTCTGGTTGCGCCGGGTGAGCCAGCTGTAGAAACCGCAGCCGATCGGGCCGTGGGTGATCTGCAAAATGTCGCGCGTGGGCCCGAGAACGACGCCCTTACACCCCGCGTACGAGCAGCCGCGCATCGTCATGATGCCGGGCGTCGTTCGCGTGTTCGCGAGGATCTCGGGAACCTGGTCGCCGTTTTCAATCTTGTTGATGACGAATTGCCGGCCCCGCTTTTTCGCGAGTTTCGCCGGGTATTTCGAAAGCACGTCGGCCTTGAATTCCTCGGCTTCAATTTCGGTTATTTGGTCTGCCATCGTTCGCGTCTCCTATTCGTCGAGCGTCTCGTCGCCCGTCTCGCCGGTCCTGATCCTGATGGATTCCATCACCGGCATGACGAAAATTTTCCCGTCGCCGGACTTACCGGTTTTGTTCGTCGTGATGATCGTCTCGACGACTTTCTTGACGAGCCGATCGGGAACCACGACCGAGATCATCCGCTTCGGGATGAGGCGGCCGGCGTTACCCAGCTCGTTCATCTTTTCCTCGTATTCCTTCTCAGCGCCGCCGAGCTGGAGCATCTCCACGACGCCCTTTCCCCTGCCGAGGCAGTCTTTCGCGTGGAGGGACGTGATGCCCGCCGCGCTCAGCGCGCGCTTTGTCTGGTTGATTTTGTTCATCCGGACAATCGCCATGACTTCTTTCACAATTTACTCCTGTGCGCGCCATTGATGGCGCAAAGATGATGACCGGGACCGATCGCCGTCACTCTTCCGCGCTCGTCTCTTTCACGCCGGAGCTGACGGTGTACATCTCCTCCACGGGAGAAAGGAAAATTTTTCCGTCGCCGAACGCGCCTTTCGAGCCGGTTCGGGCCTCTTCCACGATGGTCTTCACGACGAAGTCTTTGTCCTTGTCCTTCACGACCATCATGAGCATCTCTTTCTGCACTTCGTCGTACGTCACGTCGCCGATCTTGATTCCGCGCTGCTTTCCGCGTCCCGAGACGTTCATGCGGGTCACCGAGGGGAATCCCTCGGCCATGAGTTTCGCCATCACCGCGTCCGTTTTGTCCGGCCTGATTATCGCCCTGATCATTACCATAATTTCCGTTCTCCTTTGGTTTTTCCGTTTTATAAACGGGAGGTCAGTCGGCGATGCCGAACTCAATGAGCAGTTTCTCGAGTTCCTCGATGGCCAGCGGCTTCGGGATCACGAAATTCTTATTAACCTCGATCGCTTTCGCCAATTTACGGTATTCGTCCGCCTGGTTGACGGTCGGGTCGAAATCGATGACGGTCTTTTTGTTGATCTCGGCTTTCTGCACGATATTGTCGCGCGGGACAAAATGGATCATTTGGGTTCCGAGCTTTTCGGCGAGCGCCATGATGAGCTCGTCCTCGCGATCGGTTTTGCGGCTGTTGCAGATAAGGCCGCCCAGGCGCACGGTTCCGGCCTCGGCGAACTTCATGATGCCTTTGCAGATGTTGTTGGCCGCGTACATGGCCATCATCTCGCCGGAGCAGACGATGTAGATTTCCTCGGCCTTGCCGTCGCGGATCGGCATGGCGAACCCGCCGCACACGACGTCGCCGAGAACGTCGTAGAAGGTGTAGTCGAGCTTGTACTGCTCGTCGAAGGCTCCGAGCTGCTCAAGCAGGTTAATCGAGGTGATGATACCGCGACCGGCGCAGCCGACTCCCGGCTCCGGCCCGCCCGATTCGACGCAACGGGTTCCCTTAAAGCCGACCTTAACGACGTCCTCGAGATCCAGGTCCTCGCCTTCCGATCGGAGGGTATCGAGTACCGTTTTCTGGGCAAGACCGTTCAAGATCAAACGTGTCGAGTCCGCCTTGGGATCGCATCCGACGATCATCATGTTCCGTCCCATCTCGGCGAGCGCCGCGACCGTGTTTTGAGTCGTGGTGGATTTCCCGATACCGCCCTTACCGTAAATAGCGATTTTCCGCATCTTCCGTCTCCTACAGCTAAGTTTCAGATTCAGCGATCTGATACCTTAACTAAGCAAAAACCGTGCCAATCAAATCCCGAGAATAACCGAAAAGCCGCAAAGCTCGATTTTGTAAGGATTTTCTTGTTGTTTGAAATAACTAACTTTTTTACGAAGGAAAATTATGCGCCGACATTTTTGTCGGAAGCCAAGTTTTTATCCTACATTTTTGTATGATTTCTACTTCACGAATCTTTTTTTAAATATCCGCGCCACTATTCTTGACAAAATATGCAGAAATTACCATATTCGCGGTATAATTATACAGA
The DNA here is from genome assembly GCA_003246335.1 of Spirochaetales bacterium. Classification (GTDB taxonomy): domain Bacteria; phylum Spirochaetota; class Spirochaetia; order Treponematales; family Treponemataceae; genus Teretinema. Next base: position 58,974 of record QKAR01000145.1, on the reverse strand, counting down.
AAGGTCTGGAATTCATCGGGCGGACCTTTGCTTTACCGGGTTCGATACCGCGATTCAGACAAAGGATCGGCATGGACGGGACTCGTAACGCGAACAATCAAACTTCCCCGCAGAACGCGACGTATAACGCGGAACGAGAACTCGGGGAATTACGACTCCTCTACGACATCGGTACGATCCTCGCCGAGAGCCTCGACGTAAAGGCGGTTCTCCCCGCCGTTCTCGATACCATCGCCCGCCAACTCGGAATTTTGCGCGGGACCATCACCATTCTCAATAGAAACTCGAGCGACATCGCCATCGAGGAAGCCTGGGGTTACGACAAGCGGGAAGTCGAGCGCGGGCACTATCGCCCCGGGGAAGGCATTACCGGCCGGGTCATCGAAACCGGAACCGCGATTTCGGTACCGCGAATTTCCGAAGAACCGCTATTTCTCGACCGAACGGGAGCCCGCAAACGGCTGGACACGAAGGATATCTCCTTCGTTTGCGTGCCGATCAAGACCGAAAACGAAGTCATCGGCGCCATCGGCATCGACATCACGCGCAAAAGCCCCTCGGAACTCGCGGCCCTCGTTCGCCTATTCTCCATCGTCGCCGCATCCATTAGCCAAGCCGTCCGCTTGCGCCAAGTGACGCAGGAAGAGCTCGATAGGCTTAAAGAAGAAAACTCTCGGCTTCAGGACGAACTGCAAACGCGCTACCGGCCGGAGAACGTCATCGGAAACTCGAAAATCATGCGCACGCTGTACCGAGAGATCGAGCAAGTTTGCCCGACGAACGCCACCGTGCTGTTGCTCGGGGAAAGTGGGGTCGGTAAGGAGAAAATTGCCCACGCGATCCACTACGGGTCCCCGCGCGCGGGGAAACCGTTCGTCAAGGTGAATTGCGCCGCTATCCCGGAGTCTCTCATCGAAAGCGAATTATTCGGGCACGAAAAGGGAGCGTTTACGGACGCCACGACGATGCGCAAGGGCCGGTTCGAGATGGCCAACTGCGGGACTATTTTCCTCGACGAGGTCGCCGAAATGCCGATCGGCGTTCAGTCGAAATTCCTTCGCGTGCTGCAGGAACGCGAATTCGAGCGGGTCGGCGGGTCGGAAACCATTTCCGTCAACGTTCGCGTCGTCGCGGCGACGAACCGGGACCTTTTGGAAATGATCCGGCAGGGGCGGTTCAGGGAAGACCTCTATTATCGGCTGAACGTCTTCCCCCTCGTCGTGCCGCCGCTTCGCGAGCGAAAGACCGATATCGTCCTTCTCGCGAATCACTTCATCGAGCGGTATTCCAAGGAACACCAGAAAACAATTCGGAAAATGACTACCGAGGCCATCAATCTGATGATGGCCTACGATTGGCCCGGAAACGTGCGCGAGCTCGAGAATTGCATGGAGCGGGCGGTCATCCTCGCGACGACCGACACGATACACGCCTACCACTTGCCGCCGAGCATTTACTCGGTCGAGAAAGGAGAGGCGCCGCGCACGAGCTCGCTCAAGGAAATGCTCGATTCCTACGAGCGCGAAATCATTAGGGAAGAACTCGAGAAATGCGACGGCAACGTCGCGAAGACGGCGGAGCGGCTCGGGGTCACGGAGCGGATCATGGGACTGCGGGTCGCGAAATACGGACTAAAGGGAAAAGGAGAACGCCATGGCGATGAATGACGCATTTCGGTTTATCGAGCGATGCAAGGAGGACGCAGACTTTCGGTACGGCCTATACGGCATCGAGAGTCCCGAATTTTTTCACGACGCGATGAAAGAGCGCGGGTTTGACGCCTCCGCCGCCGAAATCGACGACGCGTTCAGGAACATGAAGCTCAAGGCGGCCGACGAGGAAGAGGCGTCGGAGATCGACGAGCTCAAGCAATGGTACGAGGCCCTCGCGCGGCCGCAGTCCTGCGCGGGAAGCTGCTCCGGATGCCCGGGCTGCGCGTGACGCGCCGAGAGGCGACGCTTCCCCCGGGGTTCTCGATTCGCGAGGCGACGCGGGGCGACGAGACGACGCTCTACGGGTTAATCCGAAAGCTCGCCGAATTCGAAAAGCTCCTGCATCGCGTCGAGTCAACGCCGGAGGGTTTAGCCGCCGATTTTTTCGAGCGCAGGCGGGTAAACGGGCTGCTCGTCGAATGCGACGCCGAGCGAGTAGAAGGCCGCGCGGCTCCCGCGAAAAAGGCGGTCGCGTTCGCGTCTTGGTATTACACGTACTCAACTTTCGCCGGGCGGCCCGGTCTTTTCGTCGAGGATATTTTCGTCGACGGGGAATATCGCGGGCACGGCATCGCGACGGCGATTTTCGCCTGGCTCGAAAGCCGCGCGATCAAGGAAGGCTGCTCCCGCCTTGAGTGGCAGGTGTTGGGCTGGAACGCGAAGGCGAAGGCTTTTTACGAATCCCGCGGGGGAAAGGCCCTCTCCGACTGGGAAACGTACCGCAAGCCATTATAGACCCATTCATGCTACACTCGCCCCAATGAAACAACGAAATGCCCGCGCCGCGCGGCGGCGCTCATTTTCCCGAGGGAAGATCGGAACCCTACTCGCCCTCGCGGCGCTCGCGTTTTTCCCGATGCCGTGCGCGGCGCAGCAGCCAGAACCGAGCGCCGCCGAGCCGACCGTCTCGCTCCGGTACTACGGCGAAATCGGCTGCGACCACTGCGACTCGTTTATGTCGAAAGACCTTCCCGCGGCCGAGCGCGCGGCGGGTGTGCGGGCAGAGTCGGAGGCCGTCGACATCCTTTCAGCGAGCGGATACGCGCAATGCGAAAAAGAGCTCGCCGCTCGGGGATTTTCCTTCAAAATTTTTCCCGTTCTCGTCATCGGAAACAACGTATACCAGGGCAACTCGGCGATCGAAGCGAACCTTCTGCCCGAGCTGCGATATTTTGCCCAACGAGGCGAATATCGGCCCGAGCAGTCAAGACCCGCGGAAGCGACTAAACCGGAAGGGGGGAAAACGAGGGGCCTAAAAAACCTCGCCATCGTCCCGGTAGCCGTCGCCGGCCTCATCGACGGGATAAATCCGTGCGCCTTCGCGACGATGCTTTTTTTCATGTCGTGGATAACGCTTCGCGGGGGCGGGCGCAAACGCGTGCTATCCTGCGGGCTCGCCTTCGTCGCCGGCGTTTTTGCCGCGTATTTCTCGATCGGCCTCGGCGTTTCCGGATTGCTGAGAACGGCCTCCGCGTTCACGGCCGTTAAGGCCGCGCTTCGATTCGCCTTCGCGGGGCTAGCTGCGGCGTTCGCGGTATTGTCCTTCGTTGACGCGGCCCGCGCCCGCGCGGGCAAAGCGTCCGCAATGAGCCTCCAGCTCCCCGCGCCGCTCAAAAAGGCGATCCACAAAGTTATCCGCGACGCGGCGCGCGACGGCAAGCCGGCGAGTCCCGCCGTCGTCGTTTCGCTCTTTTTCGTCGGAGCCCTCGTGTCCTGCCTCGAGCTCGCCTGCACGGGTCAAGTCTACCTCCCGACGATCGCCTACATGGTCCAAACCGACGGGAATGTCGCGCCGATCGCGTGGCTTATCCTCTATAATCTCGCCTTCCTCATTCCCCTCCTCACCGTCCTCGTTTTGTGCGTCGTGGGAATCGGCTTAAACCGCGTCCGCGATTTCTTCGCGCGAAATCTCTTCCTCGGGAAAATCGCGCTCGGCGTCCTATTCGCCGGCCTCGCGATCCTCGTTTGGGTGAGCTGACGCCGCGCGGGCGCGTATTGCGAACCTCCGCGCGAGCGTATAAAATGGAACGATTGCGGGTTTTGGCCCGCCTTCGTTACGGGAGACTTTCTTTGAGATTATCAGAACAGACATACGCCGCCTACGCGCGCATTTTGCGCGAGGAACTCGTTCCGGCGCTCGGCTGCACCGAGCCGATCGCCATCGCCTTCGCCGCCGCCAAAGCCCGAGAAACGCTGGGAGAGCGACCCGAGCGCGCCGAGGTTCGCGTGAGCGGGAACATCGTTAAAAACGTAAAAGGCGTCATCGTGCCGAATTCGGGCGGGATGAAGGGCATCGAGGCGGCCGTCGCGCTCGGCATCGTCGGGGGAAAGGCCGAACGAGAACTCGAGGTACTGACCGGAATCACCGCCGACGAGATAGCCGAGGCGAAACGATATTTGGGTCAACTCGCCTGCGAGGTCGGCGTGCTCAAAACCCCGGCGAAACTTCATATCGAAATCACCGTGCGTGCCGGAGCCCATTCAGCCCTCGTCGAGATCGTCCATCGCCACACGAACATCGTCCGCGTCGAGCGCGACGGCGAGCGAATCGTCGACGCGCCGTTCGACCCCAAATCAGACGGGGATGCCCAAAGCGACCGCACCTGCCTCAACGTCGGCGACATACTCGCGTTCGCGGACGAGGTTCGGCTCGAGGACGTACGCGACGTGATCGAAAGGCAAATCGAGTACAATACGAACATCGCCGTGGAGGGCTTAACGCACCCATACGGGGCGAACGTCGGAGCGAATCTTTTAAAGCACTACGGCGACGACGTGAGGAACCGCGCGCGCGCGGCGGCGGCGGCGGGATCGGACGCGCGCATGAGCGGCTGCGACTTTCCCGTCGTCATCAACTCCGGCAGCGGGAACCAGGGCATGACGGTCTCGCTTCCCGTCATCGAGTACGCGAAATTCCTCCACCGAGACCGAGAGGCGCTCATTCGCGCGCTCGTGTGCAGCAATCTCGTCGCCATCCACCAAAAGACGAAGATCGGCCGACTGTCCGCGTATTGCGGCGCCGTGAGCGCGGCCTGCGGCAGCGGCGCGGGCATTTCGTACCTCTACGGCGGCGGCTATGACCGCGTGTGCCGGACGATAACGAACACCCTCGCGAACGTTTCGGGAATCATCTGCGACGGCGCGAAACCCTCGTGCGCGGCGAAAATCGCGTCGGCGGTCGACGCCGCCATCCTCGCCCACTGCCTCGCCGAGGAAAGCGAGACGTTCTTGCCGGGCGACGGCATCGTCAAAAACGACGTGGAAAAAACGATCGGCAGCGTCGGGACGCTCGCCGCAGAAGGCATGCAGCAAACCGACGAAACGATTCTCGATATCATGGTGAAAAAGGAAGACCCGGAATCGCAGGATAGCTAAGCGAGGAGACGGGAAAACCGGAAACCCGCCGCGAGAGCGGCCCCTAACCGACCCATCGGCGCTCGGCGCACAGAATCGGCGCGAAAACCGCGTCGGATCGCGCCGCGTCCGCCGCGAAGCTTTTTTTCACGTCGATGACGCGTTGATTCCCGCTCCCGCGAAAGCGGAGCGAAAGGTCCCGCTCGGCGAGAGAAAACGGCCCATCGACGAGTATGTCCAAATTGCGGAGCAAATCCTGAACCGACGGATCTCGCGACGATAGCAGCGATTCCCAGGTAAAACCGGTATAGGCCGCCACCTCGTAACCGAGACGCTTCAGCCGCGCGGCAAGAACGGAGAATCCTTCGGCCTGGAAAAACGGATCGCCGCCCGAAAGCGTCACGCCGCTTACCAGCGGGTTCGACCGCACGAGCGAAACGATCTCTTCGACGCCTATATCGACGCCGATCCCAAACGGGTGCGTCGCCGGGTTATGGCAGCCGGGACAGGCGTGCGAACAGCCTTGCGCGAAAATCGCGCAGCGAATTCCCGGTCCGTCCACGATGGAATCCTGGACGATACCGGCGAGATTCAGAATCGGATTCGACAGCGGGATCGGCGTCGCGCGCGCCGGCGCTGAACCCGCGACGGGTTCGCGGCTCGGCGCCAGGGCGCAATCACAGGCCATGCTTAACCCGATCGCCTTCCTCGGCGCGCTTGGCGTCGTTAAAGCGGTCGAGCGTCCCGACGAGGTACCCGGTGATCCGGCGAATGCGCTCAAAGCCGACGTCCTTTCCGTACTGCGCGGCGGCGCTCTCATGGTTCATTTCTTTCGGTTCCATTTTTTCTCCTTTTTAGCAATCGCAAAATTTCAGCGCGGGAATATTCTTGTACTTCAGGCGCAATTCTCGCAGTTTTTCTTCCGTCACCGGCTCGCCGGCGCGGCGTCCGCAGCGCGGGCAGGTTTCGCCGATGATGCCGCTGTAGCCGCACACGGGATCGCGGTCGACCGGGTGGTTAATCGAGCCGTAGCCGATCCCCGCGTCGTGCATGCAGCGAATGACGGCCATGAACGCCTCGACGTTGTTCGTCGTGTCGCCGTCAAGCTCCACGTAACTGATATGGCCGGCGTTCGTCAGCGCGTGATAGGGCGCTTCCTTATGGATCTTGTCGTATGCGGAAATTTTAAAGCGCACGGGCACGTGGAAAGAGTTCGTATAGTAATCCTTGTCGGTAACGCCGGGAATCGAGCCGTATTTCTTTCGGTCGATGCGGACGAATCTTCCGGAAAGGCCTTCCGCCGGCGTGGCGAGCAGGGTGAAATTAAGCTTCCGGCGCGCGCTTTCGTCGTCGAGATACTTCCGCATGAACGAGACGATCTCAAGGCCTTTTTTCTGCATCTCTTCGCTCTCGCCGTGATGATGCCCGTAGAGGGCCACGAGCGTTTCCGCGAGGCCGATGAAACCGACGCTCAGGGTTCCCTCTTTCAGGACTTCCCCGACCGTGTCGGAATAGCCGAGCTTCTCGCTGTCGATCCACACGCCCTGCCCCATCAAGAACGGATAGTTGTACACGTGCTTCGCGCTTTGGATGGCGAACCGGTCGAGCAATTGATTGACGACGAGCGCCATGCGTTCGGTCAGCGAGGCGTAGAATTTTTTTTCGTCGCCGGCGCTCTCGATCGCGAGACGCGGCAGGTTTATCGAGGTGAACGAGAGGTTACCGCGCCCCGGGGCGACCTCTTTCGACGGATCGTGGGTGTTGCCCATGACGCGCGTGCGGCAGCCCATGTACGCGACCTCGGTTTCCGGGTGACCTGGCCGATAGTACGGAAGGTTGAACGGCGCGTCGATAAAGCTGAAGTTGGGGAACAGTCGCTTCGCGCTCACTTCGCAGGCTTGCACGAACAGGTCGTAATTCGGGTCGCCTTCGCGGTAATTGACGCCGTCCTTCACGCGGAAAATCTGAATCGGGAATATGGGCGTCTCGCCGAGGCCGAGGCCAGCGTCCGTCGCCTTGAGCACGTTCCGCATGACCATGCGTCCCTCGGGCGATATGTCCGTTCCGTAATTAATCGAGCTGAACGGCGTTTGCGCGCCCGCGCGGGAGTGCATCGTGTTGAGGTTGTGGATGAGCGCTTCCATGGCCTGAAACGTCGATTTTTCGGTTTCCGCGAGCGCTTCTTTGAGGGCGAACGCCTGAACGTGCTCGACGGTTTCAAGCGAAACGCCTTTCGCCGCGAGCGCCGTTTTTTCCGCCGCGTGGTAGTCAGCGTCGGCGGTGACGCGGGGGTATTTTCCCGTCTCGCCCTCGATTTCAGCGGCGACGGCTTTCAGCGACTCGGGAGAAATCGAGCCTGACGCGACCGCGTCCGGCGCCAAAAGCTCGAAACCCTTATAGAGATTGCGCAAATAGCTCTTTCGATAGGTTTTCGCGACGCCGGGGGCGAGCCCATAGTCGAAGTCGACGATACTCTGGCCGCCGTGCTGGTCATTCTGGTTCGACTGAATCGCGATACATGCGAGGGCGGAATAGCTTTGAATATCGTTCGGCTCGCGAAGGTGCCCATGCCCGGTGGAAAACCCTCCCTTAAAGAGCTTCGTCAGCTGAATTTGGCAACATGTCGTCGTCAGCGAGTAAAAGTCGAAATCGTGGATATGGATATCGCCGTTGCGATGGGCCTCGCTTTGCTCCGGCGTCAAAAGGTATTTTTCGTAATAATCTTTCGCCGCCTCGCTTCCGTACTTCAGCATGGTACCCATGGCGGTATCGCCGTCGATGTTCGCGTTATCGCGCTTGAGGTCGCTTTTCGTCGCCTCGGTATTCGTCAGCTCGTCAAAAATTTTCATGAGGCGCGTGTGCGTTTCGCGAACGCGCGTCCGCTCGGCCCGATACAGAATGAAGCGTTTCGCGGCTTCCTCGAACCCGGCGACCATCAGCTCTTTTTCGACTTGATCCTGTATTTCCTCGATTTTTGGGGGATTTTCCCCAAATCGGTTTTCCAAAGATTTCTCGACTGCGTTGGCGATTTGCGCCGCGTTAAAGGCAGTGCCCTCATTAGCCGCTTCCATCGCCTTTAAAATCGCGTTCGCGATTTTCGTTTCATCATAGAGAACGACGCGCCCATCCCGTTTTTGAATGCTTTTTATCAAAACTTAGCCCCTTTCAAGCACCGCTACATATATGCGGCGTATGGTAATATACACCATATATAGTTGATGTCAAGAATATCGGAGGTAAATTTCGAAAAATTAATCGGAATTATTCTTAATTAGACAAATTTGACAATCTCGCGCCTTCCTACAAAAAAAACGCCCCGGGAATAACCCGAGGCGTTTTATCGCGTTACTTTACCGTGCCGTAGGGCCACGCTCCGATGGCCCCAAGATCCCACACCGTTCGGTACCCGAGGTCGCGAAGCGTTTTCGCGGCTATCGCGGAACGACGGCCGCTTCGGCAATAAACGATCACCGGAACGTCTTTCGAGGGGATGGATCCCGAGGCCGAGGAGGCGTCGATCGCGTCGTACGGCAACAGCTTCGCGCCGGCGATGTGGCCCGCGGCGAATTCCTCCGCCGTGCGCACGTCAAGCAATACCGTTTTCGCGTTGGCGGCCATCAGGGCTTTCGCCTCAGCGGGCTCAATAAGACCGCCGGACGTTTCAGCCGCCGCGCAGCCCCCGCCGACGAGGATGAGGGCCGACAAAAGCGCGGCAAACGCGCCGCGCGGTTTCGTTTTTCTCATTAATCCCTCCTAAGCCGGCATGTCGTCGAGGCCACCGGCGTTCGTCACGTCCGCGTAGCCCTGAGCCTTCAGCATCGCCTGAGCGACCGAACTCCGGCTGCCCGAGGCGCAATACACGACGATCGGCTTGTCTTTCGATCCCACTTCGGACATGCGCTGCGGCAGCTGATTCACCGGAATGTTTACCGCCCCCGGATAGCAGCCGTCCGCGTATTCGTCCGGCGTGCGGACGTCGATGATTTTCGCCCCCGCGAGAATTTTTTCCTTGATACCGCTCATTATTTTTCCTCCGTAAAGGCGTCGTTCGCCCGAATGCTGGTATATCCTCCCGTCACGTTCCAAACCGACGGGAATCCGTTTTCCTTGAGAATCCTCACCGCGAGATGGCCCCGGAAGCCCACCGCGCAGTACACGAATATTTCTTTTTCGCGGGGAACTTCCGCGATGCGAGACCGCAATTCGTCGACCGGCACGTTTTTCGCGCCCGAGACGTGACCGCGCTCAAACTCGCCCAAGTTGCGAACGTCGAGCAAAAGGCCCGTTTCCGGCTTGTACCGCGCGGCGGCCTCGGGAGCGGTCAGCGTCGGGCTAAAGCCCGTAAGGTCGTTTAGCGCGACGAAGGCCGCCATGTTGAGCGGGTCGTTCGCGCTTGAGTACGGCGGCGCGTAGGCGAGATCGAGCTCGGCGAGATCGTCGACGGTAAGCTTTCCCGCGAGGGCGGTGGCGACGACGTCGATCCGCTTCTCCACGCCCGCCTCGCCGAACGCTTGGGCGCCGAGCACCCGCCGAGTCTTGCGGTCGTACACGAGCTTCAAGGAAAGCGTCTTACCGCCGGGATAATAGCCGGCGTGGTGATCCTTGTGGACGATGGAGGAACCGACCGCGTAACCCGCGTCGCGCGCCGCCTTTTCGGTCAATCCGGTCGACGCGGCGGTCGCGTCGAGAACTTTCACGACGCTCGTGCCGAGCGCGCCCGCGTAGCGTAGGGGCGCGACGGGAACGCAGTCGGGGCCGCACTCCGCGTGAAAGGCGGCGACCACGGCGTTCGTCGCCGCGATGCGCCCCTGCCGGTTCGCCGGGCCGGCGAGCGGTATGCGGACTTTTCGGCCGGAGACTTTCTGAGTGACCTCGACCATGTCGCCGGCCGCGTAAATGTCGGGATCGCTCGTGCGGAGAAACTCGTCCACGAGAAGGCCACCCGACTCGCCGAGCGCGAGGCCGGCGGCCTTGACGAGCGTTAGCTCGGGTTTAACTCCGACGGAAAACAGCACGAGCTCGGCGGGAATTTTCCTCCCGTCGGAAAGCTCGACTTCTTTCGTCTCGGGCAATACGGCCTTCAGGCCCACGCCGGTAACGACGCCGAGCCCGGCCGACTCCAGTCGGCCTTTGATCCGCGCGCCGAATTCCGGGTCCATGACCGCCATGACCTGCGGCGCGAGTTCCACGACCGTGGTCGCGATGCCGCGCGCGTGAAAGGCCTCGGCCATCTCAAGCCCGATGAAGCCGCCGCCGACGACGACCGCCGTCTTTGGGCTCGATTCTTTTATGAACGTTTGTATGCGGTCGACGTCGGGAACCGTCCACAGCTTGAACGCATGCGTCGCGTCGGAGCCGGGAAGCGGGGGCATGATGGGATTCCCGCCCTGGGCGAGAATTAATTTATCGTAGGGGAACCAAGTCTCGCCGTCGGGCCCGACGGCCTTCACGCGCTTATTCGCGCGGTCAATCTCGACCGCCTCGGTGCGCAAGTGAACCTTGACGCCGTACCTGCTGTCGAAGCCCTCGGGAGTTTGCAAAAGCAATTGGGAGCGCTTGGCGATATCGCCGGAAATATAATAGGGAAGTCCGCAATTCGCGAACGAAACGTACGGCCCGCGTTCGAGCAGGGTTATTTCCGCCTTTTCCGACACGCGCCGCGCCCGGGCCGCCGCCGTGGCGCCGCCGGCAACGCCGCCCACAATCAACAATTTCATGTTTCGCCTCCGTATGTTTTTAAGTATAGGAGGCGAGAGGGAATATTTCCGTAACCTGGTCACGCAAGCGAGACGCCGCGCGCGGGCGACGACGAGGCTTGCGCGACGAAAACAATTAGTGGTTAAAGTCGGTTCGATCCCATTGCTCTTCCGGCGGAGGGAGAATTCCTGCCGCTCGTCCGGCGTCGAGGCTTTTCATCATCCACGCGAGGTTTTTCCCGAGCGTGCGCATGATCTGAACGCCCTCCCGGTCCTTGGCGACATCCTCGGCGTTCGAGCCGTGCACCATGGTCCAATACCGCGAAGTAACGATCGGCATACAGGAAATCGAGAGGAATTTCGACAGTTCGTCGATGGTCGCGGTAGTTCCGGCGCGACGCGCGGAAACGACCACGGCGCCGGGCTTATAGGCGAAGCTTTTTCCCGCGTAAAAAGCGCGATTGAGCAAGGCCACGAGGGCGCCGTTCGCCCCGGCGTAGTACACCGGGGAGCCGATGACGAGGGCGTCGGACTCATCCATTTTCTCGAGGAAACGGTTGGCCTGATCGTCGTCAAACGCGCACTTTCCCCGCCCGTCGGAACAAGCCCCGCAGGCGATGCATCCGCGAATCGGTTTCTTATCGAGCTGAAAAAAATCGGCGCCGATGCCCGCGGCTTCAAGCTCGTTTGCCACGAGCGACAGGGCCGTCCCCGTGCAGCCTCGGGGATGCGGACTTCCGTTTAAAAGTAGGGCTTTCATACAAACTCCTTATAGGAATGATTCTCGATTGCCGCGATATCCTAGCGCGCTTATAATATATCTAACCGTATGCATACGCAACGGAAGGAGCGATCATGGGGAAAAATAATCGGAACGAAAATTTCATCCAGGAACTGCTTTCGCGCCGCAGCGTGCGCAGCTTCACCGGCGAAGGGATTCCCGAGGAGGATTTGCGGACGCTCGTGCGCGCGGGCATGGCCGCGCCGTCGGCGGTAAACGTCCAACCCTGGGCTTTCGTCGTCGTCACCGAGAAAGACCGGCTCGCGCGCCTTCGAGACCGACTGCCTTACGCGAAAATGCTCGATAAGGCGGGCGCCGCGATCGTCGTGTGCGGACTGCCGAATCAGGACGGGCAGTTCGCCGAACGCTATTGGCCGCTGGATTGCTCAGCCGCCGCCGAAAACATTTTGCTCGCCGCTCACGCGCTCCGTTATGGGGCGGTTTGGACGGCCGTTTACCCCGAAAGGGAAAGGATTGACGCCGTGAAAGACGAGTGCGCGATCCCGGAATCGGCGATACCGTTGTGCGTCGTTCCTATCGGAGTGCCCGCCGACGGCGACCGACCCGCCCTGGATAAATTCGACGAAAGTAAAATTCACCGGGAAACCTGGTAAACGAAAATTTAACACAGAAGGGGCGCTGCGGGGCTGGCCGCTCGGCGTTCCGCCGCGTTACTATCCGTTACGGATGAAGCACGAACGAGCGTATTCTATCAGCGTCCGCGACGCGGCCATAGGCGACATTGACGAGCGATTTCTCTCGTTCACCATCGACATTTCCTGCGTGATCGGGGGGCGCTGGTGGGGCGACACCAAAGGACTAAAAGAGGGCCTTTCCCAGGACCGCGTACCGCCGCTCGACTTCAAGGACCCGACGCTCGCGAGAAGGGCGGCGCAACTCTCCCCGGCCATGCTTCGAGTCGGGGGAACGGAAGCCGATCGACTCCACTACGAATTCGGGCGCGGAGAGATTCTTCCGCGCGAGGCGATGGGCGTGACCGGCGCGCCGACGCTCAATAAAAAAAAGTGGCTTGAAATTTGCTCTTTCGCGCGGCGCGTGGGCTTCGGGCTCCTTTTCACCGTCGGCGCCGGCCCCGATAATCGCGACGCCTGGGGCGATTGGGACGAGCGCGACGCGACCCTTCTTTTCGATTATTGCGCCAGAAAAAAAATTCGCGTCGACGCCTGGGAGTTCGGCAACGAGGTAAACGCGTTCCCGTTTATTTATGGGGTGGCGCGGCGCGTTTCAGCCCGCCGCTACTCGGCCGATTTCGCCCGCTTCGCCGCGTTGGTGGGACGGCTCCAGCCGGAAGCGCTCGCCGTCGGGCCCGCTTCGGCCGTATGGCCGGTAATCGGCGAGCCAAATCCCCTCATCCCGAAGCTGTGCCGCTCGACGGCGGCTTCCGCGATGGGCGCGCTCAGTTTTCATTATTACCCGCAGCAATCCTCCCGAGGCCGAGTGGCCGTTCGCCGGGCGCGGGAGGGGACCCTGCTCACCGTCCGTCGCATGGACAGCATTCGCGGCAGGATTCGCGCGATACGGAAATCGCGAGACGCCGGCGCAGCGAAGGGCAAACCCATCTGGGTAACCGAAATCGGGCACGCCCTCTACGGCGGACAGCGCGGTCTAAGCGATACGTGGATTTCCATGCCCTGGTGGCTCGACCAGCTCTCCCTTCTCGCCCATGACGGAGTCGCCGCGGTATTTCGTCAATCGCTCGTCGGCGGGGACTACGGTCTCCTCGACCCAAAAACTTTCGCGCCGCGTCCGGATTACCACGTCAGTTTTTTATGGAAACGGCTGATCGGGTCGCGCGTGCACGCGCCTCCGGAAATTTCGGGGAAAGACCCGAAAATTCGCGTATGGGCGATGTCGGGCAAAAAAGAATCGATTTGGGTTATCGCGATCAACCTCGATCGCAAAAAACCGCTCACGATTACGCTTGATCGACGCATCCGGCGACAGCTGGTCTTGGAACCCGATTACGGGCATCCGTCCGGGTCGATCGTCCTCAACGGCATTCTCGTCGACACCGACCTCGAGGACGGATGGGGAACGAAAGAAATAAAGCGAAAATACGGGTTAACGAAGCGGTGGAAAACCGAAGAGGAGGGGCAGACAGTGGCCCAAAAAACGGACTTTTCGGCGAGAACGCTGAAGCTCGCTCCGCTCGCCTGCGCCTTCGTCGAGGTTCTCCCGAGGGAACCGGCCCTAGCGACCCCGGTCAACGGCGGCGGCGAGCATCATCCCGAGGGAAACGAAAACGACGCCCAAAATGGTACTCAAAGCCATATTGACAATACCGGCGGAAAAATCGCGGATGCCGAATAAGTTGGCGGACTCAAGACTGAACGAGGAGAACGTGGTAAAGCCCCCGAGGAAACCGGTCACGAGAAAAAGCTGAATGCGCTTCGGAACGAGATTGTCGTTAATCGACTGAAACAGAAATCCTATGACGAAACAGCCCACCATGTTCACGGCAAACGTCCCAAACGGGAATTTCGTCGGGAGCGGCAATTGATTAATGGTCCTGCTGACGAGGAAGCGGCATACGGCGCCAAGCCCGCCGCCGAGAAACACTTGAAGCAAGGGCATCGACGCGCTCCTTTTTCGCAAAAAAAAACCGAACCAGAAACTCTGGTTCGGTTTTATCTAGCAGGAGTAGGACTCGAACCTACGACCTCCGGGTTATGAGCCCGACGAGCTGCCAACTGCTCTATCCTGCGTCGTGTTTGATTAACATATCAAAATTAGCGAACTCGGTCAATGGAGTCATTACCGTTTTTTGCCGTTTTCTGCGGTTTTTTACGGTCATGTTGGCAAAAAAAACCCGGCAGGTAAAAGGAGGAGTTAAAACCCTGCCGGGATTGGTACCGGCCACCCGGCCGGCACCCATAATAAGGAGGTATGCCGAGACGCCGTGCTCAATCAGCGTCCCGAAATACACTTACAAAAACTCTTGCTAAGTGAAACGTTACAGCAATTCGTTGCGATTTTCAAATTTTTCCGATAATTCGCCGTTTCCACCGACCGGAGGCGTAATACGCGACCGCGACGGTTACGCCGACGATCCAACCGATGCCGTAGCACCACCCGATTTCCCCTTTCCCAAAAAAATAATCGAGGGCATAGGCGGCCGGAAGCCGAAGGAACAGGAACGATACCATGGACGAGAAAAAGGGCCAGGCCGACTCGCCGGCCCCCCGCAGGACGGAATTCGTGATGAATAATATGGACAAAAGCACGTAACACGGCATGAGCCGATACAGCACGCCGGCGCCCGTCCCGATCACCGAGACATCCCGGGTAAATAGAGACATTAAGGGCCGAGCGAACGCGAAAATGAAAAGGCTCACGCCGAGGCAAAGCGCCCCGCTCATGAGCTGTGTCGAGATAAACCCGGATCGGACGCGATCAAGTCGACGCGCGCCGACGTTTTGTCCGGTGTAGGTTGTTACCGCCGTGGAAAAACTCGCGACGGGCAAAAAGGCGAACGCGTCTATTTTGCTGGAAATGCTGAAACCCGCCATAAAAATCGGCCCGTACCCGTTGATGAGCCGCTGAATGGCCATCGTCCCGAGCGAAAACAGCATGTTCTGAAAGCCGCTCGGGAGCCCAATGCGAACGGCCTCGCGCAAAATAGGCAAGTCGAATTCGAGTTCCCGTATTTTAAGCGAGGAAAGCCGCAGTTTTCGGACTAAATATACCGAGCCGGCGACAAACGAGATAATCTGCGCGATGACCGTCGCCCACGCGGCGCCCGCGACGCCCCACCCGAGCACGGCGACGAAAACGAGGTCCAGCGCGATATTGAGAACCGTCGCGATCGAAAGAAAGACCAGGGTCGAAATCGAATCGCCTAAACCCTGCAAAATGCCCGCGTTGAGGTTATAGCCGAACGCCCCCGCGGTTCCGATAAAGAGAATCGATAAATACGAGGCGGACATATCCCGAGTGACGCCGGAAGGCGTATTCATCATGGAAAGAAGCGGCTGCACTAATAGAAGACCGAGAACCGTAACGGGAATGGCGCCGACGACGGCGGTCACGTACGAGGTATCCACGCTCCGCTTTATCCGCGCGAAATCCTTCGCGCCGTAAAATTGCGAAATAACGATGGAAAACCCAAGGCCCAAGCCGGAAAAAAGAGACACGAGCAAAAAATTGAGGATGAAAGTACTGCCGACCGCGGCGAGCGCCTCGTTCCCGACGAAATTTCCCACGACGAGCATATCGACGACGTTATACATCTGCTGGAGAATGTTTCCGGCGAGCAGAGGAATCGAGAATTTTAAAATGAGCGCCGCGGGGCGGCCTTCGGTCATATCGCGCATGGCGGACATACTAGACGAAACGGAAACAGAAACGCAATGGTCGGCTAAAACGCGGGTTGAGCCGACGCGCCCATCGACCGATACTTGGGGAGTAGGGCCATTCGCGCGATCTAAGCGCGACGAGGGAGCCCGCGTCGGCGAGCGGCAAACCGATACCGAGCGCCAACCCGACGAAAACCCGTTTTGCATAGGGATGAAACGCCCGAGGCAAAACCAAGGGGAATCGGCCCCAATCGGAAGAGTAATGAACATTTCCGGAGCGACGCGGCTTGCCGCGGTCTCGTGCTTCTTTCTGATAACGCTCGTTCCCGGAACGTCGGAAACGTTTCGCTTTAAGTTCCGCGAAGGAGACACGTACCGCGTAAACTCGCTCGTGAATGAAACGGCGTACATGAATCGCGTCAAAACGCACTCCGCCGAAATCACGAATCGCGTCACCATGAAAATATCCGACGTCCAGCCGGCCGAGAACGGAAAACCGGCCTCGGCCCGGAACGATTGCACTTTCATGACGAGCGTGCAAACCAGCACGCAAAGCCATCCCTGGGGACAGGAATACCCGAGCGTGTTCCAGCGCGACGAGCTCGGCGACTATGACATCGGCGACGAATATTTCATGCCGGTCGTGAGAAACGTGCCAACTTTCCCGACTCGCGACGTAAAGGCGGGGGAAAGCTGGACGGGCACGGGGGAAGAAGCCCATGACCTCCGCGCGGAATTCGGCATTAAGACGCCGTTCAAGGTTCCGTTCACCGTCACCTATACCTACGTCGGCGAAGTCGACCGCGACGGGAAAAAGCTTCACCTCATTCAGGCGGAATATACGCTTTTTTACGATTCGCCGAACTACCAGCGGACGGGCGAAGGTTTATACGGGGGAGAGTGGCCGGTAACGACCATGGGGTACTCCAAGCAGAAAATTTATTTCGACAACGAGCGCGGCATCATGCCGTACTATACGGAAGAATTCCGCATTCAGCTCCAGCTTTCCTCGGGAGACGTGCTCGAATTCCGGGGTACGGCCGAGGCAACGGTCACGAGCGTCGAGTCGATCGACCGCGATACGGCAGCAAAGGAAATGAACGACGAAATTTCAAGGCTCGGGCTCGAGAATACGAGCGCAAAAGCCACCGACGAGGGCGTCACGATCAGCATAGAGAATATCCAATTCTCGGCGGACTCCGCGAACTTACTCCCGGCGGAAAAAGAGAAAATAAAAAAACTCGCGGCCCTGCTTGAGCGCTACCCCGACAAAGAGTTGCTCATCAGCGGGCACACGGCCCTGGCCGGAACCCCAGCGGCGCGACAAAGACTTTCGGAAGAGCGGGCGGAGGCCGTAGCGAAATTCCTCGTCGACATGGGCGTCCGCGACGATTACGAAGTCTACACGCGCGGCTACGGAGCCGATAAACCGATAGTCCCGAACACCTCGGAGGAAAACCGCGCCCGCAATCGAAGAGTGGAAATCACCATTTTGGATAAATAAAACGTCGAGTCCCCGCGATAAACGACACTATGCGCGTAATCTTGCAAGTTTCGTGAATTAATGTTAAATATTAACGCATCGGGGACACCACATGACATATTCAGAGCCAACGGAACTCGCGGTTCTCGCTTGCCCAGGGGGCGAGAACTTCGCCGACGAGACCATTAAGCACTTGAATCATATATACAGCCGTCGTTTTCGCCAAAAAAGCGATGTGTTGGCAAAGCGATACGAAGTCGAGCGAACCGGACTCGTCAAAGATATCAACTTTTATAACGACCTCAAGACTTCGGATATCTGCATCCGCGGGGACATCACGAAGTTCCGGGCCCCCGACTTTAAGGTAAAGGCGCGCTTCACCTGGTTCATGAACGGAGAATTCAAAACCGAAATCCTTGACTGCATACGCGGCAAGGATGTTTTTATTTTCCAGGACGTCGAAAATCACCAAGAGCTTGCCCTGAATGAGGGAAAAAACCGCAAATCCCTATCGGTTAACGACCATATCATGAGCCTTCTCGTGACGATCGACGCCGTCCGCCACGCGGGCGCGTCGAAAATCACCCTCGTTCTGCCGGTGTATCCCTACTCGCGCCAGCATAAGAAAAAAGGACGTGAGGGGCTCACCGCGAGCTTGCTCGGCCACCTCTACGAAAGCCTCGGCGTCACGCAGGTCATCACGCTCGACATTCACTCCCGTGAAATCGAGAACGCCTTCCACACGGCGCGCATCGAAAACCTCCACGCGAGCTATCAGATCATACGAGAGCTTTCCCGCATCGTCGACCTTTCCGCGGACGACGATAATTTCGTCGTCGTATCGCCGGATACCGGGGCGGTCGATCGGAATAAATTTTACGCGACGGGACTCAAAAAACCGCTCGCGATGCTTTATAAAGAGCGCGATTATTCGGTTATCACGCAAAACGCCCAATCGACGAACATTAAAAGCGTGAAAATCCTCGGCGACGTCCGCGGCAAAGTAGCCTTCCTCGCCGACGATATGCTCGGCACGGGAGGAACCCTGCTCAAGGCGATGGAATTCCTCAAGGAACAGGGCGCGACGAAAGTCATCGCCGCCATCAGCTTGCCGTTCTTCACCGGCAACGCCATCGAGCAATTCGACGAAGCGTATAAAAAAGGCCATTTTTTCCGCATCATTGGCACGAACGCGGTGTATCACGAAGACCTGCTCAAGAAAGAGTGGTACATCAAGACGAACGTCTCGGGTCTTTTCGCTCAGGTAATCTCGCGGCTCCATCATAACCAATCGCTCAGCGACCTTCTCGATAACCGGACGATCATCGAAAAGCTCGTTAAGCAGGACAAGTCCGCAGAAATCGCGGAATAGCGGCGCCGTCGCCATGAAAACCTGCGCGATCGCCGTCGATATCGGAACCTCGTCGTTAAAGGCGGCGCTCATAGACTCTACGGGGGATGTGCGCGCGGCGACGCGAGTACGCTTTCCCCGCGAACGGCGGATCGCTGCGCATTGGCTCGCGGCATTCGACGAGGGGTGCGCCCAACTCGCGCGAGGCCTCGATGAAGCGCCCAGCCGGGCGGAGCTCGTCGCGATTTGCGTTTCGGGAAACGGGCCAACCCTCGTCTCCGTCGGCAAAGACGGAACGCCGGGCCCGATACTCCTTTGGAACGATCCCGTTCCCGCACCCGACAACGGCCCCACGAGCGCGGGAGGCTCCGCGCGCTCGCTTTTTATCCCGAGAATCGCTGCGTACGAAGAACTGTTTCCCCGCGAATGGGATAACGCCGAAACCGTGCTTTCCGGCCCCGAATTCCTCATATGGGCGCTCACGCGCACGGCGGTCACCGCCTTACCCGAACCCCGCTTCGTCGAGGCGTACTGGGATGACCGCTCGCTGGCGGCTGCCGCGATCAGCCCCTCAAAATTGCCCAAACTCGTTCCTATTGCCACCGTGGTCGGCCTCGCCGAAGTTCCGGCCGCGTTTCGGCCTCGCGCGAAAACGACCGTTCCGGTCATCGCGGGCGGACCTGATTTCGTCGCGGCCCTCGTCGGGACTAACGCGCTTGCGCCGGGAAAGGCGTGCGACCGCGCGGGAACGAGCGAGGGACTGAACGTGTGCACCGCGACGCCGATCGCCGACCCGGCGATCAGGACGTTGCCTTCGGCAAGCGCCGGTTTGTGGAACGCCGCCTATCTCCTTCCCGACACGGGAGCGCGGTTCAACGCGTGGCGGCGCGAGCGAGGGTTAAGCGAGCGGGCGTACGCGGAAATCATGGCGGACATCGAAAACGACGAGCGAGCGCCCGGCCGGGACATCGTCGAGGCCATCGGCAAAGAGGTGCGCGCGGGTATCCAAAAGCTCAAGGCCGCGACGGGGCACGATTCGGCGTACACGCTTTCCGGGGGCCAGGCGCGCAACGAAATTTGGAATCGCATGAAGGCGGACATGACCGGCGCGACTTTCGAGCTTACGGCGACGCCGGACGGAGAGTTAATGGGAAACGCGGCCATGGCATTCGCCGCGATCGGGGAATACCCGTCCGTCGAGTCGGCGGCTGGCGCCATGGTAAAGACGGTCAGGGTCTACGAGCCGGACGGCGAAAGAAGCGCGCGGTACGCGGAAAGGTTCTCTATCCCGTGAAAGTATATAAAATTCCCGAGACGCTTTCCTGCGTCATTTTCGATATCGACTCGACGCTCTACACCCACCATGCGTACGCGCGCGAGCAAATAGACGTGCAGATCAGGCATTTCGCTCGATTGAGGAATATGAGCTTTGAGCAAGCGGATTCCCTCGTGCGCGATTTCAGGGACGAGCACGAGCGAAAGTTCGGTTCGAAAATCAGCCTCGGTAACGCGCTCACGAATTTCGGGGTCCCCATTTCCGAAAGCGTGCGCTGGCGCGAAACGCTCATCGAGCCGGGCGACTACCTTTCGGAAGATCCCCGACTCGAGGAAACCCTCAAGAACCTCGCGGCGCGATACAGACTCGTCGCGGTAACGAACAACCCGACGATACCGGCGAGAAAAACCCTTGAGGCGCTTGGCGTTTCATCTTTTTTCCCGCAACTGATCGGACTCGACACGACCGGCGTCTCGAAACCCCATGAGCGTCCGTTCCTGATTGCGGCCGAACGGGCGGGCGCTCCGGTTCACGAATGTCTCTCGGTCGGCGATCGGTACGACATCGACGTCGCGCTCCCGCTTGAGCTCGGCATGGGGGGAATCGTCGTCGACGGCGTCGAGGATGTGTACGACCTTCCCCGAACGCTCTTCGGCTCGGGAGAACGACTCTCCGTCACACGATGAATTTCGATACGATTTTTTCCATTTTCGCGACGGTTTCTTTCATCGATTGAGACATATCCGAAATGCCGCGCGCCGACGCGTTTATCTCGCCGGCGCCGAGCGATATCTCGTCCATGCTCGCGTCGATCGCCGAAGACGCGTCCGTTACCCGGCGAATGAGCGAGCGGATGGAATCGGTTCCCGACTGCAGGTCGGACGACGCGCCCGCGACCTCTCCCGACACCGACTCCATTTCCGCGAGAGCGAGCGAAGCCTTCTCAATCTCGGCGCGCTGCCCCGCCAAGGAATCGGTGAGCGACACGATCGTCTCCCCCGTTTTCTGAATGCTTTCGCGCACATCGCCGAAGGCGCGGCGGGAGTCGGCGGCCGCGGACACGACTTCCCCGATGGAATCCTGGATATTGCCGATTTCCGCGCGGATATTTTTCGACTGGGCCCCGGATGTCTCGGCGAGCCGGCGGATCTCGTCGGCGACGACCGAAAAGCCCGCCCCGGCCGAACCGGCGTGAGCGGCCTCGATCGCGGCGTTCATCGCGAGCAGGTTCGTCTGCGCTGAAATTTTCGCGATTACGTCGTTCGCTTCCTTTAGGAGGGCGGATTGCTCCGATATTCCGGCGACTTTCGCGTTCACCCGGTCTTGCGTCCTAACCCCTTCGGCGGAAACCTCCTCAAGCGCGCGATAGCGGTCCCTCATCTCGCCGAACCCGGAGGAAACCTTAACCGCGTTCGCTATGATCGCGTTAACCGACTCGGTCGCCGTCGCGATTCTCTCGGCTTGCCGCGCGATGATTTCGCCGAGCAGGGAGATTTTCCCTATCGAACCGTCGATTACCCGCTCAGCGGAACCGACGCTCTCGAGCTGGAGGGTCGATTGGCCGTGAACGCTCTCCATATTCGCGAGGATCTCCGCGATCGAACTCGCGCTCCCCTCCGACATCCCGGAAAGGCCGTCGCTCATATTCGATAGCTCCGACTGCCTATCCTTCAGTTCTCCGACGATACCGCGAAGGATGCCGACGAAATGGTTAACGTCTCCAATGATCTGCCCGATTTCAGTCTCGTTGTCGACCGGGATCGTTTTCGTCAAATCGCCGTCCCCGTAGGCGATCTCATGCATCGAGAGCTTGGCGATGGAAAGCGGCTTCACGGCGAAGCGATCGATCAAAAACGAGATACCCGCCGCGAGAAAGGTAGCGAACACCAGCACGATTATCGCGAGCGAAACCGAGACAGAGCGGGCGGTCGCGAGAAGGTCGTCGCGGGGACGCGCGAGCGCGATGACGCCGAGAACGCTGTCTTGGGCGTTTTTTATCGGAAGGTAAATTACCGCGTATTGCTTGCCTAAAATTTTATTAACGCCGGAATACGGCTCTCCCCGAAGCGTCAATTGCTCCTCGATCGCCGGATTGTCCATTTTCGTGCCGACGATGCGCTCCCCGTCCGATCCGACGATCGTGGTCGCGATGCGCGTATCGTACATGAAGGCGGAGAAATCCGCGCTGAAGAATTTTTTATAGCGGTCCATCGCCTCGTTCCCGCCGAGGCGATACCCCGCGACAACCGCCCCTATCGGGACTTGCCCCGTGGTCTCGCCATTCGCGAAAACGGGATACGCAACGACTTGGCAAAGCCCAAGGCTCGCGTCCATCTCGACGGTCTCGACGGGTCGAGCACCGTCGATAGCCCCGCGAACGGACGGGCGGCCGGAAAAGTCGTCGCCAAACGAGGAGTCGCCCGACTTCGCCAAAACCAGGCCATCGAGACCGACCGCGTACGCGAAATCGACCCCAAGCGCCGCGGGTATCGCGTCAACGGTTTCAATCGCCAACGGGCGATCGCGCGCCGCGATAGCGCCCGAGACGCCGGATGAGGCGCAGGCGAAACCGAGCAAGGACTCGAGTCTCGACCCGCGCTCGCCGAATTCGCCCTCGAACGCCGACGCTTTTTCCCGGAGCTCGGCCGCAGCGAAGGCGCCGAGCTTGTCTTCGACGACGCGCCACGAGAAAAGCACTATGGCCGCCCCAAAAAGCGCGACGCCGACGGCGGTCGGGAGGACGACGACGCGACGAAGAGAAGTCCCCGCCGCCATCGTTAAATCTTAACCTTCCTCGACTGCACGTCGAACAGCACCGCGAGCACGAGCACGAGGCCCTTCACGATGTATTGATAGGATTGCCCGACCTGCATGAGGTTCATGCCGCTCTGAAGCGAGGACATGATGATGGCGCCGATGATGGTTCCGGTAACCTTTCCGATGCCGCCCGCCGGCGAGCAGCCGCCGATGAACGCGGACGCGATCGCGTCGAGCTCGAACCCCGTTCCCGCGGTCGTTGACGCGGACTGAAGCCGCGCGGAGTACAGGATTCCCGCGAGCGCCGCGAGAGAGCTCATCGACGCGAACACGAAGAACGTGACGCCCTCTACCCTGATACCGCTCAATTCCGCCGCCTCGGGATTACCGCCGACCGCGTACACGTGACGGCCGAGCACGGTGTTGTTCATGAAGAAGTGGTAAATCGCCACGACCACGAACATGATGACGACGGTCCAGGAAATGCCGTTATACTGCGCGAGCTGCCAGCAAAAGAACATGACGAGCGCGGTGATAAAGACGAGCTTTCCGATGAACATATCGAGCGTCGCGATCTCGAATCCGTATTTCTTCTTTTGCATGCGCGTGCGAAATTCGTTAACGATGAACAGAACGACGACCGCGATGCCGATAATCATCGTCAAAAGGTGAAGGCTGCCGCCGCCGAGAAAATCGGGAATGAAGCCGTTGCCGAGCGCGTTGAAGATTTTATTGTCGACGATGATCGTTCCCGTGCCCTCGGTGATGCGCAAGAGAGCACCGCGGAAAATGAACATGCCCGCAAGTGTTACGACGAACGCCGGGACGCCCATCTTCGCGACGAGCCAGCCGTTATAGAGGCCGATAAGCAAACCGACCGCTATCGTTATCAGTATGATGACGGGAAGCGGGAGTCCGCCCTGCTTCATCAAAACCGCGGCGATCGCGCCGAGGAAACCGGCGACAAAGCCGACCGACAAGTCGATGTGGCGAATGATGATGATGAGCGTCATGCCGACCGCGAGAACCGCGACGTAGCCGGTCTGGTCGAGCAAGTTGCTCAGGTTTCGGGGGGACATAAAAAGCCCGTCGGTAAAGATCGTAAAGAACGCCATTATCACCATGAGTGCGATATACATTCCGTACTCGCGGACATTCTGCTTCAAAACTCTGATATTCATCTCGGTGTCCTCCGTTAGACCGTTGCCATTTTCATGATTTTTTCCTGCGTGGCTTCCTCGCCGGAAAGTTCCCCGGTGATCTTTCCCTCGCAGACGACGTAGATGCGGTCGCTCATTCCGAGCACCTCGGGAAGTTCCGAGGAGATCATGATGATGCTCATGCCCTTCTCGACGAGCGAGTTCATGATCGTGTATATTTCGTACTTCGCGCCGACGTCGATGCCGCGCGTGGGCTCGTCGAGGATCAGGATGTTGGGGTCCGCGAGCAGCCATTTTCCGAGGGAGACTTTCTGCTGGTTGCCGCCCGAAAGTTTCTTCACCTGAGACTCGACCGACGGGGTCTTGATCTTGAGGTTCGCCCGGTATTCCTCGGCGACGCGGATTTCCTCGTTCTTGTTGATGACAACGCGATGGGCGAAATCTCGCAGGCTCGCGATGGAAAGGTTTTGCTTAACGTCCTGCTCGAGTATGAGGCCGTCTTTCTTGCGATCCTCGGATACGTACGCGATTCCCGCCTTGATGGCGTCGAAGGGATGGTGGATCTCGGTCTTTTCGCCGTCGACGTAAATATCGCCCGTGATGCGATAGTGCTTCGGGTTCCCGAACACGCTCAAGGCGAACTCCGTTCGTCCCGCCCCCATGAGCCCCGCGATGCCGAGAATCTCGCCCTTGCGCACGTTGATATTGACGTCCGTGAGTATTTGCCTGCTCACCGAGTAATCGTACGCGGTCCAGTTGCGAACCTCGAAACGAACGTCGCCGATATTTTTCTGCTGCCGCTTCGGGAATATATTCTCGATCTCGCGGCCGACCATGTTCTTGATTAAGACTTCCTCGTCAAGCTCGGACCGGTCCAGGGTCGTGACGGTTTTGCCGTCGCGTAGGACCGTCACCGTGTCCGCGATCCGCAGGACTTCCTTGAGCTTGTGCGAGATCATGATGCTCGTGACGCCCTCTTTTTTCAGTTCCATTATCAGGTCGAGGAGGTTGTCGCTGTCGTCGTCGTTCAACGCGGCCGTCGGCTCGTCCAAAATGAGGAGACGAACGTTCTTGCTCAGCGCTTTCGCGATTTCGATAAGCTGTTGCTTGCCGACGCCGAGGCTCCGAACTTTTGCGCTCGGGTCGACGGAGAGCCGGACTTTCGCGAGCTGGGCCTGGGCTTTTTTTATCGTCTCGTTCCAGTCGATGAACTTGCCCTTCCGCTGCTCGTTGCCGAGATAAATGTTTTCATATACCGATAGGTCGGGAACGAGGGCCAATTCCTGGTAAATGATGGCGAGCCCCGCCCGTTCGCTGTCGCGAATCGATGAGTATTTTTGGATTTCTCCGCCGAAAATGATATCCCCGGAATACGTGCCGTGCGGGTAAACGCCGCTTAAGACCTTCATGAGCGTCGACTTTCCGGCGCCGTTCTCGCCGACGAGGCAGTGGATTTCGCCTTCCTCGACCTTGAACGTTACGTCGTCAAGCGCCTTTACCCCGGGGAATTCCTTCGTGATGTGCGACATTTCTAGAATGGTTTTGCCCATGGTTTCCTTCCGTAAAAAATGGACAGCGGCCCGCTTTCCCGTTAGGGGAAGCGGGACCGGCTGTCCGCGTGATCAAAGACTGATTATTTCAGGCCGGTGAAATTGGAGGCGGGATAGTATCCCGAGTCGATCAGGGCAGCCTTCACGTTTTTCTGCTCGACGGTAATGACTTCCGTCTGCTTGGCGGGCACGTCCTTCTTGTTGTTGTTGTACGAGCCAGTGGTTACCGGGGTCTTTCCGGCGAGCACGTCGGTGGCCATCTTAACCGCGTCGCGAACGAGCGTGCGAACGTCCTTGAAAACGGTCATGGATTGCTTGCCGTCGATGATGTACTGGATCGAGGGAATTTCGGCGTCCTGTCCGGTGATGAAATACTTCGTCACGTCCTTGTCCTTGGCGAACTCGTCGGCGATGGAACGCGCGGTTCCGTCGTTCGGGGCGAGAATGTATACGCGGCCTTTGTCCTTAGCGGTGGCGGCGGTCAGGTTGTCGGCGGCTTTTTTCTTCGCGTCGTTGAAATCCCAGTTCGTCGTGATCTGGCCGATGATTTTGCCCATCTCGGTTCGCTCGAGGTTTTTCTTGCTCTGGAGAGCGATAGCCTCGGAGGAATTCTTGATTACGAAAGTTCCGTCGGCGATCTTCGGCTGGAGAACTTCCCATGCGCCCTGGAAGAACAGGAATGCGTTGTTGTCGGACGCAGCGCCCGCGTAGATGTAGAGCGGATTGCCCATTTTGCCGGCCTCGAGGTTATTCACGAGGTACTGGGCTTGGGCCTTTCCGACCGATACCGAGTCGAACGTAACGTAGTAGTCGACCGCGGTCGTATTGGTGATAAGGCGATCGTAGGAAATAACCGTCACGCCTTCTTTTTTCGCGGCTTCCGCTGCTGCTGCGGCGGCGGCACCGTCCTGCGGGCAAATGATGAGAACTTTAATGCCCTTCGTCAAAAGGGTCTCGACGTTCTGTTTTTCCTTACCGGAATCGCCCTGGCTGAACAGAAGCTCGACGTTCGCCTGGCCCTTGAGGGCGTCGAGGAAGCGAGTCTCATCCTGAACCCAGCGCGGCTCGTCTTTCGTGGGAAGAACGATACCGACGTCAACTTTCGATTTTTGCTGCGATCCGCCGGCGAAAGCGACGGAAGCGACCATCAGAAGCGCGGACGCCGCTACGATGACCTTGGTGATTTTTTTCATGAAAATCCTCCTTCAAGACTTGAGGATTCGCGCGACGCGAATCCTTTATCCCGATTATAGGGGCGTTTCGGGGGAAAAAACGGGGATTATTCTGGGTTATTTTGCGAGATTCTTGATTGTCGCCGCGGGAAATCGGGCGAATCCGCGCCGACCCTGCAATTTTTTGCGGTCAAAAAATTACCGGTAGGATGCGGGACGTTTTTCGACGGGAACGTTTTGATATACCTCGACCGCGGAGTGAAAGCCTGAATCTATCACGACGGAATCGATGTTGGATTTATCGACCGCGACGGGAGTGAGCCAACGGACGGGTACGTCGTGAACGCCGTCGTAAATCGTTTCCGCCGGGGGCGCGTATTCGTCCTTCGCCATCGCGACCGCGATTTGGGCCGCCTCGCGCGCGAGCGTCGAAATCGGCTTATAAACCGTCGCGAGCTGGGATCCCTCGACGACGAACTGGCAGGCGGAAATATCGGCGTCTTGGCCGACGACGGGAATTTTTCCGGCGAGTCGCCGTTCCGAAAGAGCGTGGATGGCGCCGCCGGCGAGACCGTCGTTGCCGCACACGATGGCGTCGACCGCGGTCCCCGCGTCGAGCACGCGGGAAACTTCGGCGAAGGCGAGGTCGTAGCTCCAATTGTCGGCGTAGTACTCGAGCGCGCGGTATACGCCGGGATAGTCCTTGAATACGGAATCCTGACCTTCCTTCACGAGGGTCACGTTATAGTCGGACTTCGGCCCATTAATGAAAAGATAGCTGCCGGCCGGCGCTTCCTTCACGATTTCGCGCGCCATTATTTTCCCGACCTCGCGGCTATCCACGCTGATATAGAGGTCGACGCCGGCGTTGCGGATGAGTCTATCGTAAGAAATGACTTTGATGCCCTTCGACTTCGCCCTCTGGACGACCTCGGTGAAAAGATCCGCGTTTTGGGGAATGATGACGAGGGCGTCGACGCCGCGATCGATCAGGTACTTTACCTGATTCACCTGCTCGCGCTCGCCGTTCGCCGCGTTTTGGAATATGACGTCGGCGCCGAGGGAATTCGCGGCGGAGACGAATACGTCACGATCGCGAAGCCAACGCTCCACGATGAGGGAATCGAGGGAAAAGCCGATGACGAGCTTGCGCTCCGTCGCGCCCGGGTCTGCGCGGCGCTGAAAACCGCAGGAGACGATCGCGAGCGCCGCGGGGATAATCGCGAGCGAGCGGAAAAGGAAAAAGCCCCTGCGAAACCGGGCGTCGCGAGGAAGGCTCATAGGCTCTCCCGAAATTCCGTCGGCGTTACCCCGACGACTTTTTTAAAGAGCTTGCTGAAGTAATTCGGGTCGGCGTATCCGGAGGCGGCGCTTATTTCCTTTATGGACCTCGACGGCTCGCGCAGCAAATCCTTCGCCTTTTGCATGCGAGCCATCGTCAGGTAATCGATGAAATTCTCGCCGGTTTCTTCCTTAAATAGCTTGCTGAAATAAAACGGGCTAATCTCGACGCGGCGCGATATTTCCTCGAGGGAAATGTCCTCGGCGAGGCTCTCGTGGATTATCGCGCAGGCCCGAACGATGATCGGGCTCATGCGACTCTGCTTATGCTCGTTCACGACCGTCAGGCATTCGTCGACGCAGGAAAGCACGTACCGCTCGAGGGAAGATAGGTCCTGCTCCGCGGCAACTTGGCGCCACGTGTCTTTCCAAACGGCAAACCCGCCGAATTGATTTTGGATTTCCCTGGTCTGAAAGCGTATGATCGAGAGGAGATCCATGAGCTTGTAGCGGAGGACGCCGTCGTCATCGGGGAAACGCGCGCGAATCCACTGGCAGAGTCCCGCGAAAATCCCGTGCACGCTTTGCACGTCGCCGGCGATAGCCCGGTCCAAAAGCCGGCGCTCAAGGTCGGCGGGATAGGAATCGGACGACGAAAGAGACTCTTCGCAATCGGCGCAATGCACGACGCCCGAGTCCCCGTCGGTGCTGATGAGGGCTTTCAGCGAGTCGTTATACGCGGACAGGGACCGCGTTAGGTCCGACTCGACGCGGGAAAGGCCGATTTTCACTCGAAGGGAGAGCTTCGCGCCCATGCGCGAGTGTATCAGGCGGACGGCCCCCTTAATCGCCTCGACGTCCGATTCCGGCGTGGGGCCCGGGACGAAAGGCACGAACACGACGATGCGATTGCGCATGAACGGACCGACGATGCAGTGGGCGGCCGACAAAACGATGTCGCGAGCGGTCAAATAGACGTCTTGCCTACTCGCCTCGATTAAGTCGGAGACCTCGATCGTCATGAAATAGAACGAGGGGTCCTTTATCCCGAAAAAATCGAGATACGACGCGATGTCACCCGCCTTTTCCGACGGAAAAATGAGCGAGTAAATAAAATCGCTTTCGACGATGTTCACCACCGAGTCGAGTTTCTCGCGAATCTGTATCTCGGAGAGCTGCTTGCGCCGGAGAACGTCGACCTGCGACATGGCGCTCCGGGCAACCTCGACTATTTTATTGCGGTTCACCGGCTTTGAAAGATATTCGTACACGCCGAGATTGACGGCCTGCTGCGCGTACTCGAAGCGGTCAAACGCCGTAAGGACGATGAAAATGACCGCCGGGCTCGACGCCTTAATGGCCTTAATCGCCTCGATGCCGTTAAGCCCCGGCATGCTGACGTCCATGAACGCGATGTCGACCTTATTCGCCTGGCAAAGCTCGATCGCGTCACCGCCGCTCCGCGCCGATAGGAATTCAACCTGTCCGGGAAAGTTCCTCTCGATGATGAACGTGAGGGAATCGATGACGATTTGCTCGTCGTCGGCTAACAGAATCCTATACATCTCGAATCCTTATGGCGAAAGTCGTCCCCGGTTCGGGATCGTTCGGCCGTATGTCAAATATTCGATTGTCGTCGAAAAACATGCGCAGGCGCGTAATGACGTTAATCATGCCGATGCCGACGGACGGGGTTTTTGACCGGTCAACCGAGTTATCCTCGTAAAAATACGCGCCGTGCAAAAGCCGGCCGCGCTTTTCGGCGTCCATGCCGACGCCGTTGTCCGCGATCTCGACGTTCAGGATACCACCATCCCGGAAGACGCGCAACGAAATCGTGCCGCCCGATTTCATGTCGCCGATCCCGTGCTTGATTGAATTTTCCACGAGCGGCTGCAGGACCATGCTCGGCATGCGGACCTTGAGATCGTCGCAACGGATGTCCTTCTCGTAGCGAACCCGGTCGGCGAAGCGGACGCGCATGATGTACATATAGTTGTCGACGAGCTCTATTTCGTCGGAAAGGAACACTTCCTTATCCATGTTTTGGATGTTATAGCGGAAAAAATCGGCCGTCTTCTCGATGAACGTGCAGGTGTCGTCGGCTCCTTCCATCATCGCCAATTGGGCTCCCGCGTTCAGCGTGTTAAAAAGGAAGTGCGGGTTGATCTGCGCCTGAAGCGTCTTAAGCTGGGCGTCCTTATAAAGCTCGCGCGTCTCGAGCTCCTGCTGGCGAAGGCGGCTCTCGACCTGGGCCTTGCTGCGGATCGTCTCGATGTACTCGCGAATGCTGACCGTCATGCGGTCGAACGCGCGGCATATGTTGCCGACCTCGTTGCCAGACTCGATGCCGATCAGGTCGACGTCGAAATTCCCCGAGGCGAGCTCGTTCGCGACGCGGGAAAGCTCCATAAGAGGGCTCGTGATGCGGTTGATGAGGATGTAGGCGAGAAAGAAGTTAACGCCGACGACCGTCGCGAGCAGGAGCACGCTGAGAAACTCGATCAGCTTCATGTCGTGAATGATCGAGGTATATCCCCTGATATTCCGCTGGAAGTAGAGCGCGTTCAGCTCGTTCACCGAGTCCGAAAGGTAGCCGTACACGCGCAGCGCGTCCCGATAGCTCGTCACGTACGAATCGACGTTGTTGCCCCGTCGCGCGTAAATGGCCTTATCCGCGCATTCCAAAAAGCTCTCCATGAGTTTCTTTACCTTATATTCCTTGAGCAATATCTCGTCGGGCGACAGCGTCGTGTTGAAGTCGACCGCCAGCGAGTCGAGCCGTCCCCTGCTCGAGTAATACGCCTCGATGTCGTTAAACGTCTTGAACGCGACGTATTTTTCCATATTGCTCTCGACCTCGGAAAGGGCGGACTTAAACTCGGCGAGAGCGCTATTCGTTCGGTACGCGTTGGTTATCGACAGGGCGACCGAGTTGATGCACACGAAACTGTAGAGAACGACCATGCACATGAGTGCCGCGGTGAGGAAAAACGAGTGCAGTAGCCGATCGCGTATGCTCGAGCTCCGAAGAGAAATTCTCACGGCGAGCCTCCCGCGAGCGTTTCCGCCGTGACGACGCGCATGTCGGTGATGACGTAGTCGTTTGAGTTGCCGGTCTCGAGGAATTCGAGCATAGACTCCACGGCCTTACGCCCCATTTGCCGCGCGTCGATCGCGATGACTTCCGAGACGAGGCCCTTGCGCACGTACTCGAGGACGTCAGGGCTTTCGCGAAAGGCGATTACCGATATTGAGTCCCCGCGATTTAACTCTATAATGGCCTGCACGGCCCGCATCGTGTCCTCGACGGAAAGGCACACGACGGTGGAAAGGTTCCGATCGTTGAGGACGAGTGAGCGAAGCCTTTCGTCGGGGTTTTCCCCCGAGGAGCCGGTCAGGCTCGACGAAACGACCTTGATGCGCCGGACGGAAGACGCGACCTCGAACAATCCCGACATCATGACGTTTTCGGATGACTTCATCGTTCCCGGGTTCAGGAGGACGAGCACGTCGCCCTGACGATGGG
Organism: Spirochaetales bacterium; assembly: GCA_003246335.1. Lineage (GTDB taxonomy): Bacteria > Spirochaetota > Spirochaetia > Treponematales > Treponemataceae > Teretinema. The sequence continues at coordinate 27,556 of QKAR01000145.1, read as the reverse complement.
GAGGCGAATCGACGAGCGAGCCGATTTTTTTCCCGAGCTCGAAGCCCGAAACGCCGACGAATGATTGCCGATCCCCGCGCGCGGTATCGTTCTCGAGCGCCACGACCGGAATGCCGCCGTCCCGGGCGCGGCCAAGGGCCAAGCCCGTCGCGGCCTCGTCCGAGATATAGGCGAGAATGCCGTCTGCCCGCGTCGCGACGGCGTAGCTCAAGTACTCGTCGGTAGTGCGCGAGTCGGCGTCCGACGAGGGGCCGATGAACTCAACGACAGCGCCGCGCGCCTCGCCCGCTTCCTGGGCGCCCGCGTAGACCTCCCGCCAAAAGGGCGAGTCGGTGCGCTGCCCGATCAAGGCCAATCGCCACGAATAGCGCGCTCCCGAACGCGCGCGCGCGACGGCGGACGCGGTCGCGCTCACGCGAACCACGAAAAACGTCGACGCGCCGAGTAGGAGGGCAGAAACCGCGAGAAGGGAAACGAAAAGCGCCGTAGACCGTCGATTCGCCATCGCGTTACGAAAACTCCATGGCGTCCACGAAGCGACGCGCGAAAGAGGGCGAGTCGGCGAGTTGGACGGTCTGGGCCGAAGAGGCTATCGCGACGAGGCGGTCGCCGAAGGACTCGTCCGTCACCCATCGCACGGCACCCGCGAGGGCGGTGTTCCCGGGGCGAACGACCCGGTCTCCGAGCCCCGGCGGCAGGAGCCCGATATCAAGGGCGCTCGGCACGTCGAGCCAGCGACCGAAACCGCCGGCGAAGTACGTTCGTGCGACGTCTCGCGCGGGAATGCCGGAAGACTCAAGGAGAGTTTCGAGCCCCGCGCGAATCGCCGCCTTCGCGAGCTGGAGCTCGCGCACGTCCTCGGCCGTTAGCCGGATATCCGCGCTCGGGTCCAAAACCACGCCGCTTTGCGCGCACACGGGCGCGAGCGAGCCGTCTCGGCCGACGAGGCCCGCCTCAAGCGAGGCCGAAAGAAAACTCAGCAAACCCGAACCGCATATCCCCACCGGAGGGCGCACGTTACCGATCGTATCGTAGGAAAAACGGGAACCCTCGAGGCGCACGGAAGAAACGGCGCCCGGCACGCTTCCCGTGCCGCAAGAGACGGAACCTCCCTCGAACGCTGGTCCTGCTGCGGCCGAAGCGCATTTGAAAGAGCCAGAAACGGAAAGGATCATCTCGGCGTTCGTGCCGAGATCGACGAACAAAATGGGTTCGCCCAAGGCGTCGATTTCGCACGCGGCGAGTCCCGCGAGCACGTCACCGCCGACGAAAGCGCCGACGGCAGGCGCGACGCGAACGATAGCTCGCTCGGCCCAGGACGGAATGGCCTCGGACGAGCCGCGAAGCAAATCGGCTAAGGTAATCGGGTCGAAAACGACGCGGTCGGGCGTAAAGGGTGCGACGCCGAGGCCCGCGACGGGCAAGCCCAACAGCAAATGGCACATCACGGTATTCGCCGCGATCGACACGCGCGAAATTTTGGAGGGATCGACCGAAGCGCTCGCGATAAGCCGGTTAATGCCCGCGCTAAGCGCGCTCACCGTAAGCTCGCGCAGCCGATCCGCCTTACCCATCGTCGCGGCGCGAACGCGCGAAAGCACGTCCTTTCCGTAGAGTCGCTGCGGGTTCAAAAACGAATCGACCGCGCCGACTCCCGCCGGCCCAACCAGGGCAAGCACGATGGTCGTCGTGCCGATATCGACGGCGAGCCCCCAGGAATTCGAGGGAAAGGGAAACTCCGGGACGTCATAGAGGGAAAGAATGCGATAATCAACGATCATTCGTTACCGGGTTTTTTCCAGGCTCCCAGGGCCATTACGGCGAGAACGCAAATGGCGACGGCCGATAGCGAGATAAATGCCCCGGAAAGGGAAAGGCCCGCGTCATAGGCGCCATGCAAGGCGACGGCTACGGCGAACGCGCGGGCCGGTCCCCGGCGCGCGGGAAGGGCGCCTGACCCGGTAACCTCGGGAGAGCCGACCATGAAAGACGCGGCGAGGGCGCCGGCCATCAACGAAACCGACACATGCACTGGAAGGGCGGTTATCGCGCGAAGCCATAAGACGGAAGGATTCCGTAGGGCGTACGAAAGCGTCTCGAACCCGGAAAAAGAAAGACCAAGCAGCAACGCGCCGGAAAGTATTTCGCGGGCCGTCAGCGTACGGCCGTCGGACGGCCGGATGGAGCACAAGAGGAGAACGAAAATCAGTTTAGAAAGCTCCTCTATCGCCGCGGCCTCGACGAAAGACGAAAAAAGGATACCGGGAAAGCCGGTTATCGTTTTCGTGACCGGGTCAAGCAGCACCTGCGCCACGGACGCGACGGCGAGCGCGGCAAGGCCGAATACCGTGGCCAAAAGCATTCGACGGCGCGAACCGACCCGCGCGCGGGCGAGGGCGACGAAGCAAAGGGATAGGGGCAAAAGCGAAAAGAGCACGACAAGGACGATGGTCATGCAATTAGAATAGCGGTGGTTTCCCTTTAATACAAGTTGTTTTTCAGGTATAGTGGCGCCGTGGGACAGCAACAACACATCGTAATCGTCGGCATGAAACACGCGGGGAAAAGCACCGTCGGATCCCTCCTCGCGCAGCGACTCGAAAGGGTTTTCTTCGATACCGACGCGATCATTGAGCGCGACTGCGGAAAATCCGCCCGACAACTCTACGACGAGGGAGGAGCCGAGCTTCTCGCGAAGAGGGAAATCGAGGCGTGCGAGCGACTCGTGGCTACCGATCCTTCCGTAATCGCCACGGGGGGCGGTCTCGCCGATAACCCCCAAGCTATCGAAATTCTCAAAAAAAAGGGGACGATCATCTACCTCGACGTCCCGATCGACATTTTATACGCGCGTATTTTAGAAAGCGCCGAAAAAGACGGTCGTTTTCCCAAATTTCTCCAAGGCGAAAACCCCAAATCCCGGTTCGAAGAAGTTTTTTCCCGCAGATCGACGAAATATGCTACAATGGCGAACGTTCGGATACAAACCTTGGCACGGATGCCTGAGGAAATCGTACAAGATATAATGGACTATATCGAGCATGAGTAATGAGCGAATCTACATCGTAGAAGACGAGCGAATCATCGCCATAGACCTGCAACGCAGGCTTGAGCGATTAGGCTACGTCGTTTGCGGAAGCGCCGCGTCAGGGGAACTCGCCCTGCAGGGAATCCGCGAGCAAAGACCCCATCTCGTCCTCATGGACATCGTTCTCCAGGGCATGATCGACGGAATCGACGTCGCCGTGCGCATTCGCGAAGAGCTCGACATCCCCGTCATTTTCCTCACCGCCTACACCGATAAAAAAACGATAGAACGCGCTAAGGCCGCGAACCCGCTGGGATACATCCTGAAACCCTTTAAGGAGCGCGACCTCGCGACGACGCTCGAGATGGCGCTGTTCAAAAGCGTCGCCGACAGCAAAATAAAGGAAAAGGAACAGCTTTTCTCGGCCATTCTCAACTCGACGACCGACGCCATCCTCGTCGTCGGAAACGACAGCGAGATTATTTTCTTGAATCCCGAGGCGGAGCAGATTCTCGAAATTTCCGACGAGGCCGCCCGCGCGAAAAAGACGGCGGAGCTATTCACCCTCTCGAACATGGACTCGGGAGACCCCTTCCAAATGCCTTTCCTGGGCAGCAACATGAAGGTGCTCAAGGCCCGGAATCTTCGACTCTCGAACTGGCGGCAACATTCCTTCATCGTGGAGATGACCGTTAACCGGGAAATTTCCAACAAGGAAGGCGAGAAAAACACCATTATCTCGTTCAAGGACATCTCGCGACTGCACGAGATGACCGACACCCTCAAATACCAAACGAGCCACGACGCGCTGACCGGCTTACTCAACCGCAACGAACTCGCCTTGCGCATCAACTCGACGCTCGCGAAACTGTCGCAGCAGCCGGGTTCAGCCACCGCGATTTTCGTGGACATCGATCACTTCAGCGTCATCAACGACGCGTGCGGCACGCAGGCAGGCGACCAGCTCCTCAAGGAGACGGCCACGCGCATCCGGGCCAAGCTCCGGCAAGGCGACTACGCCGCGCGCTCGGGCGGCGACGACTTCGTGTTCGTCCGGGTCGGGGACGGAGCGGATTCCCCGATGACCGAGGAGATCGCCCTCGCGAAGGAATTAATCGAGGAAATACGCGCTGAGCCCTTCCATTGGAACGGCAAAACCTTCCCCATTTCCGCGAGCGTCGCGATCGTGGTGCTTGAGCAATCGTTCAAGAACGAGCACGACGTCATGATCGCGGGAACCCAAACGATCGCGGTCGCCCAGGAAACCGGGGGAAATAAGTATTCGGTATACACGCGCGAAAAATCGGGAGGCTTCGAGAGCATATCGATCAGCGAATGCATCTCAAAAATCCACGAGGCGCTCACGAAAGGCTATTTCCGCCTGTATTACCAGCCGATTAAGCCCCTGCGGCCGACGAATAAAAACACGAAGCTCGAAATACTGATCCGCATGGTCGAGGGCAACGGGAACATCATACAGCCCGGGGAGTTCATCCCCATCGCCGAGCGATACAACCTGATGCCGTCGATCGACCGCTGGGTCATCCGCAACAGCTTTCAGGCCTACAAGAAACTGAAGGCGGCAGGCGATCCGCTCGCGGATTCCATTTTCTGCGTAAACCTTTCTGGGGCGTCCCTCGCGGACGAAAGCATCATCGGCTACATACTCGACGCGGCAGACGAATTCGAGATACCGACGTCGAAGTTCTGCATCGAGGTGACGGAAACGAGCGCCATACTCAACCTCACCTCGGCGTCGCGCTTTATCTACGTGCTCAAGGAGCGCGGCTTCACTTTCGCCCTCGACGATTTCGGCTCGGGCTTCTCATCGTTCAACTACCTGAAAAACCTGCCGGTGGATTACTTAAAAATCGACGGAAGCTTCATCCGGAACATGGACCGCGACGCCGTCGATTACACGATGGTGCTCGCCATATCGAGCATGTGCCGCGTGCTTGGCTTAAGCACGATCGGCGAGTTCGCCGAAAACGAGACGATCATACAGAAACTCCGGGAAATCGGCGTCGACTACGCGCAAGGATACGGCATCTCTAAGCCGATTCCCCTTCCCGTCTAACCGGCCGGACCGACGCGTCGGAGCAATCAATCCCCGAGACAGGTTCCCACGTCGCGCGCGGTCTCGATCATCCGATGCTCGATCGGAACGGTTTTAATCTTATTGGCGATTTTCTCGAGCGACACGCCCACGAGCGCGTTATCCTGGAGGGCGACCATCTTGCCATAGTCCCCGAGGGCGAGCATGTTGGCCGCGGCCGTCCCGAATTGAGAGGCAAGCACGCGATCGAAGGCGACGGGAGTGCCGCCGCGCTGCAGGTAGCCGAGGACGGTCACGCGGCTTTCAATGCCGGTTTCTTCCTCGATCTCGCGCGCGACGCGATACCCGATGGAAGACGACATGGCCTCGCGCTGCTTCTTGAACGTTTTTTTGTCGAGAAGCGACTCCTCGACGGAAAGAGCGCCTTCGGCGACGACCACGATCGAGAACGTCTTGCCGTTAAGTGCCCGCTCCTCCAAATGCCGCGCGATGCAATTGATGTCGTACGGAATCTCGGGGATAAGGACGACGTCACCGCCGCCGGCGACGCCGGAATATAGGCTGAGCCAGCCGGCCTTATGACCCATCACCTCGATGACCATCACGCGATTATGGCTTGAGGCGGTGGAATGCAGTCGATCGATCGCGTCGGTCGCGACGGTCAGGGCAGTATGGAAGCCGAACGTGATGTCGGTCTCGACGATGTCGTTGTCGATCGTTTTCGGCAAGCCGATGACGTTTAAGCCCTCGCGCGCGAGCAGGGCCCCGGTCGTGTTCGTGCCGTTCCCGCCGAGGACGACGAGACAATCGAGGCCGTTCGCCTTATACGCGTCCTTAATCGCGGAGACCGCGCTCGGGCCGGCGTCCGTGATCCAATTTTTGTCCTTAAAGGGTTTTTCGCGGGACGTTCCCAAAATCGTGCCGCCGCGGGCGAGAATGCCGGAAAGCTCTCCCGGCTGCAGCACGCGCGAGCGGTTTTCCATCAGCCCGCGATAGCCATGCTCAAAACCGATGACGCGCATGCCGTACACGTCCATCGCCGTCCTGCATACGCCCCGAATCGCGGCGTTTAATCCCGGCGCGTCTCCGCCGGACGTCAGAATCCCGAACGTTCTGGTCACCGATTTACTCATGGCTAGTCTCCCGTTAATCTCAACATTACTCTGCATCGCCCGCTTTTTCAATACTGACATTTCTGGTATTGTCTTAATAGATATGAAATTAACAATTCACGCGCTTATGGCGTGTCTTCTTTGCACCGCGACGGTTTTTGCCCGTGAGACTTTTCTCGCGGGATCCTCGACCGGGCTCTACGATATCGACGGTCAAAAACCCGTCCAACTATGGAATCAGCCGAACGTGCGAAAAATCGTGAAGGCCGATAAAACCTGGTTTTTCCTTTCCGATGGCGGCATCTGGTCGAGCGATGATCTTTCCTCGTTTGAGCCAAAAAACGACGGCTTGCCGGTGAAGGTGATTAAATCCTACGACAACGGCCAGAAAACCTTCAGCCGCGAGGCTCAGGACCTCAAAGACCTTGAGGTCCACCCGAAGAATCCGCTCATCCTCGTCACCGCCACGAAAGATGCGATATACCTCACCCGGGACGGGGGCAAATCCTGGAAAAGCCTTGGGCTCAACGCCTCAACGACTGGAGCGAAGGCGGTCGCCGTCCTCGACCTCCCCGACGCGACCGGGACGCCACGGCTCACCGTGCTCATGTCGCATCCTATTTACGGCGTTTCCTACAAACAGCCGGACGTTTCGGGCGCGTGGATTGACTTAAACGACGGACTCGAAAAAGTGCCGACGATAAAGTGGCCCGACGAGGTATCGGACATCGCGGTCGCGAGCGAGGGCGGCTCGATTGCCGTCTACGCCGCGCAAACGTTCATGCCGCGCATATACCGCCTCGACTGGTCCGCGAAAAAATTCATTCCCATTTGGGCGGGAGCCGACCATCTCGACTCCGTCGAGGGCCTCGCGGCCACGGGAAGCCGCGTCCTTTTCTCGGGACCGGGCCGCATCCGAGAGCTATTCGCCTCGTCGACGGGACCAGCCCTCATGGCCCCGGGCGGGGCCTCGACGGAGGTCAACGCATGGAACGCGCCGCTCGCCGAAGTTCCCGGCGGCGCGCTCTCGGCGTGGATTCCCCCGTTTAGATCAGGCGGTCGCGGCGCGCTGTCTCTTTCGGAACTGTGGCTCCTGACCCCGGGCAGGAGAACCGGCGCATATACATCCCTCGCGAATCAGCGTCAGGGAATCTACGTTCCCGTCCATCAAGCCGTTACGGAAGCGGGCTTCGACGGCCACTTGGCGACCATCAGAAAAAACGGGCTCAATTCCCTCGTCATAGACATGAAGGACGATTACGGCATACTCCGTTACGACGCGAAGGACCCGCTCGTGCTCAAAAAAGGGCGGCTGGGCAAAGGCATCCAGGTCGAGCCGTTCGTCGCGAAGGCGAAGCAAAACGGCGTTTACCTCGTCGCGCGAATCGTCGTCTTTAAGGATCGCTCGCTCGCCGCGTGGGGAGGAGACCGCTACGCGGTGTGGGATGCCGCCGCCCAAGCGCCCTGGAAGGGATACGAGATAGTCGCCCAGAAAACGATGACTTCCGGCGAGGCGACCGCGCCGCAGCCGAGCGCGTCGGGCGCCCCGGAAACGGCGAACACGACGAACAGAAAATATTACGACGAGGCGTGGGTTGACCCGTACAGCGAGGAAGTATGGGAATATAACGTCGCGATCGCGAAAGAGCTCATCGCTCGCGGTTTCGACGAAATCCAGTTTGACTATATTCGATTCCCCACCGACGGGGCGAACCTCGGCGACGCCTCGTACCGCTGGAGGGACGCCGGAATGGACAAGGAAAGCGCGCTCATGTCGTTCCTCGCGTACGCGCGGGAGGAAATCCACGCTCCGATCTCGATCGACATTTACGGGGCCAACGGCTGGTATCGAACCGGCGCCCGAACGGGTCAGGACGTCGAGCTGCTATCCCGGTACGTCGACGTCATATGCCCCATGTTTTACCCCAGCCATTTCGAGCAAGGCTTTCTCGCCCAAGAGCCCGCCGCGGAACGGCCGTATCGCATTTACTATTACGGGACGTTCCGAAACACCATCGTCGCGCGAAATCGCGTCGTGGTCCGGCCGTGGGCTCAGGCTTTCTATCTCGGGGTGTCGTACGATAAAACCTGGTATAACGAGGATTACGTGCGACGGGAGATATTCGGAACGAGGGATTCGGTCGACGGCGGCTATACGTATTGGAACAATTCCGGCCGCTATGGGGACATCAAGCCCAATCTCTCCGCGACCGATCCCTACCCATGGGCCTCGCCCGAGGCCGAGGACTACGAAACGAAACCCGCCTACGGCGGGCAATAGAGACCGAGGAGAACGCATGTATGAAATGACGGCGGCGCAAAACGCCGCGATTCCGTTTTTCGAGCGCCTCGCGCGCTGGGGCATTTCCGTCATGCGGTGGATGCAGGCCGCGGGCGGCCCGGAAGGGGCGAGCCTCGCGCGAGCGGTCTCCGCGATGGGCGAGCCGCTCGCTTACCTCCTGGTTTTTTGCGTCGTGTTTTGGTGCGTCGACGAAAGGCGGGGGATTCGCCTCGCCATTGCGACTTTCGCCGCGCTCGCCTTGGGCTCCGCCCTCAAAAACGCCATCCGTTTTCCTCGACCCGCGATGAGGGAATCGCTCATCGCGCTTACCGCCACGAGGGGATCTTCCCTCCCGTCGACGAGGGCGCTTTCGTCCGCCGCTTTTTGGCCGACCCTATTCGCGCGCTCGTCCGGGTGCAAAGGCGCGGAGGTCGAAACGGCGAGCCGTTTCTCGACGGCGCTGCGAGCACTCGCCGTCGTTCTCGCGGTCGCGATGCCTCTCGCCGTCGGAATCAGCAGGGTGTATCTCGGCGCGAACTATCCGCAAGACATCGTCCTTGGGTGGGCGCTCGGCGCGGCCCTTTTTTTCGGCGCGGGCGCCGCCGTCCCGGCGCTCTTGCGCGCTGCGACCGGCACGGCGCGGTATCAAGGCCTCTCCCGGTTTTTCGCGGCCTCGATGAGAGAGAACGGCAAATCGCCGCGCTCGATCTACCTCGCGGCGGCCGCGGCTTTTGCGCTCGCCGTCAACGCGGCGACGGGCGGCGACGGATCGCTCGGAGGCCTCGCGTTCGGTTTTTTTTCGGGTTACATTCTGCTCACTGACCGGAAAGCGGGAGACGAAGGGGAAACTCGGCTCTTTACGGCGAAAGAGGGGAATCCGGCGCTCAAGGCCGCGCGATGCCTCGTTGGCTTCGCCGTGCTCGCGACGGTTCTCGTCGCGCCGGCGGCTTTCCTTCCCGGCGCGGAAAGCCCGTGGTACGCGCTCGCCCGGTTCGCCCGCTTCGGCGCGGCCGGATTCTGGATCGGGTGGGGAGCGCCGAGGTTTTTCGCGCTCACGAAGCTCTCATAGCGGCCCCCCGCCAGGGCGCCGAGCCCGCGAACGACGAGACTCCGGAAAAATATTATTTCCGGTTAGCGACGAATCGGTCGATGACGGCGCGCAAGTCGCTCTGGCTATCCGCGTACCGAAGCACGGCGTCGAGATAGCCCGCGGGCTCGCCGGTATCGAGGCGTTGCCCGACCATCGGGCAATACGCTACCTTTCCCGCGGCCATCAGCTTGTTTAGCGCGTAAATATGGAAATACTCTCCCGCGGGCTTTCCCGCGCGCTCGGCGTCCGCGAGATGGCGAACCCACCCTTCCTCGAGCAAATCGAAAAATTCCGGCGTGTATAAATACCGGCCGATCGAGACCTCGTGGCTCGGCTCCGTCCCCGGCGCGGGCTTCTCGACGATGGCGGAGACGCGAACGCCGTCGTTCGCGATCGCGAGCACGCCGTAGCGGGAGACGTCGCCGGGGTCGGTCATGGACGCGAGCACCGAGCATCCGGTTTTTTCGTACGCGGCGACGAGCTGGGCGGCGAGCGGAGGCGTGCCGAGATGAAGGTCGTCGGGATAGGCGACGACGCAGGCGTCCGATCCCACCCAGGCCTTAACCTGGAGCAACGCGTGACCGGTTCCCATCATTTGACGCTGGCGAACGAAGGCGATATTCGCCTTCGACGGGGCTATCGCCTCAAGCTGCTTATTTTTGCCCTCCCGCGCGAACACCTGCTCAAGCTCGACTTCGCGGTCGAAATAATCCTCAAGCGACCGCTTGCGCCGAGAGGTGATGATGACGATGTCGGTGATTCCCGAATCGACGAATTCGTCCACGATAAATTGAATTGACGGGACGGTGATGAGCGGAATCATCTCTTTCGGGATGGTCTTCGTGACCGGGAGAAACCGCGTGCCGTATCCGGCGGCGACGATAATGCCTTTCATGTAGGAAAGTGTAGCATCGCCCCGGCGCGCAAGGCAAGGCTTGGCCTTGACCGCCCGTAATTTTCGGGCGACACTGAATGTATGCGAGGTAATAACGCCATCCACGCTCTACTCGCGGCATTGCTTCTCGCATTACCGCCGTCGCCCCAGCGCTTGATGGCGCAAGAGAATTCCCGGCCAAACACGCTGTTGGTTCTGCACTCGTACAACTCCGAATACCGATGGACCGCCGATATTCAGCGCGGCATCGAGCGGGCCTTTGAGGCTTTTCCCGCATCGCGGCTTATGTACACCGAGTATCTCGACTGGAAACGGGTTCCCGACCCTCAAACCGTCGCGCGAAACGCCGATCTTTGGCGCGTCAAATACCGCAACATCCACATCGACGTCATCGTCGTAAGCGACGATAAAGCCCTCGAATTCGCCGTCAAAAACCGCGCGGAAATTTTCTCAAACGCGCCCATCGTGTTTACCGGGGTATTCCCGGAATCGGTGCTTCCCCTCACCGGCGGCGCGAAAGGCGTCACCGGCGTGTACGAGGAGCAGGATATCGCCGACACCGTAAAGATCGCCCACGCCGTAGTGCGGAACCCGGAGCATATTTACTTGGTGAACGACCTCAGCGAATCGGGCCAAGCGGTCGAGCGCCATCTCAACGACGCGATCACGGCTCTCATCCCGGACGTTCCCGTCTGGTCTCTCAGCGAGTCCTCGATAGAGGAAATAGAGTTATTCCTGTCGAAAAGAACCGGCGACGACGCGATTTTTATCGGGAGCTATTCGATCGACGCGCGGGGAAGGACCTATACCGGCGAAACGCTTATCGGGAGAGTTGCCGCCGCGGCGAACTGCCCGGTCTTCGTGCTAAATACCCATCACCTCGGAACCGGAGCCCTGGGCGGCATGCTCCTGAGCCCCACGCTCCTCGGGAAGAACGCCGGTCTGATAGCGGGACGGATACTTGCCGGCGAGAACCCGGACGCGATCAAGCCGCTTTCCGCGTCAAGCTATACGGCGATGTTCGATTGGAACGCGGTTAAACGCTTTAACGTGCGCCGATCCGCCCTCCCCGCCAACGCGGTTTTCATCAATCGGGAAATTCCGTTCCACGAAAAGTACCGACGAGAGCTGTCCATCATCGGCGCGACGTTCCTCGTCCTACTCGCCGCGCTGTTCGTTTCCGTCCATAATTTCCGAAGGTCAAAGCGCCTGGCCGAGGTACTCGCCGAGAAAAACGAGGAGCTTACGCGCACGAAAGAAAGCCTCGAACTAAGCGACGAGCGATACCGACTCGCGGCGATCGGATCGAACGACGCGTTGTGGGACTGGGATTTCGCGACCGGAAACGTTCATTTCGCGGACCGTTGGTTCGAGATGATCGGGCAGAACGCCTCGGAACGGAAGGATTCTACGATCGTTTCCTACCTCATCCGAGGCGACGCCGACCGGTTTAACGAGGCATTCGCCGAGCACCTCGCCGGCAGGACGGAATTCTTGAGAATTGAGGCGCGGGTCAAGGCCGCGGACGCGAATCTTAAGTGGGTTTCGATTCAGGGAAAGGCGGTTAAGGATCCCGACGGAAAGCCGATTCGAGTCGTCGGCTCCATCACCGACATCGATTACCGCAAGCAAAACGAAAAAAAAATCGAAACGCTCGCCTACTACGATCAGCTCACCTCGTTACCGAACCGCTCGCTCGCCATCGAGACCGCGCAAACCGCCGTCCTCGCGACCGAAAAGGGATCGAGCTGCGGGCTCATGTTCATCGATATCGATAATTTCAAGCGCATTAACGATAGGTTCGGCCATTCGGTCGGAGACAAAGTTTTAGTGCAGGCGGCCCACGCGCTTTCGACCATCGTCAACGAAGGCATCCACCTTTCGCGCTTCGGGGGAGACGAGTTCGTCCTCCTCGTCGAGAACACGGCGCCAAAGCAAATGGAAAAATACGGGCAACTCGCGATCAGGCTCCTCAATCGGCCTCTGCAAATCGACGGAAGGAGCCACTTTTTGAGCGCGAGCGCCGGTCTCGCGCTCTATCCCGACCACGCCTCGTCCGCCGAGGAACTTTTTCAAAAAGCCGACGCGGCGCTTCACCGCGCAAAAATGAGCGGCAAAACATCTTTTTTCATGTTCAACGAATCGATACAGCGGGAACTCGTCGACCGCGTATCCCTCGAAAACGGATTACGGACCGCAATCGCGAACGGCGAAATGTGGGTGGCGTATCAGCCGCAGGTCGACGCGCGTACCGGCAAAATAGAGGGTTTCGAGGCGTTGATCCGATGGGAAAATCCGAGGGAAGGCGTCATTTCCCCGGATAAGTTCATCCCGATCGCCGAAGAGTCCGGGCAAATCGACAAGATAGGGCTTTTCGTCCTCACGCGCGTGGCCCATTTCATTAAGCGCGCGAAACGGCAGGATTTCACCGTTTCGATAAACGTCTCGGTTAAGGAGTTGCGCGATCCCGATTTCGTCACGAACATCGTCAAAACCCTCAACCATCACGAGATCGGGCCGAATCGCATCGCGCTCGAAATCACGGAATCGTTTCTCATCGAGGAACTCGACCCGGTGATCGAGCGGCTCTCGCAGCTTCGAGCGGCGGGCTTTAAGCTCTCCCTCGACGATTTCGGCAAGGGCTACTCCTCGCTATCTTACCTGCGCAGCCTCCCGTTGGACTACATCAAAATAGACAAATCTTTCATCGACGACATTCTCGAGCGCGGCGGCTCGCTGCCCCTGGCGAAATCGATCATCTCTCTCAGCCACCAACTCGGGCTGAAAGTCGTCGCCGAGGGAGTCGAGGAACGAAAGCAGCTTGACTATCTGCGCGAGAACGACTGCGATTACATTCAAGGCTACTATTACGGAAGACCGGAACGCGAGGAGACGGTGCTTACCCAACTCGAGCTGTCCTTTTCCTGATAAATCGTCTATACTTTGCCCACGATGAAAACTATCACAACCCCAGACGCGCCCGCGGCCATTGGGCCCTATTCCCAGGCTATACGGGCGAACGGACTCGTATTCGTTTCCGGGCAACTGCCTCTCGATCCGAAAACCGGCGTCCTTGAAAACGACGCGCGCAAGGCGACCGCGAAAAGCCTCGACAACATTAAGGCCATTCTCGCCGCCGAGGGACTCTCGCTCGCCGACGCGGTGAAAGTCACGATTTACCTCGCCGACATCATGGACTTTTCGGCGGTCAACGAGATTTACGCCCAGTATTTTTCCGAACCTTACCCCGCCCGCGTCTGCATCGAGGTTTCCGCCCTCCCCAAGAGCGCGTGTCTCGAGATCGACTGCATCGCCTCCGCAGAACGAGGCTAAATGCGCCCTTCCGAATACGCGCTTTCCGACCCGATCGTCGCAATCGCGACGGCCCTCGTCCCGTCGGCGCTCGCCATCGTGCGGACGTCGGGCGCAGGGTGCGTCGACCTCGTCGCGGGGATTTTTTCCCGGCCCAAAGCCCTAAGGGACGCCAGAGGCAACAGTCTCGTGCACGGCTGGATCGTCGCGACGAACCCCGGATCGGCGTCGGCCGAACCGCAAAAAATTGACGAGGTCGTTCTCGCGGTGTACAAGGCACCGGCGAGCTTTACCGGCGAAGATTCCGTGGAGGTAATGTGCCACGGCGGAACGGCGACCGTTCTCGCCGTGTATCGGGCACTCGTCGGAGCGGGATTCCGCGCGGCGGAGCGAGGCGAGTTCACGTTCCGCGCGTTCTCGAACGGGCGTACCGACCTCGCGCGCTCGGAAGCCATCGCGGAAATCATCGGGGCCGAAACCGACGCGGCGCGCGCCCGCGCCGCGGGAAGGCTATCCGGGAACCTTTCCGAGGCAATCGCGGAAACGCGAAACCTCGCCCTTAAATCGCTCGCTTCTATCGAGGTGGAAATCGAGTATCCTGAAGAGGAAGACGCGACCTCAAGGAGCGATTTCGACGCGGAACCGCTTCGCGCCGCCGCGGCGAGGCTCGCCGAGCTTGAATCGTCCTGGACGGCGGAAAAGCTGTTTCAGGACGGCGCGCGCGTCGTGCTCGCCGGAAAGACGAACGCGGGAAAATCGAGCCTCTTTAACGCCCTACTCAAGGAAGACCGCGCCATCGTGTCCGACGTTCACGGGACGACGCGCGACTGGATCGAGGCCGCGGCCGACTTCGGGGGCATTCCCGTTCGCATCATCGACACCGCGGGTCTCCGCGCGACCGACGACGCCATCGAGGCGAAAGGGGTCGAGCGGGCGCGGGAGCTCGCCCAAGGCGCCGATCTCGTGCTCTACGTCGTCGACGCGACCGTCGGCATCGACGGGGAAGATAGAGCCTTTCTTGACGCGCCCGACGCGGGAGTCTCGCGCGCGCCCATCATCATCGTATGGAATAAGGCCGACCGACCCGACGCGAAAGAGGAAGCCTTCGGCGCGGGCGATGGGTCCTCGCCGAAGACCGTCCGATCCGTTAGCGCGCGGCTCAATACCGGCATCGCCGAACTCGTCGCCGAGGCGAGAACGGTTTTACTGGGAAGCGCCGACGAGGCGAAAGCCTCGCGTAGCGTCGGCCTGGGGACGGAGCGACAGCGCAACGCGGTACGCAACGCGCGCGCGGGAATAGACCGGGCGCTCGACGCGGCCGAGGCGGGATTCCCGATGGACGCGGTAGCCCAAGACATAGAGGACGCCTTAATACCCCTGGGGGAAATTACCGGGGAGATTACGTCGGCGGACGTACTCGACGCCGTTTTTTCCGGTTTTTGCGTGGGAAAATAATATCGAACCGCGACCGGGAGATATCTCGGGCCGCGGCGAGGTAAATCGATTTATAGGCGCCCGAAAATACCCCGAGAGCCCGACTTCACCCAACGAACGTCCTTGCGAACGCTCGTTGAATCCGCTACCGCCGCGGCGAGCCAGGGCAATCCCTCTGACTCCTCCGAGGGATTAAAGCGAACGAGCAAGGGCGAAACGCCCGAACCCAAAACGGAACGCGCGGTTTCTTCGGCGAGCTGGACGAACGCCGCCTCGGCAACGGCCCTTCCGATCCGCTCGGTCGGCCGCGCGCCAGAAACCTCAACCGACCGCTCGACGAGAGTGAAACACAGAGTCCCGCGCCGCGCGTCGGCCAGGGCCGCGGACATTTCCGCGGCGAGGAGCAGGTAACCGCGCACATACTCGTCGGAGAAACGACACCAGCCGCCAGGCGAACCGTCGAGGCAATCCGTCGGTATCGCCGCCGAATCGAAAACGACGACGCCCGCGTCCAGGACGCCGAACCGGTTTTTCGCCGTCAGGATGGCCGTTCGCGCGGAAAGCGCGGAAGGCCTATTCCACGGAATGTCGAGCGGCGATGCCCCGTCAAGGCGGGAAAGT
The DNA here is from genome assembly GCA_003246335.1 of Spirochaetales bacterium. Lineage (GTDB taxonomy): Bacteria > Spirochaetota > Spirochaetia > Treponematales > Treponemataceae > Teretinema. Next base: position 11,727 of record QKAR01000145.1, on the reverse strand, counting down.
ATCGCGACCTCGCTTTCCTGGGCCCGAAGGGCTCCCGCGAGGGAAACGGCGACCGGAACGGTCGCGTCGGAAATCAACGCGCGTAAGCTCATAGCGCGATTATATCGGCAATCCCCGCCGCGGGACAAGCGAAATCACTGAAAGAAAGCGTCCATCAGGACACGCCGGAATTCCTCAAGCGTATAGGGCTTCGGGATAATGCCCTTAAACCCATAGTCGCGATACCGGGCAAGGATGGGATCGTCCGAATAGCCGGACGACACTAACAGAAAAGCCGACGGATCAAACGAGAGAATTTCCCGCGCGCAATCCGCCCCCGACATTCCGCCGGGGACCACGAGATCAAGAACGCAGAAATCGTATCGCGTTCCCTTATCCGCGGCCTCGCGATACGAGCGAACCGCCTCGGCCCCGTTCTTCGTCAGCGTGGTCTCGAAGCCAAACGAGGACAGAATCCCGTTCGCGCTCTCCAAGACGAGCGGGTCGTCGTCCATGATAAGCACGCGCTTTTTCGCGGGGAAAGAAACCTCGCTCGAATCATCGTCCAGCGGGGCGGCTTCCGCGTCGGCGGGCAGGAAAACGCTGAAAACGGCGCCTTCTCCCTCGCGACTGACGAGATTTATCGCACCATGGTGGTTTTGCACGATCGAAAAGACGATCGACAAGCCAAGGCCCGTGCCTTTTTCCTTCGTGGTGAAAAAAGGATCGAATATTTTCGCGCGGATCGATTCGGGGACGCCCGGGCCCTTGTCGCTCACGCGTATTTCCACGTAGCGCCCCGAGGGAATCGGTTTCGAGTCGGCTCCCATGGGGCGGCGGCGGGCGCCGATCGTCGTTAAATCGCGGTTTCTCGCCAATATCTCGATGATGCCGCTCGAACCCATCGCGTCGACCGAGTTCACGACGAGATTCGATATCGCCTGACCGACTTGTATCTTATCGGCTATGAGCGGCCACACCCCCTTTTCTATGTCGAAGTAGCAAGAAATGGAAGTGCCCGAAACCCCGAGCATCGCGGAGTCGACGATGAGTTGCCGCGTGTCGCATCGCCCGATAACCGGTTTTCCGCCCCGAGAAAAGGCGAGTAGCTGCCGCGTCATTTCGCGCGCGCGCAGGCAAGCCTCCTCGGCTTTCTCTATCGGGGCGCGCATGTGCGGGTCGCTCACCCGCATCTTCGCGAGGCCGATGTGCCCGAGGATGGCCGCGAGGATATTGTTGAAATCGTGCGCGATGCCCCCGGCGAGCGTACCGACGGTCTCCACCTTTTGCTTGCGCTCAAGGGCCTCGCGCATTTGCTCTTGCTGCGTCACGTCGAGAATGGAGACGAGCATCGTCTTCACCCGATTCACGTCGAACGAGACCGCCGAAAGCCGACAGAGCCGCACGCGCTGGGCGCCGAGCAGGACCGTCCCGGAAAATTCGGGGATGCTCCCCTCCATCGTGACGCGCTCAAGAAAGCTGTCGTACGACGAGTCGGAAAAGCGCAACCCAACGTCGGAAAGGCTTTTCCCGACCATGCCCGCGTCGTCCCGCTCGAAAATTTCCTTCGCGGCAGGGTTCGCCTCGGTTATGAGCCGGGTGTCCAAGTCGACGATCATGATGCCGACGGGATTGAACAGGAACATGCGCGAAAATCTGCTTTCCGACAGGGCTAAGTCGCGCGTCGCGTATTCCCGATCGGATATTTCCTTCATGAGCTGCAGCGTGATGCGCATGTCGGTCGCCGACACGATGAAGCCCGAGCGGTTTCCCGAGAGATCGGTTAGGCAGAGAATGCGCAAGTCCACGGGAATCGGCTCGCCCGCGCGCGGTATTAGAAGCGCGTCCATGGAGGCGGTTCGCCCGACGCCCGAGCCGATATCCCCGACGCCGCTGGTCCACCCGTGCCTCTCGAGCCAGCCGACCCGCCGGTCACCGTCGAGCTCGGCGTGGGCGACTAACCGCTCGATGCCCGTCCCGTTCACCGACGAGGCCGAGCGAGCCAAAAGCTGCAGGCATCTCCGATTCGCCCGCACGACGCGACCCAAGGGATCGAGCAGGATTATGACGTCGAAAACGCTGTCGATGACGAGCAAATTTTCCGGCGACGTGAGGCGGCGCAAAATTCGCAATTCGTTCAGGGTAAAATGAATGACGCAATAAAAGATCGAAAGCGGCCACATGATGCTGTACTGAGAATGAACGAGCGAGGAGATCATCCCGAGCGGAAAGGTGGAAAAAAGAAGCCGGACCCATTCCCCGTCGCGCCGCGCGCGATCGTCGGTAGAGTATCGTATCCAGGCGCTCATGAGAACGAACCCGCGGATCGAGCTATACAGAAGCAGCGAGACGTCGAAAAAGGCGAATCTGGGGAAAAAAGAGTACGAGAGGCCGATAGGGACGGCAAGGCCATAGCCGAGGTAAAAGAGGCGCGACCGCTTCGCGCCCGTAAGCTCTATCAGGAAAGAGACCGTTAAGTGAACCATGACCCAGTACGCGGCGCCGAATAAGAAATCGAATACATCCGAGTTCGGCGCGACTTTCGCGCGGGCGAGCACGAGCAAGGCCTCAAGGAAGACGATGGTAAAGCCGAGCAAGACGAAGCGGCGGTTTAACGGACGCCGAAAGAATTTCACCGCGTTATAGGCGGCCAAGCACGACACGAGACCGATGGCTAAAATCGCGGTTATCAGCGACGCAGGGTTCACAAATGCCTCCGATTGACGGGATAACCCGCATCAGGTATCCTCAAGTTCCTATGAAGATCTGGATCAAATATCTCGCGGGCATCCTTGCGGGGATCGCTTTCGCGCTCATCGCGCCGACGCAAAACGCGGCGTTCTCAAGCGTCGTCCAGTATATCTCGGATCTCGCCGTCGCCTTCGGCCGATACGCGCTTTACCCCGTGCTTTTTTTCAGCTTCGCGATCGGCGTGTACGAGTTGCGCGAAAGCAAAAACCTGTTCCGCCTCGGCGCCATGACGTCGGGAATAATCATTATAACCACAATCGTTCTAGCCGTCACGGGACTCGTGCTGGTTTTGGCGCGAAACCCGTCAAGAATCCCGATATTCGTCGAGGGCGCGACGGAGACGGCGAAACTCGGCGTCGGAGAATCCTTCCGCCAACTATTCCCATCCAGCGCCTTCGAGGCGTTCACGAACGGGGCTTTCATTCTCCCGCTTTGCGCCGCCGCGGGCTTCGCGGGCGCCGGCTTCGCGGTCGATAAAAACGCCGCGAAGGCCTCGCTTACGCTGTTCGACTCTCTCTCGCGCGTGTTCTACTCTATAATGACGTTCTTCGTGGACATCATTTCCGTCGGCATGATAGCCATTTCGGTGAATTGGACCCTGCAATTCCGCGCGATGCTCTCAATGAAAGTTTTCGCGGACTTCGTGCTGCTGCTCTTTTTCATTCTCGTGTTTCTCGCCGGCGCGGTCTACCCGCTCGTCATCAGGATTTTCTGCGGCACGATCAATCCCTACCGAGTGCTCTACGCGAGCACGGCCTCGATGATAGCCGCCTTTTTTTCGGGCGACGCGAACATGACGCTGCCCATCCTCATTCGCCACGCGAACGAAAGCCTCGGCGTGCGAAGGCGCATTTCCTCGGTCACCATGCCGATGTTCTCGATATTCGGGCGCGGCGGAACCGCGCTCACCGTCGTCGTGAGCTTCATCGTCATTCTCAAGTCCTATTCGAGCCTCGGCATCGCCTTCTACGACATGATCTGGATCGTCGGCGTCTCCATCGTCATTTCGCTGTTTTTGGGAAGGTTCCCGTCCGGCGGCGCCTACGTCGCGCTCGCGACCGTGTGCGCCCTCTACGGAAGGGGATTCGAGTCTGGATACCTCATACTGAAACCCGTCGCGTTCTTCATCTGCTCGGTCGCGTGCGCCATCGACGCGCTCACGACGATAGCGGGAACCTATATCGTCGCGAAATGCTGGGACATGGTGAATCACCGCGACCTGAGATTCTTTATTTAGCGCGAGCCCTTGAATCTCGGCGCGCGCGCGCCTATCCTTTAAATCATGAAACACGATATCCCCAATCTCCCGGAAATGCCGCGCTACGTCATTAACCCGGGAGAACGGTTCGCCGGTAAGGGGACTTTTCTCGTCTCGACGCTCCTCGGTTCCTGCGTCGCGACTTGCCTGTGGGACCCCGTCGCCGAAGTCGCGGGAATGAACCATTTCCTGCTCGCGAACCGGCGATACTCAAGGGATATGCCCGTCGGGGCGACGGAGGCGGGACGGTACGGCGTTCACGCCATGGAACTGCTCATCAACGACATGATCCATCTCGGCGCGGAAAAGAAGCGCATTCGGGCGAAAGCTTTCGGCGGCGGCGCCGTCCTCGAACGCGTCTCTAACGACTCGTTTTCCGCGGTCGGCGACGTTAATGGGCGCTTTGTCAGGGAATATCTGGTAACCGAGGGCATTCCCCTCGATTCCGCCGATCTCGGCGGGACGAAAGGCCGGGTGATCCGATTTCGCACTGACACGTACGCGGTGTACCGCCGCTTTATCGTGAAGACCGCGACGGAACGGATCGAGCGCAAAGAGCTCGGCTTTTGGAAAAAGACCATCGAAGACCATACAAAAGAGGACGAAGGTTCATCGAAAATTTTCCTCTTCGATCGATAGCGCGACGCCCAAGGGGCGTCGGCCGTCATATGTGGTGAATGACTTCGCGCGGCTTCGAGCCGTTCGCGGGGCCCACGATCCCGCGGGCTTCCATATCCTCGACGAGTCGCGCGGCCCGGTTATAGCCGATTTTCAGCTTCCGCTGGATGTACGAGGCCGACGCCTTCCCCGCGAGCATCACGATCTCGAGCGCCTTGTCGTAGAGCGGATCCTCGCCGTCGGAGAACAGCGACTGATCGAGCTCCCCGTCTTCCTCGTCTTCCACGAACATTTCCTCGTCGATATATTCCGGCTCGCCGAGCGTCTTGACGTGCTCGACAACGCGCTCGACTTCCTCCTCGGAAACGAAGGCTCCCTGAATGCGCACGGGGAACGGATCGACCGCGCTCGCGTAGAGCATGTCTCCGCGCCCGAGCAGTTTCTCCGCGCCGACCTGGTCGATGATGATGCGGCTGTCCATTTTCGAGGCGACCATGAACGCGATGCGCGTCGGGATATTCGCCTTGATGAGGCCGGTGATGACGTCGATCGAGGGACGCTGCGTCGCGAGGACGAGATGGATGCCGACCGCGCGGCTCATCGCGCATAAGCGCGCGACCGTCGACTCAAGCTCCTTTCCCGTCGTCGCCATAAGGTCGGCGAACTCGTCGATGATGATGACGACATACGGCAGTTTCTCGGCCGCGATGTTCCGCTCCTTGATTCGCCGGTTATAGCTCTTAATGTCGCGCACGCCCATGCCGTCGAGAACGGCGTAGCGGCGCTCCATCTCGCACAGGCAATACTGCAGGGCTTGGAACGCCTTTTTGGGCTCGGTGATGACCGGTGAAAGCAGATGCCCGATATCATTGTACAGTTTCAGCTCGACGATTTTCGGGTCGATGAGGATGAGCTTAACGTCCTCCGGGGAGCGCTTGTACAGAATGGAAAGGATGATCGAATTGACGCACACCGACTTTCCCGAGCCGGTCGAGCCCGCTATCAAAAGGTGGGGCGTCGCGGCGAGATCGAGGAGTTGGGCCTCGCCGGTAATGTCCTTTCCCAGAACGACCGGAATTTCCATTTTTTTCGCGACGGGAGTGTCGGACTCGATGAGTTCCCGAAAGCTGACGATTGACCGTCTCTGGTTCGGAACCTCGATACCGACCGCGTGCTTGCCCGGAATCGGCGCCACGATGCGCACGCTCGACGCGGCAAGCCTGAGCGCGATATTGTCCTGTAGGCCGACGATGCGCGAAAGCTTCACGCCCGGAGCCGGCAAAATCTCGAACATCGTGATGACCGGCCCTTTTCGGATGCCGGTAACGTCGGCCTCGATGCGAAATTCGTTCAGCGTGTCCTTGAGCGCGGCGGCGGCGTGTCGAGTCGCGTCATCGACGAGCCAATACTCCCCGTCGGGATAGGCGGTCAAAATATCGTACGGGACCGCGTACGTCATCCTTGGGCGTTTCGCAAAAAGCTTGCGCGGAGCGGGAGTCTGCTCCGGCGTCGACGCCTCCTCATCGGAAGGCGGCGCGGGAGGAACGCTCAGGACGGGGGGAAGATCGGTCGAGTCGGTGGCAGCGCGCAGTTCGGGACTTACGGATTCGATTTCCTCGCTTACGTCGAAATCCATCGGGTCTCCGGTAAAATCTTCGTCGATGGCGGGGATTCCCTCATCAACCGGGAAATCCTCAACCGCGAGGTTATCAGGGTCGAGATCGTCCTCGATATCGTCTCCGGCATTTTCGCCGATTTCATCCTCGCTCTCGAAATAGTCTGAGTCGGACTCATCCTCGACATCACCGTCTTCGTCCTCGGCAAGATCCTCGTCGGCGCCCAGACGACCGTCAAACGCGGGGGGGTCAAACGCCGCGACGCCGGGCGAAGCATCCGTCACTGGCTCACGCGCGTCAAATTCCTCGTCGGGTTCGGGATCCTCGGCGACAGGCTCGGAGGAATCGTCCGGGGAAACGGAAGGAATGCCCGCCGCCGAGACTTGCGGTTCCGGCTCGACCCATTCTTCAATTACCGGAAGGTCGAAGGGCGCGCGCATTTTCTCGATATCGATATAGGAGGCCTCAACCGGTGCGATTCGCTGAGTTTCCCGCTGGGAGTCCGCGATCGAAACCAGCGTTCCGGCGGAAAGGGATTCGTCAACGGGTTCTGCGGACGAATCGTCGGCGGCGTCGGTAAAGATTGGCTCGGTAACCGGCGGGAGCGGTGTCTCGGCGCGATCTTCCGGGATGACCCCGGAAGCGTCCGAATCGAAAGGATCGTGAAAATCGGGCTCGGGAATCTCGTCGGGAAAATCGGCGACGAGCGGCGCCTCCAAAACGGGATCACCCTGGGCGATATCGGAAGCCGCGTCGATCTCGTCGGGATATTCCTCGTTCGAGGTTTCGTCTGAGAAATCGAGCGGAACGGCGGCGAAAGATTCAGCGGAGCCGGAATCGCGGGGAACCCCTCGCGCCGACGAATCGAATCGGGCGGAAACGAAACGTTCCACTCCGGAAAGGAAAAGGAGATATTCCACGGAAACCGCGAGCGCGGTCGAAACAACCAGCCCTAAGGAAACGACGCGGGACGTCCCGGGATTCCCAACGGTCATCGAGAGCGTTTTGATGAGGCGCTCGCCGCCGGCGATAGTAAGAAACGGCACGAAGGAAAACCCGAGCGTCAGGACGGCGCGGGGCGACCAACCGGGGATCAAAAGGAAAATCGAGGACGCGAGAAAAAAGCACGGAATGAGAAAAGAGGTAAACCCGTAGGCCGAAAAAAGCGCCGCCCCGACGCGCGAGAGCGAAGCCCCCGCGGCCGCAGGCGCGAATATCGCCGAGACGAGAGAGACCCCTGCGAGGGCCGCCACGAAAAAAACGGCGATTCCGGCGAAGATCGAGGCAAGACGCTTTTCCTTCATTAAAACACTCCGGCAAAATGGATCGCAAGCGCCAATCCAGCCGGGACAAGATACACCGCGAACCAACCGAGTTTGCCCCGGTTAATAAGCCCCAGAAGAATTTTAAGGGATACGTAGCCCACGACGAAAGCGGTCAACATCCCGGCGACAAGCGGCGCGATCGAAACGGCGCCAGTTAGAGTATCGGCATCTTTTAGCTCGAGGATAAACGCGCCAAGTATCGTCGGAATCGAAAGGAGAAAGGAAAAATCGCCGGCGGCCTTACGGTCAAGCCCGCACAGCAACGCCGCCGAAATAGTGCTTCCCGACCGCGAAATCCCGGGAACGACGCCGACGCCCTGCGCGACGCCGATAACGACTCCCTGCAAGACGCCCGGCGACGCGATCGTTTTTTTCGGGGCGAATTTTCCCGAGACGAGGAGCATGATTCCCGTCGCGACGAGGCATAGCGAAATCCAAAACGGGGATAGCGACTCGACGGCGTCTTTCACTAAAAAACCAATGACCGCGGTGATCGCGGTGGCGACGAGCAAAGCGACGATCGTGGAAAGCTCGCCGCGATCGGCCTCGGTTGATCGGCGCGATACCCAGCGGGCGAACGCCAAAAACAGCGCGGCGATGCGCGCGCGGAAAACCGCGCAAACGGCCGCGAGCGTCGCCAAATGAAGAAGGATATCGAATAAAAGAGGGATTTCCCGCAAGTCCATTAACGCCTGAGCGATCGCCAAATGGCCAGAACTGGAAATCGGCAAAAATTCGGCAATGCCCTGAATGGCTCCGAGCAGGATAGCCTCTAATACGTTCATATAATTGCTCCCAGGGAATTAAAATAGTTCGCGGACGACGTCTCCCGCGGTTTTTTGGTAGTAAAGATAGCCGTAAACGACCGCGGCCGCAAGCACTTTGCGGCCGTAGCCGCGCGTCTCGGAATAGGGCAAACCCTCAAGAAAAAGTTCCCCAGCCCCTCCATGAGCCGCCTTCTTTTGCCAGGCGCGAACGTTGGTGATCCCGGCGTTATAGGCGTATAGGGCCGCCATGTAATCGCCGTCGAGGCGACGAGCCAATTCGGAGAGATAGCGGGCGCCCAAATCTATGTTTGTGCCCGGATCGAGAATATCGAACGAGTCAAGCTTTGCCTTGCGCGCCATATCCGCGGCCGTCGGCGGCATAAGTTGGGTCAAACCTTGCGCTCCCGCCGGCGAAACCGCGTCCGCTTGAAAATAGCTTTCGCTGCGAATCAGCGCGTACAGCACGTATTCCGGCACGCCGTAGCGGCTCGCGGCCGCCGAAACCTCGGCGATCCACGGGCGGGGATACAGATACGAAAGGTCTTCTTTCGTGATGGTCGCGTCGCTTAAGCGCAAGGCGAGGGAAATGAGCCTGATTGAGTCGCCGTACCTGCCTTTCCTCGAAAGCGCCGCGGCGAGTTCCCGCGCGAGAGCCGGCGGACAGTCGGGATACAGACGCTCGGCCGTGCCGTACACGCGATCCTCAAGCGACCAGGAGACGAGCGCGCGAAGCGCCGCGGCCCGAGACTCGTCTTCCGGTGGTGCCGCCCGTTCCGAAGTCGCCTTCGAATCGACGTGCGAACCCGCGACGAGATTTTCCCCGGAGTCCGGTTCCAGGCCCAGCGCGGCGCCGGCGAGGGCGCGATAATACAGAGAGGCGCGATCGGCAGAAAACGCCGCGCGGTAGGAAGCTTCGACAGCGCTCGAAGAAATCGAGCCGGATCGCGCAGCTATGTAATTGAGCCGGGCGAGAAGCTCGGAATCGACGGTTTCGGGCAAAGCGGCGCGAAGCTTCGCGATGGATTCCCACGCGCCCCGTTGGCTCGCCGAAACGACGAACGAGTCGAGAATATCGTCGAAATAGGACGGATCGTCCCAGGAAGCCGACCATTTCTCCGCCGTTTCGAGAAACAAACCGTCGCCTTGAGCCATTGAGGCCTCAAGCGCGTACCAAATGGCGGCGTCCCGATCGGGGGCGCTCGGCGCGAGGGCCGCCGCGGAGGTAAAACGCTCAAGGGCGATATCACTCTTTTTTCCGTACAGGCGACCGGCGTAAAACGTCAGCAGATACCGAAGTTCGCCGCTCGATCGAGGCGCTATTTTCGACAGACGATCGAACAGCGGCGCTATCTCCTTTTGCTCTGGGGCACCGTACAGCGCGGACTTCCCCAGGTCCGACACGAGGGCTCGATCGGAAAAAAAACGAGGGTCGAGGGTTCCGGATGAATCAGCGGCCAAAAGGATCGGTCGCGTTTTTTCCCACGCCTCTTTCCATGACCGGCGATAGGCCGCCGAGCGAATCGCGACGATAGCGGCGTCAGGGCCGAACGCCTCGTCGAAACGATTGAGCGATACCAGCAGCGAAAGGCGAAGGGAGCGCAGGGCGTCGTCGGAAAGCGCCGCGCGAAGTTTCCCGACCGAAGGGGAATTAGGAGCATCGTCCCGCTTCGCCGCAAGCAGTGCTTCGACCGAGGAAAGACGGGCTTCCTCGCTCCCGACGCGGATTAACTCGAGCGCGCAGAGACTTCGATAGGGCTCGGGACTTCGCGAAGCCCCGAGCGTCAGCAATTTCCGGGAATCTTCCACGCGGCCGGCTTTCGCGAAATTGAGCGCGAGGCACCACGGGGCCTCGGGTCCGAGCGCGAGGGCGTCCGAGAGGGCAGCCTCGTCAACGGCTCCGAGCGCGACGTAATCGCCCCGATCGATCGATCGGAGAATTTCATCCCGCGACAAGCCCCAAACCTCGGGCCCGTGGCACGAAACGAAAAACGACGCCATAACGAGTGGCAAGAAAAAAAACCCGGACCGAGCGGTCCGGGATGCGCTCAAGCGACGGAACAAACGCTTATTTCGCCTTCGCGGGAATATCGAGATAGGTTCCCGAAATAATCAGGTTCGGGTTCTTAATCTTGTTATATTTCGCGATCGAAGGATACAGCCACGGGGTTTTGTAATAGGACTCGGAAATGTCCCAAAGAGTGTCACCCCACTTAATCTTGTAGTGAATGTCTTTCGCCTCGGGCGCCGGCTCGGGGGGAGCGGGCTCGACGGGAGCTTCCACGACAACCGGCTCGGGAACGGCGGGCGCCGGGTTCTCGACGGGCGGAGGAGTCTCAATGACCGGTTCCGATTCCTCGGGAGCCGGGGGCGTCGGCTCGGCGGGAGCGGGCTCTACCGCAGGAACCACGGGCGCTTCCACCGTGGGAACGGGCGCGGGAGCCTCCGCGGCCGTTTTGTTCAAAAGCATGACTCGCGCCGACACGAGCAGGGCCAAGACCAGCGCCATAACGCCGACGACGAGAATAAGCACGCACAGCCAAGCGGGCAGGAAAATCCCGCCTTTTTTTTCATCATCATTCATTTCATACAATCCTTCGGGGGCGTTTCCCGGAATCGGCCCCTCTACCACCACGTTCGCATGATCCGGGTCATGGCCGAGATCAAGAGAATTCTCCACCGGCGACAGGTCAAAATCGGGCATAACGAAACGCTTTTCGCCGTCGAGCGTTTCCAGGGACACGGACAGCACTTGCCGGGAGCCGGAATCCCGATCGACCGCTTCCGCGGAAAGTTCATTATCGTCGCCGAGAGACAGGGTCAACTCAACGGTCGCCTCTCCCGCGGGTTTCGCCGCGATGTCCTCGATAATCAGCGTCCCGACATAATCGCCGTCCTCAATACTATCGGAAGAACTGCGATAAAGGTTAATCTGCACGCTCGTCTGCTCCGGGCGAACGGTCGTTACATCGAGTATTTTGCTCGCGGGTTTTCCTTCCTCAAGAATGGGGAAAAACTTGCTGTCGGCCAACTTAATGCCGATCGCTGCGGCTCCCATGACGGTACCTCTTCTTTTCGATATTTACGTACTTAACTGTATTATGCGCGCGGTTCCCTTGTCAACGCGAATTGTTGACAGGGAAAGATTTGATCATCATAATGAACCATATATGACCTCGAGTTTTACCATCGTTACCGTGATCATTATAGCCGCCGCGGCCCTATTGCTTCTCACCATTCTTGGCCGGAAAAAGGACGCGCGGGGTCCCAAGCAAAAAAAAGCGAAAGATCGAAACGCGATAGTGCGCGAGGCGACGCGACGATTGGCGCAAAACCCCCGAGACCCCGACGGGCTCGCGGCGATGGGAAACGTTCACTATCAAGAGCAGGAATGGGAAAAGGCATACGCCATTTAC
>QKAR01000160.1 GCA_003246335.1 Spirochaetales bacterium | reverse complement strand
ACGAGCGTCGTTCCTTTCCCCACCTCGCTGAATATCTCGATCGGCGTTTCGACCCCGCAAAAGAGCCGGAGCCGGTCGATCGTGCCGCAAAGGCCGATATACTCACCCGGTATTTCGTTTCCCACGACGAGCGTCCTTTTCAGCGTTTCCTCGGACATGCCGACGCCGTCGTCGCTCACCTCGATCCGCGCGCGTCCGTCCTCGGCGCGCAAGTTGAGAGATATGACGCCGGGCCTCCCGGAGGGCCTGATGCCGTGATAGAGCGCGTTTTCCACGAGGGGCTGCAGGACGAGCTTAAGGCACGGCGTCGCGAGCAGTCGCTCGTCGATGTCGTAACGGGCCTCGAACATGCTTCCGTATCGGATTTTCTGGATGATGAGGTAATTCTTCACCGCGGCGATTTCTTCCCCGAGCGTGACCACGTCCTTACCGTCGCAAATGCTGTTGCGGAAAAATTGGCCGAGCGAGCGAAGCAGCACGTTCGCCTCCTCTGATTTACCGGTTATCACGAGCGACCGCGCGGTATCGATGGTGTTGTAGAGAAAATGCGGCTTAATTTGCATTTGGAGCGCGTGAAGCTCGGCGACGCGCTTACGCGCCTCCTCTTCCCTGACGCGCGCGACGAGCGTCTCGATTTGTCCGATCATCGCGTTGTACGTATCCTTCAGCAAGCCGATCTCGTCGTTGCCCGTCTCGATATCGGCTTTTTTGAATTCCCCGTTACCGACGTTTTTCATCGTCGCGGTGAGCTCCCGTATCGGCATGGTGAATAGGCGGTTCACGACGGTGGCGGCGAGCGACAAAAGCACGATGATGAGCAAGAGGAGGAGCCAGTAGAGGCGGTTCACGCCCGCCATCGGAGTCGCGTACGGCGTTTCGGGAATCGCGCAGACCGCGTACCAGTCGACGTCGGCGATTTTTCTGCTCGCGAAGAAGGCTTTCGTCCCCGCGATTTTCGCCTGCGCGGACGAGCCGCTTCCGCTGGCGAGGGCGATTCGCTGGCCCTTCCCGAGCCCGGAGAGAAATTCGTTTCCCCCGGAGACGATGGGCGACATGTTCCCGTCGACGATGGAGAACAGCGAGGCTTGGCCGTCCTCCCGCGTGGGAAAACATGAGGTGAACACGCTTTCTTTAAGGTTGAGCATGAGCGTTCCTATCAGCCTTGAGGTTTTGTCGAGGTCATACACGCTTCGCACGAGGGATATGACGTTTTGGTCTCCGTTAAGCCGCTTGGCCTCGCCGCCGTTCAGCGTCAGGAGAAAATAACCCTTGAGCGCGAGCGCGTCGCGATACCAGCCCGCTTTCTCGACGCGGGGAAAAGAGAATACCCGGTACGAGTAATTGTCGACGCCCGCGTAATGCCCGTCGGTATCGAAAACGTACACGGCCGACACGTGCGGCGTGAGGTTCATGAACGAGCGGGTGATGCCTTGCAGCTCGCGGATGGCGTAGAGGTTTTCGAGGTCGTTGCCGCTCTTGAGGAGTTGCTGGACCGTGTCGTTCGCGAGGATGAGCTTCGAATTGTTGCTCGCCGTCTCGATCGCGGTCTCGACGTTCGCCGCCGTGAGGTCGACGTTCCTGCGCGCGAGGTCGCCCATTTCCGCGTCGATGAGCGCCCGATAGCCCGCCCAAAAAATGAGGGAGACGAGCGAAATCGCGATAAAAAGGACGACGCAGAACAGCGCGAGAATTTTCCGGAAGAGTCCGAGGTTTCGGTATTTTTCGGCGATCCTCCCGCCGATCATAGTTTCGCCGCGTCGAAGACGAGCGCGCCCATCCCCTCGCGCGGATAGGCGCGCGTGTCGATTTTCTCGTATGGATGGATCGTGACTTTTTGCGAGGTGCCAACCGCGATCGACGCCAGCGAAGCCGCGTAGCGCGCGAAGTCCTCCCTGTCGCGGAGTTCAGTCGCGTGCGGACAGAGGATTTTATCGAAGGGCAACTCGAGCAGCCGAAGGATCGTTTCGCGATACGCGGCGACCGAAAGGCATTCGGGAAAAAAAAGCCAGGTAACCGGATTCCAGTCGTCGCCGATGAGCAATATTCGATCCTCGCGGAGAAGGACGCCCGTAGAACCGGGCGTATGGCCGGGCATCGGGATGATTTCGGCGATGACCCCTCCCAAATCGATTTCGGTCGCCGGAAAGGGAACGATGGAGCCGGCCTTGCCCATCTTCGCGGGCGTTTCCGGCAAGACGCCTTTCTCGCGCGCGAGTGTCGTCGCCCGCGATAGCTGCTCGTCGGTCGCGTACGTCTCCGCCACGGGGATTTCCCGCGCGTCGGCGAGAATCTCGTCGAACTGGCGGTTCCCCCCCGCGTGATCGAAATGGGCGTGCGTGTTCATGACCGTGAGGGGAAGATCGGTAAGCTCGGCGACCTCGGCCGCGACGTCCCCGACGCCGAAGCCCGTATCGACGAGGAGCGCCCGTCGGCTTCCCGTGATGAGCGTCATGCCGACGCCAAGCGGCTCGAAAAGATGCGTGACGTGGTCGTTGATGCGATGTCGCGTGAAGTAACCCATGCGCGCGATTATACGGCCCCCGTTTGGGCCGTGTCAAACGCCCCTTCGCTCGCTCGCGACCTTCAGGGAATCGTAGTCGAATACGCGGTCGGGTCGCGCGAGCTCGCCGACGAGTTCGGCGAGTCGTTCGTTGCGCAGTAGGCGAGCGAGCGCTTCGCGGCTCGCGGCGAGTTCGCAAAATTTTTCCGTGAGTATTCTCGTGAGGGGAAACGGGTCTGAAGGCGCGACGACGACGCGCTTTCGACGGAGCGCGGTCCTCTCTTCCTTGAGCCATGCCGCGTACCGGAGGCTCGCCGCTCGTAGCGGTCGAACGTCGACGCCTCGCCGCGCGTAGAGGCTTTCCATGTGGGCCAGGAGGACGAATATGGCGTCGGGCGGGGAAAGAAGGTCTCGGTAGACGCGATACGGAATCATCTGCTCAATGCTTTTCTCGCGGAGCATCCGGTCCCAGCGCCGTTCGCGCGGCGCCGATCGCTGGACGAGCGGCATTCCCGACGGCCGGTTTTCGCGGAATAGTTCGTCGTACAGTTGCCGGCAGTGCGGAAAATGGCCGTCGACGAGCGCGAAAAAAAATCTTTTTGCCTTCCGGGCCGCAGCGTCACGCCTCCCGGATACACGAATTCCGCGCCGGCTTCTTTCGCCGCCTCCGCCACGCGAGCGAAAGATTCTTCGTCGTCGTCGATGCCCGGGCACATCGGCATCGCCATGATTCCCGCGTGAAAGCCAGCGGCGCGCGCTCGGCGGATTACCTCGATTCTCGCCTCGGGCGGCGGCGCTCCCGGCTCGAGCAGGGCCGCGAGTCGCTCGTCCATCGTCGTGATAGTCACCGCGACGAATGCCGCGGGAAATTTCGCGAAGAGGTCAAAGTCCCGAAGGACGAGATCGCTTTTGGTCAGAACGCCGATCGGGAGTCCCGTCGGCACGAGCGCCTCGATGGTCTTTCTCGTGAGACCGAGTTCCTTCTCGATCGGCTGGTATACGTCGGTGACGCCGGAGCCGAGGGCGACCGCTCCCGATTCCCGTAGGGCGACGCCATCGGCGACGTCGCGCGCGACCGCTTCGGCGACGTTTTCGCGCACGATGATATCGCGCTCAAAATCCCCGTCGACGTAGTATTTTTCGGCCCGTCCGTCGCAGTATCGGCACCCATGCCCGCAGCCGCGATAGGGTGCCGTCGCGCGGTACAGCGATACGAGAAAGGTGTCGGGCAAGGCCGCCCGCGCGAGACCTGTTTTCGCCAGCGCGCGGCGGGTTTCGTCAAGTTGCATGAGGTTGAGTGTATCCGAAGAAAAGAAAAAAATCGCGCGTTCGTTTTTGATTCTTCGATCGGACCGCCCTGAAACGTTTTCCCCCGCCCTGCGCGCGAGGGCTTCATCTCTCGCGTCTTAACGCCATTGGTCGGGTCGGGATGTCCCGTCCCGGTGCCCTCGTCGCGGGGCAAGCGCGAGAAATTCATTTTATGGCGGGACCTCGGCGCGATGGTTTGGCGCGATGGGGCGGGCCTCCCGCGGGGTTGTAACCCGCGAGGGGAGCCGCCCGAATTCCCTCGCCGAGGATAATCACGATTCGGGGTTTTACGCCACAGGGGCGCGGGTCAGCTTCGCGCGGGCTCGCCCTTTCGCCCAGCGTTCGCCGTTACCGCACGGTGAGCGTCGCGGACAAAAGGCTTTGCGGCCTCGAGTCGTGTCCCGCGAGAATCTCGAAATCTCCCGGCTCTAGCACCGTCTTTTCGTCGATATTGACGAGCGCGAGCGAGTCGACGGGGAGCGGTACGGCGACTTTTTTCGTCTCGCCCGCGCGAAGTCTCACTTTCGCGAACGCCTTAAGCTCGCGTACGGGCCGCACGATCGAC
This sequence comes from Spirochaetales bacterium, assembly GCA_003246335.1. Classification (GTDB taxonomy): domain Bacteria; phylum Spirochaetota; class Spirochaetia; order Treponematales; family Treponemataceae; genus Teretinema. The sequence goes on along the minus strand of QKAR01000160.1, from coordinate 3,777 downwards.
GCGACTGCGTCGGTCGCGTAAACCTGCACGGTTTCCGTCCCGTCCCGCGCGCCGGAGTTCGTCACGGTTACGATAACGTCGACGGTATCGCCTGCGCCCGCGGTCGCGCGCGAAAGCTCTACCGCGTCGTAGCGGAAGTCCGTGTACGCGAGTCCCTCGCCGAACGCGAACAGGGGCGTTTCCTCGCAATCGTAGTATTTTCCCTCGTGCCAGCCCGGGATCTGAGAATAATAGACGGGCAGCTGTCCCGTCGCTCGGGGGAACGAGATCGGCAAGCGGCCCTCGGGTTCGGCGCGGCCGAAAATGATTTCTGCCGCGGCCTGCCCGCCGAGCGTGCCCGAATTGAACGTCTCGATCACCGCGTCGGCGGCCTCGGCGACGGCCCCGAACTCGAGCGGCTTGCCGTTCACCAAGAGGGCGACGAGCGGTATGCCCTTTCGCCTGCACGCCGCGCCGAGCGCCCGCGCGAGCTCGTCCTGGGCGCCGGAAAGCGCGAGGTTCGCGCGGTCCTGATGCTCGCCCGTTTGCTGCAGCGTGTCGCCGACGGCGAGAAACGCGATGTCCGCTTTTTCCGCGGCGGCGACGGCGGCGGCGATCGACTGGTTAGCGGGATCGAACATATCGCAGCCTTTCTCGAACGATACGAGCGCGCCCTCGCGCTCGGCGATCGCGCGGATGCCGTCGAGCATGGTCGTTACGCGGAACGTCGGCTTCGCGTCGAGGTGGGGCAAAGGATGCGTGAAGAACGTCCAGTCGCCGAACTGCGCGCGCACCGCGTCCGCGTTCGGCCCGATGACCGCGATGTTCCGCACTGTGCGCGCGCGGGGCGCGGACTGCGCGGGGCTTGTAGCTCGCCCGGCGTCTATCGACGGCGCTGAGCTTACCCCTGTCGCCGAGGAGTCGCTTTTCGCCGGGTCTTCATCTCTTGCCGGGGAATCCGCATCGCGCGCGTTTTCCGCGCCCTTCGGTCCTTGGATCGGCAGCGCCGGTATTCCGCCGACCATCTCGTTTTTCAGGAGCGTGATCGACTTACGCGCGACCTCAAGGTTCACCCGCTGATGCTCGGCGCAGTTAAACACCGCCGCGGCGGCCGCGGCCGAAGGATCCTCCTCGATCGGCGACGTTTTCACTTTCTCGGCGACGTCGAAAAGACCGACGCGGAATTTCACCGAAAGGATGCGGCGCACCGCGTCGTCCACGAACCCGGCGAGCTTGGTATAGTCTTCCGGCGCGCCCCGCTCCGACTCCGCCATCGCCTCAAGCGTGGCTTCGTAAAATTCCGGGCTCGTCATGATCATGTCGTTTCCCGCCTCGAGCGCGAGCCGCGAAACGTCCTTCGCGTCCTTTCCCATCCGGTGCCGCGTCAAAAGGCTCGTCACGTTCGACCAGTCCGTCACGACGAACCCGTCAAAACCGAGCTCGTCCTTCAGCATCGTGCGGAGGAGCTTCTTGTTCGCCGAAACCGGCACGCCGTCGACCGGCTCGTATCCCGCCATCACCGTCAGGCACCCGGCGCGCACCGCCTCCGCGAACGGCGGCAAAAACGTGTCGCGCACCTTGCGGAACGAGACCGGCGCGTCGTAGGAATCGCGGCCGCCCGAGCTCTCGCCGTACGCGACGTAGTGCTTGGCGCACGCGGCGATCCGGTCCGCCGCCGCGGGATCCTTTCCCTGGTAGCCGCGCACGATCGCGGCGCCCATTTTCCCCGACAAATACGGGTCCTCGCCGAACGTCTCGTCGATTCGGCCCCAGCGCAAGTCCCGCCCGAGGCAAAACACCGGAGAGAACGTCCAATGGAGGCCTTCCGCCGTCACCTCGCGCGCCGTCACCTCGCCGACTTTTTCCGCTGCCTCGGGCTCCCAGCTCGACGCGAGGGCGAGCTGGCTCGGGAACACCGTCGCCCCGTTATGGATCGCGTGCCCGTGAATCGCGTCGATGCCGAACAGTACCGGGATGCCGAGCCGCGAGCCCGTCGCGAGCCGCTGAATGCGCCGCGCGTCGTTCCCGAGCGTATGCAAAAACGAGCCCGCGCCTTTTTTCGCCCAATCGTCGGCGACGTCCGGCGTCACGATGCTGTGGCTGATCTGTATCATTTGCGCGACTTTTTCCTCGCGCGTCATTTCCTTCAATAATAAATCCACTCGCTCGGCGGTAGTTTTCGCGCGGTCGAGCCACGGTTTGGAAACGCCATTCATGCCCATCTCCTGCTCCTTGAATGTTTCTTTCGGAAACAAATATAACGCGAGCGACTATTCCGATGCAAGGGGGGGCCGCATAAAATCGCCAGTGTGTCGGCTCATCCTTCGGCGCTATCGTTTTTCGCTCGCGGGCCCCCCTGGCTCCAAAAAATTGCCGCGTAAAAAAAATTTCGCGCCGCAAGGAGCGGCTTTCCGCGGCAATCTTTTTCCGCCACCCCTCGGTTATTAAAAAAACGCTGGATATCGCCCTGGGTTGGTGCTATTTTTTCCCATATAAGATTTGCTTCCAGAAATCGAGGTTAAAAAGTGAAAACGAATCCATTTGTGCGCGGCTTAGCCGCAGCGTTCGTCTTTTTGACGCTTTCGGCGCTCCCCGCGCAAACCGCCAAAAATGAAAAATCCCGGATCGCCGTGTTTGGCTTCACCAACAACTCGGGCGACGAAACCTTCGATACGCCCACGGCGACGGCGACCGACAATCTCGTGTTTTCCCTCCGCATGATCGGCCTCTACGACGTCTTTCGGGACGATACCGTCCGCGGACCCCTGACGGCCGCCGAGCTCCGCGCCTACTGCGCGAAAAACCGGCTCGATTACGTTTTTACCGGTTCCCTCACGCTCGACGGTGACCGCCAAATTTACGCCCTATCGGTGTATGATCGCGCGAAGAACGCCCAAACGGTGAACGAACGCGCGGAAGGAACGTCCGTTCTCGACGTGTTCGAGGCTACCGACACGCTCATTCAAGCCGTGCTCGGCGCGGTGACCGGCAAGCACATCGGCTTCGGCGCGCTCGCCTTTACGCCGCTCGGCTCAACGGACCCGTACGAAGTATCGATCGACGACCTCGTCGTCCCGAATAGCCCGCGGTCCATCGATTACGTCACGAGCGGCGCCCATCGGCTCAAAGTAACCCGCGTTTCGGGCGATACCCCGACTGACGTGCTCTCCATGGACATCAACCTCCCGGAATCTGCCACGCAGACGGTATCTTTCTTCCTGGAATCGGCCCCGGTCGCCGAGTCGGAGCCCGCACCGGAGGAATTACCCACAGATCAAACCCCGGTCAAAAAAACCTCGAAATGGAAAAACGAAAATGAGTACGTCATGGACGCGCTGCACCTTTCGCCGATGGACCACGTTCGTGGCGGATGATTCAGCCCTGTATTCTCCCGGCGTCGGTTTCGCGTTTAAGCGCAGGGTCAAGGCCTCTTCGCCGTTTCAGCTCGGCGGACGCCTGGAGGGAATTGGGGTAAAAACAGCCGGGGATGACGGGGTCGTCACGACACCCGCCGGTCTCGGCGTTTTAACCGCGACCGCGAACCTGCAGTTTAACCATTTCTTTTCCGTATCACCGGAGCTTGGACTTGGGGCCGCCTTCGACGCCTCGTCGTTTACCGCGTATCCGGCGATTCAGGGCGCGTTCGGCCTTCGATTTTCCGGCGGCGGAAACAAAGGCTGCATAACTTTCGAGATCGCCCAAATGGTGACGGTCATTCCGATGCCCGTCGAGCAGCCGGTTTTTTTCGGCGCGCGCGCCGGTTTCGCGCTCTGGGTAGATCCCTCGACGAAATAACGG
>QKAR01000119.1 GCA_003246335.1 Spirochaetales bacterium | reverse complement strand
CGGCACTATCGGGCTATTAATCCCCCATGAGGCGAGTTATTCGCTTTCCGGCGCCTATTGGTCCGCGATAATCACGGCGATCGCGCAGGAAGCCAGCCGGAATAATTATTCTTTAATGATTTTAACGCCGTCGCGCGAAGACGATCTGCTGGCTCCCATCGAGACGGTTATCCGTCGGCGTAACGTCGACGGGCTCATCATCGGCGCAGAACAGATCGATCCTCTGATGACCGCCCGCCTGATCGAGGAGGAAATCCCGTTCGTCTTTCTCGGGCGTAACGCCCAGGTTCAGCATTATTCCGTCGACGTCGATAACGTCGGGGGAAGCGATCGGCTCGTGTCCCTGCTCGCCGACCGCGGATACCGGCGCATCGCCTGTCTCGCGGGCCCGTCGGCCTACCTCTATTGCCAGGAGCGATTAATGGGCTATCATGCCGCGCTCACTCGCGCGGGCTTGAGTTGGAGCCGCGTCGAACACACCGCCTACACGTCCGGGGCGACGCGCGCGGCCGTGGCGAAATTGCTCGCCGAGTGTCCCGACATGGACGGCCTTTTCGTAACCGCCGGCGGAGACCTTTTGCTCGACTGCGTGGACATGCTCCGCATCGCCGGGATGAATATCCGAAAATTCGGGCTTGGCGCGTTCGACGATTACCGGTTTTTCGACTATCTCGACATCCCCGTCTGCACCGTGCGCCAGCCGCTTGCCGCGCTCGGCTCAACCGCGGCGCAGCTGCTCTTTCAATTTCTTTCCGGCGAAAAACCGTCCCAAGTCAATCACGTTCTCGGGGTCGACCTCGTCCTTCGCTAGCAAAACGGGCTCTTTTCGGTCATAATCGGGTATGTGGCCCTGAGCGGGCAAAAGGGAGTGAGCGACAATGCAGGATTTCAAGAACGTAACGTTGGTGCCCAAGGCAAACGTGTATTTTGACGGCAAGGTGACGAGCCGGACTTTTTTCCTCGAGAGCGGAGAGCGCAAGACGCTCGGACTCATGCTCCCCGGAGACTACGAGTTCTCGACCGGCGACAAGGAAATCATGGAAGTGCTCGCCGGTTCCATGGACGTCATGCTTCCCGGAACGTCGACGTTCCGGACGTATCGCGAGGGCGAGCGGTTCGAGGTTCCGGCTAAGTCCTCGTTCAAGCTCGTCGTGAAAGAAATCGCGGATTACTGCTGCTCGTACGTGAAATGAGTTACGTCGACTTACTCGGCTACGCCGCGTCGTTCATCATCCTCGTGTCGCTCACGATGAAATCGATCGTGAAGCTTCGTTGGATTAACGCCGTCGGCTCGGCCCTGTTCGTCGTTTTCGCGGTTTTGACCCGTTCCGCGCCGACGGTCGTCATGAACGTCGGCATCATCCTGATCGACCTGTATTTCGTTTTTTCCGTTTCTCGAAAAAAAGGCGATTACCGACTCGTGAAAGCCGAACGGGGGAGCGCCCTGCTCGGGTTTTTCTATGAGACCAACCGCGCGGAAATCGACTCGATTTTCGGCGCGGACGCGTTCGCTGAGGCGCGGAGTTTCGCCTATTTCTCGTGCAACGGCGAAATCGCGGGCCTATTCGCCTGGAAAGACCGCAGCCCCACCGAGTGCCTCATCTTGATCGATTTCGTCACGATTCGGTATCGCGACACGAAAATCGGCCGCTTCTTTTTCGAGTCGCACGTCGCCTCGTTCCGGGAGCGCGGCTATCGGCGACTTCTGCTCGAGAACGTCGGGAAAAAGCACTGGAAGTACCTTGAGCGCATCGGCTTTACGCGCGAGGCGCCGGGCTTTTACGCGAAGGAAATTTAAGCGGCTTCGCGAGCTGTCGTCAGCCGACGCGCGAACCCGCCGTCCCCAAGATTATTAAAAAACCGTTTCCCCCAACAGCCGCCCAATTAAGTTAACCGCCATGGTCGCCGTGTCGTTCCGTAGGTCGTGGATGGGGTTTACCTCCACCATGTCCGCCGAGGCGACGAGGCCGGTGCGTGACATCTCCTCCATTAAAAAAAGCACTTCGCGATACGTGAGTCCGCCGGGAACCTCGATGCCGACGCCCGGCGCGAATCGGGGGTCGATGGCGTCGATGTCGAAACTGACGTGCACGGCGTCGGCCCGCTCCCTGAAGAAACGGGAAATTTCCGAGATCGTCTGCGCGATGCCGAGCCGATCGATGTCGCTGATCGTGAACACGCGTACGTTCGCTTTTTTCATGAGGGCCCGCTCACCGGGATCGAGGTCCCTAACCCCGACGTAACACACGTTTGCCGGGTCTATTTTCCGCTCGCGGTTATAGAAGTCGGTAAGCTCGGGGATTCCGAATCCGCACGACGCGGCGAGGATCATTCCGTGGATGTTCCCGCTCGGGGAGGTATCGGTCGTGTTGAAGTCACCGTGCGCGTCGACCCACAGCACGCCGGGGCGACGGCCGTTTGCCGTATGGGCCGCGGATATGCCGGCGAGGGAGCCGAGCGATATCGAGTGGTCGCCGCCGAGCACGAGCGGGAAGTCACCGGCCCGGAGGACTGACTCCACGTGGGACGCGAGCTGGCTGCATGAGTCGAGGATCGGCCCCAAGTGCTTGGCGTTGTCTTTATGCATTTCCGACGCGGGGTCGATGTATTCCTGGGGAGGAACCGATATGGGGGGATAGAGGTCGTCGGACTCGATGCCGAGCGAGCTGAGTTTGTCCCGAAGGCCCGCGAGGCGAATCGCCGAAGGCCCCATATCCGCGCCGCGCCGGCTCGCGCCGTAGTCGAGCGGCATCTCTATGATCCGTACTTTCACTCTAGTGACCCTCCATCGGTAGCGAGCGTCGTAAGATTCTTGACCCATCGCTCCTTATTCAGTTGCCATTGCGCTATGATCGCCTTCGCGATATCGGATACTTTCACGATCGCGTAAATGCCGATCGGCCCTAAGTCCGTGAGGCCCGCGAGCAGGAAAATCCCGGGGAGAAAGAGCGCGGTGTTCACTCCCGCGTCGACCCATACGCCCATTATCGCGTCGCCGCCGGCGCGAGCGGTCGCGAACTGCGCGTTCAGGAACGTCCACAGCGGCATGTAGACGGCGATCACCCATAGCAGGTTTCTCGTCACGTGTCTCGCCTCCGAGGAGAGGTTCCCGAACACGATCGGGATCAGCACGACGGAGGCGACCTCGAACACGGCGACGATCGCGCCCATGACGACCGAGCCCGACATGAGCCAGCGCGCCTGTTCGCGCGCGGAATCGAGCTCGTTTTTCCCGAGCGTCCCCCCGACGATGACTCCGATCGACGTATGTATGCCGCCGAAGACGAGGAAGAAGAGATTCGCGATCGTCCAACCAGCCGCCATGCCGGACACGATGGCGGCGCCCCCCCGCCCGTTGTATACGGCGGTCATCACGGTTTCCGTGAGCACCCACGACATTTCGGAAAGGAATATCATGCCCGACTTGCGGAAAATGGAAGCGAAGACGCGAAAATCCACGGCGAGCAGTTCCCTCATCCGGGGAAGGAAGGGCGGCTTCGCCTTTCGGGCAAAGGCGACGAAAAGGACGAGCTCGAACGTTCGCGCGATCACGGTCGCGATTGCCGCGCCCTGAACGTCCATTCGGGGAGCGCCGAGATTGCCGTAAATGAATACCCAATTGAAGAAGGTGTTCACCAGGGTCGATAAAACCGAAATGACGAGAGGGGGTTTGACCCGGCCGATTTCCCTAAACGAAGCCGCGATCGAGGTCGACGCGACGATGGGCACGAACGAGATCGCGACGATGACGAGATACCTCGTGCCCTCCGCGACGATGACGTCGCGCGCCGTGTTCTTATTGACCAACAGCCCCAATATTTGGCGCGGGAACGCGAGGCTGAGAAACACGACGACGAGCCCGAGTATGGCCGACGCGAGGATTTTAAAACGGAATACCTGCTTCATCCCGGCGGGGTCTTTCGCGCCGAAAAACTGCGACATGAACATGCCGCCGGTAATCATCACCGTGTTGAGCGCGACGAAAAAGACGAAGGTGAACTGGTTCGCCACGTTGACGCCGCTCATGCTCACGTCGCCGAGGCCGGCTACCATGAAGTTGTCGATGAGCGATACCATGCTTTGGAGCAACGCCTGGAGCATGACTGGCACCGCTATCGCGAGCGCGCCGCCGTAAAACTCGAGTGACCCGAAGTGCCTCTTTGCAATCATCACTCGACAATAAAGCAACGGCGCGGCGTTATGCAAGCGCCGCGCCGACTGAATCCTATCGGTATTCTTCCCTGCTCTTCGTCTCGAGTCCCCGCGTCTTATACCACTCAAGCGCGTCGGTAAACTGCTTGGCGATCTTGATGTTCGTTATCAGCGGGATCCCGCAGTCGACGGAAAGCCGGCGGATGATGTAATCGTTTTTCAGCTCGGTTTCGCGGTTGTTTTTGGGGATGTTGATGACGAGATCGACTTCCCGGTTCCTGAGCGCGTCCGCGATATTCGGCTTTTTATCCTCGAGCGGCCAGGCGAGCGCGGTCGCCTCGACGCCGTTCGTGTTGAGGAATCGCGCGGTGCCGCCCGACGCGACGATCTCGTATCCCATGCCGCGGAGCTTTCGCGCGCTGTCGATGAAATCGACCTTGTCCTCGATTGGCCCGGTGGATAGGAGGATTTTTTTCCGGGGGACGCGGTAGCCCGTCGAGAGCATGGCCTTCATGAAGGCGTCGCGCACGCCGCGCCCGATGCAGCCCACCTCGCCGGTGCTCGCCATCTCGATACCCGCCACGGGGTCGGCTCCCTTAAGCCTCGAGTAGCTGAACTGCGCAGCCCTAACGCCGACGTGGTCGAAATCGAGCCTGGCGCCGTCCACCGGCTCCACGGGAGCCCCGAGAATCGCGCGCGCCGCGATGTCGGCGAAGTCGATGCCGAACACCTTCGAGCAGAACGGGAAGGAGCGGCTCGCGCGGAGATCGCACTCGATCGCCTGCACGTACGTGCTTTTCGCGAGGAACTTCACGTTGAACGGTCCGGTTATCTCGAGCGCCTCGGCGATTTTACGCGCGGCTTTTTTAACGGCGCGCGCCGTCGAGAGGTAAATTCTCTGCGCCGGCAACACGACCGTCGCGTCTCCCGAATGCACGCCCGCGTTCTCGATGTGCTCGCTGATCGCGTAGACGAGGAGCTCCCCGTCCCGCGCGACCGCGTCGATCTCGATTTCCTTCGAGTTCTCGACGTAGCGGGTGACGATGGCAGGGTGCTCGCTTCCGAGTTCGGGCGTTCGCGCGAGTATCGCCTTGAGGCTCGCGTCGTCCCAGGCGACGCCCATGGCCGCGCCGGAAACGCCTCGGTCCGGGCGCACGAGCACGGGATAGCCCGTTTTCTCGGCGAAGGATTGAGCGGAGGCGACGTTCGTCGCCTCCGTCCATTCGGGCTGGAGGATTCCGAGCTGGTCGAGGAGGGCACCGAACTTGTTTCGGTCCTCGGCCCGGTCGATATCCTCGGGAGCCGTGCCGAATATCGGTACCTTGTGCCGCGCGAGCGGTATCGCGAGGGCCGTCGCCGACTGCCCTCCCATGGACAGTATCACTCCGTCGGGCTTTTCCGCCTCGTAAATGTCCAGTACTCGCTCAAGGGAAAGTTCCTCGAAATAGAGCCGGTCGGCGAGCGCGTGGTCCGTCGAGACTGACTCGGGATTGCAGTTGACCATGATCGAGTACGTGCCCGTTTGACGCATCGTGGAGAGTGCGCTCGTGCAGCACCAGTCGTACTCGATCCCGCTCCCGATGTGATAGGGCCCCGAGCCGATGACGAGCGCCCCCTTTTCCGAAGGCTTCACGTCATCGGAGACGCCCGACCAGGTGACGTACAGGTAATTGCTTTTCGATGGTCTCGTGCCCGCCACGGTGTCGATTTGCTTCACGACAGGGCGGATGGCGTACTCGCGGCGGAGCGCGCGGATTTTTTCCGCGCGGCTTCCGGCGCAGTCGGCGACCTGCGCGTCGGAAAAGCCCGCCTTCTTCGCGTCCAAGAGCAGGGTTTTCGGGATGTTCGCGGCGGAATTTTTCGGCAACGCCCTCAAGGCGAGCTCGATTTCGAGAATGCGGGCTATGCGGTCGATGAACCAGCGGTCGATGCGGGCGTACTTATGGACGCGGTCGACGGACCAGCCCTCGCGGAGTGCCTCGTAAATGGCGAAGACGCGGATGTCCGTTGGGTTTCGCAGCTCTTCCTTCACGTCCTTAAACCGATGCCCGTGACAGGCGAGTCCGGGTTCGCCCGAGTCTGAAGTACGGATAGCCTTTTGAAGGGCTTCCTCGAACGTCCTGCCGAAAGCCATGGATTGGCCGACGGACTTCATTTGCGAGCCGAGGTGGCGGTCGACGTTTTGGAATTTCCCGGTATCCCAGCGGGGAATTTTCACCGCGACGTAGTCCATCGCCGGTTCCCCGCCGAAGTGAGTCGTTCCGGTAAGGCGATTTTGCAGTTCCGACAGCGCGAAGCCGAGCATGACGCGGGCGAGTACGTCGCCGAGCGGCACGCCGCTCGTTTTCGCCGCGAGGACGGTACCGCGCGACGCGCAGGGATTCGCCTCTATGACGAGATACCCGTCCGACAGCGGATCGAGCGCGAAACGGACGCTCGCTTCCCCGATGACGCCGATTGCCCGAGCGACCGCGAAAGCGGCGTCGCGCAGGCGGCGCAAGTCCGCGTCGGTGAGCGTTTGCGCCGGCGTGACGACGATTGAGTCCCCGGTATGGATGCCGAGCGGGTCGACGTTCTCGAGGCACGCGACCATGACGCAGTTATCCATCGAGTCGCGGAGAATCTCAAGCTCAACTTCTTTCCAGCCTCCAAGCCATCGCTCCACGCGGAGGTCTCCCTCGTTCGGGATGTCCGCGTTGAACGCCGCCTCTAGGTCGTCGGCGCAGTCGCATACCGCGCTGACGGATTCTTCCATTCCCGCGTCGGCCCTCACCATGACGGGATAGCCGAGTCCTTCGGCTATGCGACGGGCCTCGGCGGCGTTTTTCGCGGGCTTGCCCTCGGCGGCGGGAAGTCCCAATCCTTTCACGAGCTCGGCGAAGGAGGATCGACCCGTCGCGGCCGCTATCGACTCGATTGGCGTTCCAAGCGACTGAATGTCGTATTTTTCGAGGATACCCGCGGCTGCAAGATCCCGGGCGCAGGAAAACGCGGCCTTTCCCCCAAGGCAGACGACGATGGAATCGGGTTTTTCCCGCTCGATTACTTTTTGGGCGAATTCCGTCGTCACCGGCAGGAAGTACGTTGCGTCGGCGACGCGCTCGGACGTGCTGCACGCGGTCATGTTCGGGCTCAGCAAAACCGTTAGAATTCCCTCCGCCTTGAGGGCGTTGATCGCCTGATATTCCGCGTAATCGAACTCTCCCCCCTGCCCGATTTTTTGGGCGCCGGAGCCGAGAATGAGCGCTTTTTTCGGAGTCGTTATTCGATAGGAATTCATGCGCGAGCCTCCCCATTGCGTACGATTTCGAGGAAATTCCCAAAAAGAAAATCGGTATCATGCGGCCCGGGATAGCCTTCCGGGTGAAAGAGCACCCCGACGAAGCGCCCCTTGGCCGACGCGAAGCCCTCGATCGAGCGATCTTCGTCGTTGAGGAAAGTGACTTCCCATCCCGAGGGGAGCGATTCGTCGCGCACGCCGTACCCGTGATTCTGGCTCGTTAAATAACAACGCCCGTTCGCGAGGTCGATGACGGGAACCGATGAGGCTCGGTGCCCGTTCGGCATGCGATAGGGGGCGGCGCCCGCCGCGATCGCGAGGACGACCGCGCCTTGACCCGTGGCGAACACCGGGATGTTTTTCTCGAGCGCGGCCCTGAGCGTCGCAATCGTTTTTTCGCAGGACGTCGGGTCTCCCGGCCCGCCCCCGACGAAAATCCCGTCTGCCGTGTCCTTTCCGTAATCGTACGACGCGGGAACTCTCTTGACGGTAATGTCAGGCGCCGCGAGGCTTCTGATCGTTGAGTTTCTGATGCCGCAAT
>QKAR01000012.1 GCA_003246335.1 Spirochaetales bacterium | reverse complement strand
GAGAGGGCACGGCAATTCACCTGGGCGGAAAGCGCGCGCGCTATCCTTTCGTACTGGGAAAAACTCACTAAAAGCGACAATTAGGAAAAAACATGGGAAAAATTATGGACTTGGCCGATCGACTCATGCGCGAAAAAACCGATAACGTGGTCGTGCAGCTCTTTCGCTATTTCGTCGTCTCGGGGCTTTCCCTCGTCATCGACTTTTGCACGCTGTTCGCGTTTACGAGCCTCTTGCATATTCACTATCTTGTGTCGAGCGTGCTCAGCTATTCGATCGGTCTCGTTATCAATTATTTTATCTCGGTGCGGTGGGTATTCAATACGCGAAAATACGCCGACCGCCGCAAGGAATTCGCCCTATTCGTCATCATCGGGCTTCTGGGCCTCGGCATCAACACGTTGACCATGTGGCTTTTCACGAGCGTGCTTGCCCTGTACTACCTGCTTGCCCGCGTTATTTCCGCCGCGATCGGCTATACCTGGAAGTACGTCGCGCGGCGGCTCATCATTTTCTCAAAGTAGGCGCCGCCGTTCGCGGGCGCGCTACCGTTTGCGCGATACGGCGTCCGCGAGAAGCCCGAGGCAGAAGAACTGCACGGCGCCGAGCGTGAGCGTGATGAACGTTCCGTCGTAAAATTTGCCGGTGACGGTAAGCCCAAACACGAGAATGACGAGACCGAGCGAGAAAATGAGGCCGCTGAGCGGAAGGAAAATCCTCAAGGGGTTAAACAGCACGCACATGCGCAAGATCAGCATGACGAAGTTCATGGTGTCCTTGATCGGCCGGATTTTGGACGATCCCTCGCGCTTAAAGTAATCGATTTTCACGTATTTTACCGCGTAGTCGTTCGTGAGCGCGGCGAGCGTAATCGTCGAGGTAAGGGAGAATCCGTTCGGATAGAGGTGGATGAAGCGGTCGAAGAGTTCGCGGGTGAACACGCGAAGCCCCGAGTTCAGGTCGGGAATGCGCTCGTCGGCGACGTACGAGGCTAAATGATTGATGAACGCCTTCGGCGCGCGGCGAAGCCAGGGAATATGCACGTTGTCGCCGATGCGCGCGCCGACGACCATGTCGTGCCGGTTCATCTCGGCGTAAAGGTCGGGAATGCGGTTGTTCGGATAGGTTCCGTCGCTGTCCGTGATGCACAGGATGTCGTGCGTCGCGTAGCGCGAGCCGGTCTTGATCGCGGCCCCGTACCCTTTGTTCGTCTCATGTTGGACGAGGGTAATGCCGAGTTCCTTTTCGCCTCCCGCGCCCTCGAGCACCTCTCGGGTGCGGTCCTTCGAGCAGTCGTTCACGACAATGACCTGATACGGAATATTCGCGGCTTTCATGGTCGCGTGGAGTTCGCGAATCGTGTCGAGAATCGCCTTTTCCTCGTTATAGGTGGGGATAATAATGCTGATGCCGTTCATTTGATGCTCCTTTCTCCTTGAATCTCCGCCACGCGGGCGAGGGGAACTTCCGCGATGCGGAAGGGTTGGCGAATCGCCTCGATAAACGAATCGCCCGCGGCTTCGCCCGTGCGGGATACGACGTGAACCGTCGTGCCCGAGATTTCCGCGAGCTTCGGTTCGGGCGCGCGGCCGTCGGTATAGGTATCGTTTGATAGAAAAAACCTGCAGGCGGTAAGCGCCGCGTTTTCGCCCGGAAGGCCGTTGGCCGAGATGATCGGCTCATCGGAATTCCACGCGTCGTTAATTGTTCGGTAATACCGCGCGGTCTCGGCGAAGGGATGCTCCGCCGGCCTCAACGGGCTATGCGCGAATTGCCTCGCCGATTTCGGGACGATCGGCAGGGTAAAGGCGACGCTCACGAGCACGGCGAGACTCGCGCAGATAAGCGCGTATTCCCGGGGGCCGGCGAACGTCCACGCGCCGGCGACGGTCGGCGCGATTCGGTCCAAAAGCCGCACCGCGCCCCAAGCGACGCCGATAAACACGAACGGGAGTACCGAGCAAAAATACCGGTTAATAAAGTCTTCCGCCACCATGATCGGGTTCGTCTTCGTGATCGTAAACGTGATAAAAAAGAAAAAGCTCAGGCCCAGGATCGCGACCGACTTAATAGCCGCGTCGCGTCCTTTGCGGAGCATCGGCGCGCACGCGCAGGCGAATAGTACGAACGGGAGCTGCCAATAGGCCTCAAGGTAGCGCGGCGTGTAGCGCTTGAAAATTTCAAGGTACGAATGAAGGGGCGCGGCGTAATCGCTCGAAAGGTGGTTCGCCTCGATAACGGAAAGCTGTCCGAATTTAAACGGCGTAAACGCGGCGTAAATTCCGGTCTCCGCGAGAAAGAGCGCGAGGAGCGGAAGGCCGAATACGAAGCAGTCTCGGATGCCCGTTTTCCATCCTTGTTTTCCAAAAAATAGCAGAACCGCGAAAATGCCGGGAAGGAAAAAAAGATTGGTGATTTTCGTCTCGTAGGCGAGAAAAAGGGCGAACGAGGACGCGAGCAGATATCGAATCCGGCGATTCCCTGAGGAACGGAGGGCAACCGCGAGCGGATACGCGCAAAGGAGCATGTATGTTATGGAAAAAATTTCCGGCCGCGTTTGGCTCGCCGCGCGAATCTGATAGGGAAAGAAAATAAGAAACAATGCGGCGAGTGCGCCGACGCGCCGGCCGCCTAAAAAGGTTCCGAGCGCGAACAGTAGAATCGTCTGGCAGAGCGCGTTCAGGATCGGCGCGACGTAGTAGACGTTCGGGTGCACGCCGAAAATTTTTTGGATAACCACGACCGGAAGGATGATCGCCCAGCGCACCGTGCGGTGCGTCAGCGCGGGGTACGGGAATCCTTGCGAGAGCGCTTTCGCCGCGTACCAGTAATCGCGTTCGTCCACGCCCGTATGGATCATCATTTGGGTGGAAAGCCGGACCCACAGGGTCAAGAGCACGAGGGCGGCCAGTATGAGCCGGTTCGCGCGGTTTACGGCGTCGGGCCGTGCGTAGAGCGGTTTATTCGGCATGAGGAATTCCTTTATTACAGACGGGAAATGAGGCGGGCGAGCGGCCGCTTAAGCAGGGCCCAATAGGCGCGTCGCCACAGCGGGAAGGTTCGCCGGGCGCGAACGCGGAGGTCGGCGAGTATTTCGTCGGACGCGGTGACGTACTGGTCCATGTCCGGCGTGTAGCGCTCGTGCCAGTAAAAAGGCACGCCCGCCTTTTCGCAAGCCGCTTTCAAGGCTAAGGTCTGCTCGATGACGGGAAAGGCGATTTTCGGGTTCGTGAAGGTGTCGCCGGTTCTCATGTGTTGGTGGATGCCGTCGACGGCCGCGAAATGGTCGAGTCCGCCCGAATTGGCAAGGCCGTGACCCGAACCGATGACGTGGATTTCTCCCGCGCCCATGAGTAAGGCGGCATAGAGACAGGTATGGAGGCACGAGCCATGGCTTCCCCAAACGCGGGCCTTTCCCTGAAGGGTTTTCGCCACTTTCCAGTCGGTGTAGGGGCCGCTCACTTCGCCGCGGACGCCCGTGGGAAGGTAGCTGTACATCCGGTGAAAGTACACGTCGCCGCGCGAGGCGCCGAGCAGGGCTTTCGTTTCCGCGGCGGTTTTGCCGTACATTGGCAAGGACGCGATGAGGGGGAGCTCCGCGTATTCGCTTTTTTCGGCGAGCAAAAACTTCGAGCGGTCGTATTCGCTTGAGTAGCGATACGTCGCGTTCGGGAATTTCACGTGGGCCAAATGAAGGGTAATCCCGATTTTATCGTCAAGGAAGTCGGCGGGATAGGAGTCGAGCGTGGGGTCCGAGCCGACGATCCACACCGGTTTCCCCTTGAGGGTGCCGGCGAGTTCGTGGACGTCGTGAAAGTTATGCTTTGAGAATTTCACGGTAATATCCTGAAAGGGTTTCGGTCTGGGGGCCGATGTCGTATTTGCCGGCGACGAAGGCGACGCCGGCCTTGCCCATGCACTTCCGCGCCTCGTCGTTCTCGAGGAGATAGAGCAGGCGGTCGGCGAGGGCGTCGACGTCCCGTTCCTCGACGAGGAAGCCGGTTTCGCCGTCGATCAGGCCGTCGGGTATGCCGTTGTGGCGGGTCGTCACGACGGGGAGGCCGCACATTTGGGCTTCCTGAATCACGAGGCCCTGGCCTTCCATATCGCCGTTCGAGGCGGTGACGCTCGGCAGGGTAAAGACCGAGGCGGCACCGTACTGCGCGCGCACTTCTGCGCCGGTTAAGGCGCCCTTGAAAACGCAGCGGCCCGCAATGCCTAATTCGGCGGCGAGGCTTTCGAGCTCGGGCCGGAGCGAGCCTTCCCCGACGATGACGTATTTGATGGAAGGCCGCTTTTTCGCGACGAGGGCGATTGCCTGGAGGGCGTAGCGGTGTCCTTTCTTTTCCTCGAGCCGGCCGACGGTCAGCACGACGTCGCGCTCGGCTTTCGAGCCGTCGATTCCGTCGTACTCGGCGGCGATGAGCGGCTCGGGCAAAATGCGGAGCGCCGATTCGGGGCAGCCGTTCGCGACGATTTTCGCCTTCGTGAAGTTCGTGTTCGCGGTGACGAGATCGCCTTTCGCGTAGAGCGTCTTATAGACGTCGAGCCCGTGCCGCTTGGGGTAGCTATTGATGTCCGAGCCGTGGAACGACGTGATGACGGAATCGCAAAAGCCGCATTCCTTCAGGTACACGCCGATGAGGCCGTTCACGCCGAAATGGCAGTGGGCGATATCGAACTTCTTTCCGGCGAAGCGATTGCCGAACCACAGGAGTTTTAGGTTGAGCGAGACGGTTCGGTACTTGCGGAATCGCAGGGCCTCGACCGCCGCCTTCGGGCTTTTCGCGAAAAGCTTGGCGAACATGACCGGCGCGAGGAGCGCGCGCTTTTTGAGCGATCGGGGAATGTCGAGAAAGTCGACGGAGGACTCCACGTTATTCTGCGCGTAAATGTCGTGCCGCTTATCGGTCAGCGCCTTGTGCTGGGCGAACACGGTAAGCTCGGTTTCCGAGCGAATCACGCCGACGATGTGGTTGAGAAGAAATTTTTCCGAGATCTCCGGGAAGGAGTTGAGGATCATCGCGACGCGCATCAGTCTTCCTTCCGTTCGTATTCGCGCTTCGTGCGGTATTTCCGCGCGAGCGTGGCGAGATAGCGCTTGAGGTAAAAGAAGGCCTTAAAGGGATTCTTGAGTTTTTTCGCGCGGGCGATCCAGCCGATGCGGCTCGTCGTGTTCCGGATCGGCACGTTCCAGGTCCTGCCGTACATGGTGCGGAGAAAGCCGATCGGGTCGTGCGGGCACGCGAACGTTTGCCCAAGAAAATCGACCGAATCGAGGGAGTCGAGGAATCGCGGCGCGATCGTCACGCGGCCGTCGATGTCCCAGCGGCGCAAAAATAAGAAGAAACGTTTCTCGAAGGCCATGAAAAAGTCGAGATCCTGGCCGTCGCGCACGAGCTTGTACATGCGGTACGCGCGGCTTTCGTCGGCTACGTCGTCGGTTTTGCCGTAGCCGTCGTCGCGGATGTACTTCACCGAAAATCCCGCTTTTTCCAGTTCGGGGAAGGCGGCGAGAAACTTTTCGCGGTCGCGGCCGTAGAGGCCGAAGTCCGCGTCGTCGTCGTAGGGAATAAAGTCTTTCTCGCGAAACGCGCCGAGGCAGGTGCCGTAATGCAAAAACGGCTCAATGCCGTGCGCGCGCAGGATGTCGCGGGCGCAGGCCATGTTCGCGAGGGTTTTCTCGCGGTCGATAAACTCGAGTGTCGCCGCCATCGCCTAAAGTTCCTTCACGTAGTCGGCGAGGAGTTCCACGAAGCGCTCCATTTCTTCCGGCCGAATATCGCCGATGTTTGCGATGCGGAAGGTGTTCGCGTCGGAGAGCTTTCCGGGATAAATCGTAAAGCCCGCCTTACGGGCGCGGTCATGCAGGGCGTCGAACGAGTATTTGGGAGAGGCGGGGTCGACGATAGCCGTGATCAGGCGGGATTGAGCCGCCTCGCTTACGAGCATGGTCAGTCCCATTTTCTTAACGGCGGCGGCGAGCACTTCCCAGCACGCGGAATAGCGCGCGTAGCGGCCCTCGATCGTCTCGATTTTCGTCTCGATGATGGCTTGGCGGAGGGAATAGAGGGCCTGCACGGGCGGGGTAAAGCGGGTCTGCTTCGTTTTCTTGAAGTAGGCGTACTGATCCCAGAGGTTGAGGTAGAAGTTTCGCATCGGGTAGACTTTCGTCGTCTCGAGCGCAGCCTTGCGGCAAAATACCAGGGCAACGCCCGCCATGCCCTGAATGCACTTATTCGAGGTGGACGCCATAAAGTCGATGCCGTCTTTTTCCATGTCGATGGGAAGGGCGGAAAAGGCGCTCACCGCGTCGATAATCGTGACGATGCCGCGCGCTTTCGCGAAGCGGCAAATTTCGGGCACGGGGTTCAAGAGGCCGGTCGTCGTCTCGTGGTAGACCATCGCGAGGTGGGTAAACTTACCGTCGGCAAGTTTCGCCTCGACGGCTTTCGCGTCAAGCGGAAGGTAGCCGGACGAGGTGAATACCTCGAAGTTGAGCTTATACGCGCCGGCGATTTTGGCGAAGCGGGCGCCGTACGCGCCGTTATCGACGATGAGGAGCTTCGCGCCGTCGGGAACGCAGGACGAAATCATCACTTCGTCCGCGGCCGTTCCCGAACCGCCGAACATGACGGTCTCGACGTCGCCTTTTTTGCCGACGAAAAGCGAAAGCTCGTCCGCGACCCACTCCATCACTTGGCCAAATTCAAGCTCCCGCGGGCAGATATCGGCGCACACTTGCGCGTATTTTACCGCGTCGGTCGTGGTCGCCGGGCCCGGGTTCAGGAGCACTTCGCGGCGAACGGCGCGAAGCGACTCGTTTTCCGCGATAAGGGGCCAAATTTTCGTCGTCGCCATTTCAAGGTGGGTTTCGTCGTCGATTTCGCGCCAGACGTAATGCTCGATTTTTCGCACCGCGATCGGGTGGCCGGAGCCGGAAACGGCGGACATCGCGGTTTCGTATTCCATTTTCGGCTGATCGGCGAGATGGGCCGTACAATAAGAAACCATCGCGTCGATCGTGCCCTTGGAAAGGCGGGTAATGCCGACGAGCTCACCGGCGACGGTGCCGATTTCGGCCCGCTTTTTGGAATGTTTGGCGAGGTTGCCGTCGGCGGTCGTTTCGAGATACACCTCGTCGCCCGAGGCGGTGGCGCCGGATGCGAGTATGACGTCGCTACGGGGATCGTTGACGAGGGCGAAAAGGCCGATATCGTCGTAAATAAGGTCCGATTCCAGAATGAGGCAGTCGCCCTGGACGAAGGGCGCGCAGCAGGCGAGGGTACCCATGCTTCCCGTGTCCGCGTAGCGCGCGTTATGGGCAAGCGTGACGCAGTGGTATTTCGCGGCGAGTCGTTCGTACCACTCGGCGCAGTGGCCGGTTCCGATAATGACTTCCTCGACGCCACAAGCGAAAAGTTTTTTCACCGAGCGCTCGACGATCGCTTCGCCTTCGATTTCGATAAAACCCTTGGGCATGGAAACGGTTCGGCCTTTGAGCCGCGAACCGAGTCCGCCCGCCATGATGACGGCCTGTCTGATCATTTTAAGAACTCCATAAACGCGCGTTTGTTTTCGACCGGACTCTCTTTCGGCCGACCCAAATCCTTGCGCGCGCCTTTTTTTGTCATGATTTCAATAAGTAACGTATCTTTTACTTCTTGGGAGAGCAGCTTTTTCAGCTGTTCTTTCGTTTCAGCGCGTTCCACGCGGGTATACCCGCAGGCTTTCGCGATGGAAGGAAGATCGATTTTCCGCGCGACGGTCGGCTGGCCGCCGACGGAATCGTGAGCGCCGTTATTAATCACGATGTGGCGAAAGTTTTTCGGGCGTCGCGTACCGATCGCGGTAAGACCGCCGAGGTGCATCAAGGCCGCGCCGTCGCCGTCGATAACGGTAACCGTGCGCTCCGGCTTATTGAGCGCGATCGCGAGGGCGATCTGCGAGGCGTGTCCCATGGAACCGACGGTAAGAAAGTCTTTTTCGTGGCCCTGGCCCGCCTTGACGCGAAGCTCGTAGAGCTC
>QKAR01000007.1 GCA_003246335.1 Spirochaetales bacterium | reverse complement strand
GTTTTCCTTATCGCGGTGGGCGATGAACAGTTCTTTTGTCTCCGCGAGCGATTTCCGCGCTTCCCCGTCGAAGCCGCCCCGGGCGGCAATCGCATCCAGCGTTTTTTTTAGTTTTGAGTGTTCGCCGTTGAGTTCTCGAATGAGCGCGATATCCATCTGGGGAAACCCTCCTTCCCCAAAAAGTATAGTGTACCGTTTTCGCCAATGCCCGGATTTACGCGAGAAACTCAGCGCTTTCGAATTTTGCCCGCGAAGATGTGGATCGCGAGGCCGAGGAAAATGAGCAGCGTGGCGACGGCCTGGGCCGAGGAAATCCTCTCCCCGAGCACGAGCGCGCTCGCGCTGACCCCGAAAACCGGGACGAGAAGCGAGAACGGCGCGACTTTGCTCGCCCCGTTCTTGATAATGACTTGATTCCATACCCCGTAGCCGAAGAGCGTGGAAAGAATGACGAGGTAGGCGAGGGCTCCGATCGAGATGGGCGCGAGATGTTCCACCGATGAGACGATTGCGGGCCAGCCTTCGAAGGCGAGCGAAAGCAGGAATAACGGGATAGGCGAAAATACGCTCGACCAGACCATGAGCGAAAGTCCGTCGGTTTTCGGCATCGCGCGGGCGACCACGTTCGCGAGCGCCCAAAAGAACGCGGCGAGGATCACCATCGCGAGGAGCGTCGCCGGAAAGGCCGTTTGCGCGTTTCCTCGGCCGGCCATCGCGATGAGGACGAGCCCCGCGCCGGCCACGAGCATTCCAAGCCAGTTATGAGCCCGGATTTTTTCCTTTAAGAAGAACGCGGCGAGAATCGCGGTGAAGAACGCCTGGGATTGCAGGATGATTGAGCTCAGTCCCGCCGGCGCCCCGAGCTTTATCGCGGTAAATAAAAAACCGAATTCGCCGACGCCGATCGCGAGTCCGTACAGGGCGAGTTTCGCCCAGGAAACCGCCGGTTTTTTCACGAACAGCAGCGCCGGGAAGGCGCTGAAAACGAACCTGAGCGCGGCGAGAAAGAGCGGCGGCACGCCCGATACCCCGACTTTTATGACGATGAAGTTGAATCCCCAAACTGCCATGACGGCGAGGATCGTAAGCAGCGTTTTCGCGGTGAAGCCTGAACGGCCGGTTTGTTGCGACATGGGCCGATCCTACCACGGGCGGCACTGCCGGGGCAACGGGATCGGTTCCCCTCCTGCCGTATCCCCGCTCGTCATTTTCTGCTATACTAATCCCTCACCGATCAGAGTAAAGGGGATAACTATGGAACAGAACAACGCTGGTGGCGCGGAAAACGATTTCGCCGCCGCTTTTGAAAACAGTCTCGCGAAAATGGATAAACTGAAACCCGGCCAGGCGATCGAAACCGCCGTGGTCGCGATATCGGGCGATAGCGTCTTTTTGGAATTAAGCGGAAAAAGCGAGGGCGTTCTCGACAAGGCCGAGGTCACCGACGCGGACGGAAAACTCACCGTGAGTGTCGGAGAGTCCCTCAAGGTATTCTTCCTTCGCTCGGACCGCGGGGAAATGCGCTTCACGACCCGCATCGGCGGTAACAACGCCGCGCCTTCCATGCTCGAAAACGCCTATCAGAACAAAATTCCCGTCGAGGGCACCGTCGAGAAAGAAATCAAGGGCGGCTTCGAGGTCAAGATCGGCGATTCGCGCGCGTTCTGTCCCTTCTCGCAAATGGGTGCCCGCCGAGGCGAGGACGCGGCGACGTACATCGGCAAGAAGCTGATGTTCCGCATTCAGGAATTTAAAGAGAAAGGGCGGAATATCCTCGTTTCGAACCGCGTTATCGAGGAAGAGGCCCGCGCCGAAGTCGTTGAGGAATTGAAGGCGCGACTGCAGGAAGGAGACGTCGTTTCGGGCACGATCAAGTCGATACAGGATTTCGGCGCCTTCGTCGACCTTGGCGGCGTCGAGGCCCTGCTCCCGATTTCCGAGCTGAGCCGAAACCGCGTCGAGGATATCCGCGCGGTGCTGTCGGTCGGGCAGGAAGTCGAGGCCGAGCTGATAAAAATCGACTGGAAGTCGTCGCGCCTCACCTTAAGCCTCAAGAGCCGGCTCGCCGATCCTTGGGCTGAAGCGCGCGCGAAATATCCCAAAGACTCGAAGCACTCCGGCTCCATCGTTCGCATCGCCGATTTCGGCGCGTTCGTGGAACTCGAGCCGGGCGTCGACGGGCTCGTGCACGTTTCCGAGCTCCGGGGCGACGGCAAGTTTGGCGGGAACCCGCTCGCGTCGCTGAAAGTCGGCCAAACCATGAACGTGCTGGTGCTCGACGTGGACGTCTCCCGCCGCCGTATCTCGCTTAAGCCCGCGACTTCGGTCGAGGAAGACGCGACCACGAACAAGTATCTCGGCGGCGACGGGGAAACCTACAATCCTTTCGCGGCCCTTCTCTCCAAGAAAAAATAAAATCCCCGCGTCGGGACTCTTAGAAAAGCCCGCTCACCGTGCCGTCGTCGGCAACCTCGATGGCGCAGGCGGCGGGCTTCGCGGGAAGGCCGGGCATCGTCAGGATATCGCCTAAATACGCGACGACGAAGCCCGCTCCCGCCGAAACCGAAAAGTCCCGAACCGTCAGCGTAAAACCGGTCGGCGCGCCGACTTTCGCCGGATCGTCCGAAAACGAATATTGCGTCTTCGCGACGCAGACCGGCAGTCCGCAAAATTCCAGCGATTTCGCCTTTTTAAGCGCGGTTCCCGCATAGTTCACCCCGTCCGCGCCGTAATAGGCGGCGAGTTTTTTCATTTTAGCGAAAAGCGATTCTTCAAGACCATAGAGGAAATTCGGGACGGGATTTTCCTCAAGGGCGTTTTTAACCGCCGTCGCGAGGTCCACCGCTCCCGCGCCGCCGTCGGCGAAAGCGGTATTAAACGCGTACAGTATCCCGCGCTCCGCGCAGAATTTCCTCGCGGTCTCTATTTCGCCCGCCGAATCCGTCGCGAATCGGTTAAACGCGACGACGACGGGAACGCCGAAGCGCCGGAGATTTTCGTAATGCCGCGCGAAGTTCGACGAAAGCCCCTCGAGAAGGGCATTTTCGTTCGGCGCGGAAAGCTCAGCCTTCGCCACCCCTCCATTATATTTCAGCGCCCGGATAGACGCGACGAGAACGACGCAGGAGGGCGCGAGGCCCGCCTGTCGGCACTTAATGTCGAGGAATTTTTCCGCGCCTAAGTCGGCGCCGAATCCCGCCTCGGTAACCGCGACGTCGGCCAGGGCGAGCGCGAGGCGCGTGGCGCGCACCGAGTTGCATCCGTGCGCGATGTTCGCGAAGGGGCCGCCGTGAATGAGGGCGGGGGTATGCTCGAGCGATTGGGCGAGGTTCGGGCGGATCGCGTCCTTGAGGAGGGCGACGAGGGCTCCGACGCAATTGAGCGCGCCGGCGGTTACGGGATTGCCGGCGACATCGTAGCCCACGACCATGCGCTCAAGGCGCGCGCGTAAATCCGCGAGATTTTCGGCGAGGCACACGACGGCCATGATTTCCGAGGCGACCGTGATCTGAAAATGCTCCTCTCGCGGGTAACCGTTCGCCGAGCCGCCGAGGCCCACGACGCAATTCCTGAGCTCTCGGTCGTTTACGTCAAGGCAACGGCGCACGGCGACTGCCGTCGGATTGAGGTTGAGGGCGTTCCCGAATTTCAGGTGATTGTCGACGATCGCGCACAGGAGATTGTTCGCGCTCGTGATCGCGTGGAAATCCCCCATAAAATGAAGGTTGATGTCCTCCATCGGCTGAACCTGCGCGTAGCCGCCGCCGCAGGCCCCTCCCTTGAGCCCGAACACCGGCCCCATCGACGGCTCTCGAAGGGCGAGCGCCGCGGAGACGCCGATGCGGTTTAATCCGTCGGCGAGTCCGATCGCGGTCGTCGTTTTCCCCTCTCCGGCGGGCGTCGGGCTGATCGCGGTGACCAGCACGAGCTTTCCCTCTTTTGCGTTCGCGCGCGCGGAGAGGCATCGTTCCGTCGCCTTCGCCTTATATTTTCCGTAGGTTTCAAAATCCTCGTCGGCGACGAGACCGCGCGGCGCGTATACTTCGGCGATGGGTTTCATCGCGTTTTCGTGGGCTATCTCAATATCAGATTTCATCGTCGCTCCTTGGCCATTTCGGTGTCGAAAGGAAAATACTACCCGGTTTGAGGAAAAAAATCGACGGTCCGAGCGGTGCCTTCGCCGCCGTTTCGCGTGCCGCTTTTGCCATTCCCCCGTATAATGAAAGGCATGGAAGAAATGGAGCATCGAATATCTCGCGGTTTTACCGAACGGCCGGCATCCGGCGGCCGCATCCTGTACTGGATGCAGGCGTCTGTTCGCGTCCGGGATAATCTCGCCCTTGCGCTTGCCCTCGATGAGGCGCGGGAACGACGTCTTCCCCTCGACGTTTTGTTTTGCCTCGACGCTCGATACCCCGAGGCGAATGAGCGCTCTTTCGCTTTTTTACTCGATGGCCTCGCCGACGCTTCTCGCGGGCTAGAGGCTCTTGGCTTGAGCTTGACCGTCGCGCTTTCGGCGGCGGACCGCGCCGTCGCCGCCGCGGGAGAGCGCGCCGCTGCGGTCTTTTTCGATGAAGGGTATCTTCCTTTCGCGCGGAGCCAGAGGGCGGATATCGCGGCACGACTTCCGTGCCCGGTCATTACGGTCGCCGATAACGTCTCGATGCCGCCTTCGCTCGTTTCCGCTAAGGAAGAATGGTCAGCCGCGACCTTGCGGGCGAAACTCATGCGTCTCGTTTCCCTCGAGGGCTCGTTGCCCCAATCTCGTCCGCTGGAGCCTCCTTTGCGCGGCGCTCCCCGGCCGGGAGAGTCGATTGCCGAGTCTCTTTTCGCCGCGGGAATTCGCGTTCTTGAGCGGAGGCCCGGTCGGGACACGCTCGAATCTCTCGGCGTCGACTCGTCCGTTGCCGCGACGGGCGAGATCGGCGGGGAAGCCGCCGCCTGGGACCGTTGGGAAGAATTTAGGGATGAAAGGCTTGCGTCGTACGATTCGGCGCGGAACGACCCCAATATCGCGGGCTGTTCCGGTCTCTCGCCCGCGCTGCATTTTGGGCATATATCGCCCCTTTCGATAGTCCGAGACCTAAAGGCCCGGGGCCTATGGCGGGCTCCCGCCTCTTTTCGCGCGGCTGGGGCCGATCCTGCTTCGAAGTTTCTCGACGAGCTTCTCGTTCGTCGAGAGCTTTCGATCAATTTCGTTTTGCATAATCGGCGCATCGATAGTTGGGATTGCCTTCCGCCCTGGGCTCGCGCGACCCTTGAGCGGCACCGCGCCGACGGGCGATCGGCCTCGTATTCCTTGGAGGAATTCGAATCTGCCGCGACCCATGAACGGGCTTGGAACGCCGCGCAACGCGAGCTCATGGCGACGGGGCGCATGCACGGTCATATGCGCATGTATTGGGGGAAAAAAATTCTCGAGTGGAGCGCCGATCCCGGAGAAGCGTATCGAATCGCGCTTTTACTGAATAACAAATATGCCCTGGACGGGCGCGACCCGAATTCGTACGCGGGCGTCGCCTGGTGCTTCGGCAAGCACGACCGTCCTTGGGGCGAGCGCGCGGTGTACGGGACGGTCCGCTCGATGGTTGAATCGGGCTTGCGCCGCAAATTTGACCTTGATGCGTACGTTCGGCGGTGGGGCGCCTGAGAGACGAATCGCCGCCCCTTATTTCCCCGACACGGTCGACGCGACGGTTTTCGCCGCGTTTTCGGCGCCGCTTGCCCCCAACGGGGGCAGGAGCGAGAGGAACAGCGCGCCCCCGGCTATTAGACCCGCGATTAATAGGACCGCGATCGTCGTGCGTCCCAGGGTTTTCTTCAGTCTTTCGAATTTCTGAATCCACATGGTCTCCGCTCCTTCTGGTTTTCTTCCTCCGCAAAATTAAAATCGACGGGCTCGTCCGTCGAGATCGAGAATTCGATTTCGGCAAGCCCTCCGGCCCCGTCAGCGTAAGCCAAAAATTTTGGTGTTCGGTCGGATGAATCAACTTCGAATATCCCGACGCAAAGCGAGTCTCCAAAACCTTTTATTTGTATCGCGTACCGCATGGGCCTATCTTACGCATCGTGATTCATTCGTCATCCATCAAATGATTCATTTTTGGATGTTTTGGGTATTTTAACGGTATTGGCGGCTATGGGATAGGATTTATGAAAAAGCCGGATCAGCGGCTGATCCGGCTTTTGAACTCTTTTTTACATTTTTGAAAGCTCTTGCGTATGCTTTTTTCTTAGGCACATTCACGTCGACGACTGATGAGTTTCGTTATTTGGTTAAACGGGTGATACTAGCCAGCGTTGTTTTCGCCGTAGCAATGGCTCCGGTGTACGAGGAGTACGCGGTGGATGACGAATCGAGGTCCGCGCCATCGGTGTCGAAAGCAAAAGTCGTTGTTCCCGTTCCGTTGTACATATCGCAGGCGCAGCCGTTATCGTCGGCATACGCGACATACATCGGATCGTAGCTAAGCGTTAACGGTTCATACAGTCCGACGGCAAAGCCCGACGAGCCATCCATCAAAATTTGGAATTCGTCGTCGGAACTTCCACTGCCACTAAACCAATACACGGAACTCATGGTCTGGGCGTCGCCGTCAAAAACGATTTCACAGTAACTCGTGTATGAAGCAAGTTCGGTCTCAATGGCCGACACGCTCGTAAGCTGGGAACTCGAGTCAACCGATTTATAAGAGAGGTTGTAGGCGCTCAAGTCGGACGTCCATTGAATATCGGTTGACTCATAGCTATACGTGGCGCTTCCGGAAGAAGTGTCCACATCCTCGATAATCATGCTGACTTTGTAAGCATAGGTACCGCTTGTTAGTTTTGAATACGTGAAACTCGGGATCGATTGCGCCGTACCCGCCGTGGGTGGGTACTCGAATTCCATGCCTGCGTCCTCCACCATGCTAACTATCGTGTCGATTAAGCTTTGCGAAAGCGTGAGCGTTACGCCGGTATGCGTCGTTCCGTCGGCGGTGTAGCCTTTATCGGAAATAGTCGCGTCAGCGAGTGCCATGAACATCGCGGTTTGGACAAACGGAACCATCCCGGTTTGCATGCATACATGAAATTTATGTAATTTGAGCTTGCGGAGCTGCTTGCCGTCCGCGCGTTGGCGGAACGGGAAGAAATTACCGAACCTGACGAACTCGACGTGGCTTTAGAAAGATCGATCGAGCTTGGCATTGAAACGCTTATTTCAGAAGGAAGGTATTTGAGCCCAGAGGTTGCCGCGCTGGCGACCGAACTCGCGGCGCTGCTCGCGGTATCGCACGAGGTTATGATGAGCTGAAAGCACGCTAACGCGCAAAACGATAACGTTCCGACGATTATCCTTGCGCCGAACCCTTTTTCCCAGATTTGCATGTAATACTCCTTTTACGGAAGATGAATAATCAGTTTCCGTGTGAGGTATTACGTGCCATGGAGAAAAAAAAGCATCAATCAAATGATTCATTTGATTAGAGATAATGAATATTTTATCTAGGTTAAATCAAATGATTTATAGACGTATTCTATTTTTCGAGGAGAATGACCGCGAGGGCCGAACGGTTCGCCGTGTTCGTTTTTCCATATAGGTTATGAAGATGGTTCCGCACGGTTGCGACGGAAATGCATAATCGCTCGGCTATTTCTTTGGGCGTGCGACCCTCGCAGATCAGCTCGGCTACTTCCATTTCTCTTTCGGAAAGCCCAAATCGGATACGTTTGGATTCATTCGATTCCAGCGGAATAAGCCTGATAACCGCGCCGGTGAATTCGTCGAATTGATTGTGACTCGGCTTGTATTCGACGCGATAGCGCGCATTTGAGCCTTTGGGCGTCCATATAGGGTTCGAACCGACCATCTTGAACGCGTGTATCGCGCCATTCCCCTCGGGGAAAAGTTCGGGGAGAAGCGTTGCAATATTTTTGCCCGTCAAGATGCCGGACTGCGCGACGAGACCTGCTTCCCGAGAAGTTTTGACCACTGAGCCTTTCGAGTCAATCGCGATTGTTATCCCGTCGAGACAATCGAATAAGAGCGCGCTAAAGTCGAGCTTGCGTTCTTGAAGATGCTGAAAACGCGTTATGAGAAACCAATACACGAAAATCCCCAGGCCGCCCCCAAGGCAGGACATGTCGGGCATGCCCCGCGAAAGCCACAATACTCCCGTTGCGTACGTGCCCCAGAGATTCAAGAGGACGCTCAAGACGATTATTAGCGTCGCGATGA
>QKAR01000140.1 GCA_003246335.1 Spirochaetales bacterium | reverse complement strand
CTTAAAGAATGTGAGTTCCGTTTCAATTACGGAACCCCAAAACAGCAACTGAAAACACTACGAAAATGGTGTGGGGTTTAAGATTTTATCTAGTACAGCCCCTAGTTTTTTAATTTTTTCGATCGCTAGTTTTTTTTGCGTACCCGCGCAAAAAAAACACCGTCGGGCTAAGACCCTACGGTGTTTATAAAAACGTTGTTGCTACGGTTTACGCGAGAATGAGCTTCATCAGCGCGATGAAGACCATCGCGACGATGCCCATGACGAACGTGACGGCGGTTTGCGTTTTATATCCGTTTTGCGGTTTCATTCCGCCGAAATTCGTCACGACCCAGAAATACGAGTCGTTCGCGTGCGAGACGGTCATCGCCCCTGCGCCGATCGCGAGCACGGTGAGTATGCCCGCCATGGGCGTCGTAAGCCCGAGCAGCGTCATCATTGAGGAGCTTTCGGCGATGGAGCCCATGATGCCGGCCGTCGTGGTAATCGCTACGGTCGACGAGCCTTGCGCCGTTTTAAGGATAGCGGCGAGCAGGAAGGGGAAGAAGATGCCGAGCGCCGAAAGCACCGCGGCGTTTCCCTTCATGTAATCGACGAATCCCGCCGAGACGATCACGTTGCCCAGGACACCGCCCGCCGCCGTGATGAAAAGGATAGGTCCGACGACGCGGAGCGTATCGTCGGTCATCTTATAAAAGTCGCCCATCTTTCCCGATTGCGCGAGCAGGATGAGGCCGAACAGCACGCCGATCGTCAGCGCGATGATCGGCGTGCCGATGAATGCAAAGAACGTACCCGCGGGCCCCTGGAGTTTCGCCATCGCGGCTATAGAGCCGACGGCCATGGCGATAATCGGCATGATGATGGGCGCGAGCGACAAAAAGCCGTTGGGGAGATTCTTGAAGCTTTTCAGCAAGTCCTCGTACGTCGGGCCTTCGCCTGCTTCCGCGATGTCCTCGTCGCTCTTTATCCGTTTACCGATCCAGTTCGCGTAAAAGAACGCGGCGATGAGGACCGGGATCGAGACGACGGCGCCCATCCCGATTAACCCAAGAAGGTTCGCCTCGATCCCAAGGGCCCCGGCAGCGGCGATGGGGCCGGGAGTCGGCGGGATGAACACGTGAGAGGCGTACAGACCGGCGGAAAGAGCGACGGTCATGGCGACGGAAGAGTAGCGGGTTTTCCGCTGAAGGGCTTTGCGGATCGGGTCGAGAATAACGAAACCGCTGTCGCAAAATACTGGGATAGACACGACCCATCCCATGATCTCCATCGCGAGTTCCGGATGCTTCGGCCCCACGAGGCGCGCGGTCATTTCCGCGAGCTTGAGAGCCGCTCCCGTTTTCTCGAGTATCGTGCCGATGATCGCTCCGAGTATGATCACGATACCGATGGACTTGAAAGTTCCCGAAAACGCGGTTCCGATAATTCCGGGAATTTTCCCTAGCGGAATTCCGACGATGATGGCGAACACGAGCGAGATGCCCATGATCGCGAGAAACGGGTGTACCTTCCATTTCGAGATCGCGAGTATCATCACGACGATCGCGATCACAAAAGCCACGATAAGACCGATTCCAGACATAATTCCTCCTTACGTTCTTGTGCCTTACTTAATTTTTTGCGCGCTTTGAATGAGCCGCCAGGTACGGAAGGCCGCGTCTTCCGTCAGCTCGAGGGATCGTTCCATCGCTTTCTTCAGTTCCATCGCGGCGTTTGTGGTGCTCACGATCGCGTCGATGCCCAAATCGTAGAGACTCTCGGTTCCCGGCCCGATATCGCCGGCGAACACGAGGACGGGGAGTCCGTATTTCTTCGCGAGCCTCGCGACGCCGACGGGCACTTTACCCCGCTTACTTTGCCCGTCGATTCTTCCCTCTCCGGTGATGATCAAGCTCGAGGTTTTGAGGCTTTCATCGATGCCGATAACCCCGAGAACGAGCGTGATGCCGCTTTCCAGCTTCGCGTCGCAGAATGCGCGGAGCCCAAACCCGAGGCCGCCCGCCGCTCCGCTGCCGTTTTCATTCGCGGTTTCTCTTGAACCGGACACGTCCGCAAGATTCATGAGTCCCCGGTCGAGCATGCCGACCATCTCAGGCGTCGCTCCCTTTTGCGGGCCGTAAATCGCGCTCGCGCCGTTTTCGCCGCACAGCGGATTGTCGACGTCGCATGCCGCGCGGATTGTCGTGCTTTTCAGGAGCGGCGTAACGCCCGAGCTATCGATGGACGAAATTTTTCCCAGGTTTTTCCCCGTAGGCGCGACGGGATTACCGCCCTCGTCGAGAAAGCGATAGCCGAGCGCCGCGGCCATTCCGATGCCTCCGTCGTTCGTCGCGCTGCCGCCGATCCCGATGATTATTTCGGTGCAGCCTCGCTCCATCGCGCTCAGCATGATTTCGCCCGTGCCGAGCGTCGTCGTGTCGAGGGGATTGAGTTTTCCTTCGGGTATGAGCATGATTCCGCTCGCTTCCGCCATTTCGATTATCGCGAGGGTGCCCCGTTTGAGATATCGGGCCGTACGTTCCTTAAACAGCGGACCATGAACCTTCACTTCGACGAGTTCATCACCATTGTTCCGGAGCGTTTCTATCAAGCCTTCGCCGCCGTCGGCGACCGGAAATTTGTCGCACGTGACCTGAGAGTCCGCGCGTTTGATACCTCGCTCTATAGCCTCGGCAACCTGCATTGATGACGCGCTGCCCTTAAATGAATCAGTTGCTATCGTGACCTTCATAGCGCAATTATATGCCGGCGCGCGGTTGTTAATTGTTGTTATATTTCACAAAAAAAAGCGTTTTTATTGGTTGAAATTACCAAAACGTGAGGATTCGTTAAAAAACGAGATAGCGATTTGAAAGAGGCACGCGTCGTCGTATCTGCGCGGGTTATAGCCCGTTACCTCAAAGATCTTATTTAAACGGTATTCAAGCGTGTTTGGGTGGATACCGAGCTGCGCCGCCGTAACTTTCAACGTGCCGTTTTCGCGATAAAACAGCGACAGGAGATTCACCGTTTCTTTCAGGGATTCCTCGTTGATTTTTCCGAGTATTTTGCGGAAGAATTCTTCTTTCGTTTTCGTGGAAACCGTGTCGCTGATCAGCTCAACGCCCAAATCGCGGTAGAAAACCGCGTTCGGCTGTTCTTTACGCTTGCTCACGCTCAAAGCCCGTTGCGCGCATACAAAATTTTCATGCACGTTTAAATAGCCGCGGCTGGCTGGGCCGACTCCCCAAAAAACGCGGACCCCGCTTTTTAATGCCCGCTCGGCCATTGTTTCAATACCGGCGGAGATCGCGCCGTCAGGCGCTTCTGGGCAGATAATCGTCAAGAAATCGGATATGGCGACGCATGCGCTGTCGGGAAAACTGCGCGCCGCCGCCGTTTGAATCACTCTTTCGGCCTCGCCTGCGGGGATATCCTCTCCATAGACGGGATACGCCGCGATAATCCGCTGCGGTTCCGTGACGTTCACCCCGAGCTTTTTTCCTTTTTCGATAAAAGAGTCGGAAATATCGCCGTCAGGGCTGTTCATCCAATCGGTCAGGTAGAGCGTCCGTTCCGTTCGTTGTCGGTACATCGCTTCTTCGCGCGATTTTCCCAACACGAGAATCTCGGTCATTTTTCTGATTATCGAGCCGTATTTTCGCGTCTCCTCGGCCTCGCCGGTAATGCCGACGACGCCGATGATTTGACCATCCAGCCTGATGGGGAAATTCTGTCCGGCGACGGCCCCTTCCCAAATTTCGCCATCGCTGATTTCAAGGCTGTCCAGATTGTCTTCTATGATTTGATACGCGCCTGCGTGAAAATTCCCGATGCGGCCGGGATCGGAGCTCGCGATAATGAAACCCCGGCTGTCCATGATATTTAGCCGGGTTCCGAGAAGTTTTGACAATTCCGTAACGATTTCCCGCGCGTCGCTTTCCTGTAAACCCATAAGCCCCTGCGTGCGCCGAAGCCCGCGTGTCCGTCGCGGGATTAAATTGGCGGCTCACTATACCCGGGTGTCGCCGCGCGGTCAATACAATCGCTATGGATGATTCGGTCGGATTGCGCGTTATGGATTTTCCTGCGATAATTTTTAGCATGAACGTCGTCGGTAAAATGCTCGCCGTTGGTTTTTCAGGCCTCTTGCTCGGAGGATTCGCGATGGTCGGTCTCCAAACCTGCGTCACGAACCCGTATCTCGAGGAGTTGCGGGAAAAATCGGCCGAGGGTAAAGCCGACCAGATACACATGATATTCGAGGGGGAGTGGGAGAGTCTCGGGCGCTCCGTTTCAGATTGGGCCGTTTGGAACGACTCGTTCGATTTCTTGCGGGGCGAAAAGGACGGATTCATCGAGGACAATCTCGACGCAGCCACCTTCAGGTCCCTGGAGATCAATCGACTCTTTTTTCTCGACCGCGGCGGAAACGTTGTGTGGGGCGCTCTCTACGATCTCGATACCGATAAATTGATACCGGTTCTGTCGGTGGGCGCATATCGCTCAATGATCTTCTTTTACGAGGGTTTCGACGCTGATCGAATGGACGGCTATTTCCTTTCCCCCGACGGCCCGGAGATTCTCTCGATTCGTTCCGTTCAGAACACTCGGGGACTGGTCATGCCCTCGCCCGGTTACGTGCTCATGACGAAAAAAATCGACGCGAGTTTTCTTTTGAGCGCGGGTAAGCGCGCGGGCCTTCGGCTGGAATTGCGAAAGCGTGATGAGTCCCTGCCGCCGGGTATTCGGTACTTAATCGAGAAAAACTCGGTCGAGAAAGGGAGTTCTTTCACGTTGCGCGTCCCGATGACCGACATTCGCGGGAGCTTGGCGTTTGAGATTGACGCCCTGATGACCGATGAGCTCGTGCAAGCGGGCCATCGCGCGACGCTGTTCATGGCCGCGGGAAATCTCGGCGTATTGGCCGTGATGATCCTCTTTATACTCATATTCATGCGCCTCAATCTCGTGCAACCCCTCGTCGCCCTCGCCTCGTTAACGAAGCGGGTTAGCGCGGAAAAAGATTATTCGCTTCGTTCCGGGTTACGGCGGGCCGACGAGCTGGGCGTTTTGTCCGAGGGCATCGACCTGCTCATTTCGACCGCACAGACTCACACCGCGACTCTTCAGCGACTCGCGAATACCGACGGCCTAACGGGCTTGTCGAACCGCCGCGTCTTTAATCAAGCTCTCGAGAACGCGTGGCTTGTGTGCGCCCGCGAGAAAAAGCCCTTGGGTCTCGTGCTCGGCGACATAGATCACTTTAAGCGCTACAACGACCTCTACGGGCATCAAAGGGGCGACGCCTGCCTCAAGGTCGTCGCCCAAGTCATTCAAGACGTGGCGACCCGCCCCGGCGACGTGAAAGCCCGGTACGGGGGGGAGGAATTCGCCCTGATTCTCCCGAATACCGAACGTTCCGGCGTCGCGAAGATCGCCGAGGACGTGCGCGTCGGCATCGAGAGTCTCGCGGTTCCGCACGCGGACAACGAGGGCGAAATCGTGACCATGAGCCTCGGCTATGGGGTCGAGGTTCCCGACCAAACATCGACAGTCGAAGGCTTTCTCGCCTTAGTGGATCAAGCGCTTTACGCGGCGAAAAATGCGGGCCGGAACCGCGTCGCGTCCGCGAGCGGAGGACAATGAAAATGGCGAGAAAAAAAGAATCCCCGCGGCAATATGAACTTGTTTTTATCCGGATTTATGACGTCGGAAGATCGGTCGATTTTGCCCTTGTCGAGGTCGACGGCAAGAGCGACCCGTCGCGCGGCGGGCGGAAAGCCTCATCCGCCCGCAGGGACACGCCCGAGTCCCTTTCGCTTCCCCAGCCGCTCATCATGGATCTCGAGGTTCCCTCGGCGGAATTTCCGGGCGGCCTTTTCGCGACCGCAAAAATCTACGAGGATGGAGCCGTCACGATATGCATACGCGTTGGCGCGCGCGTTCGGCTCGGTGAGTTACGCGCGGTCGCTTCCGGCTCGCTTATCCGATCCCCGCGAGGAGAACTCACGCTCGGGGCTTGCTCAGACTCTTTGTTCGACGGCGTGCTTTCCCGCATTCGCCGCGCTATCGTCGATCCCGCTTCCGATCCCGGGCACGAGACCGAGACGTATCTCGCGTATTGCCTCCTCGATTGCGCGGAGGGTCCCGACGCCTTCATCGCGAATAACCGCGTCGCGGTCGCCTCTTTGCTCGTCGACGCCGAATCGGGCGAGAGCCTCCACGAGCAAAAAATCGCCGAGACTCTTTCGTCCCCGTTTTCATACACGACCGCCGACCTTGCCATTTTCGACCTAGACCGGTGCTTTATCGTCGCCCCGCCCGATGGGTACGAGGACATCCTCCAGATCATCGAGCACGCGAACTACCGTTTGCTCGAGCTTCGGGTCCTCGATCGCCTCCTCGACAAGCGGCTTGACGAGGCCGAGCGGGTACTCGGATCGTTCAGCGGGCGCGGCCGCGCGTCGGCCGAGTCGGTGCGAAAGAAATTCGCGCGCATCCAGGCGCTCCGCTTCGTAGCCCTCTTCGTACTCGAGAACCTTGAAAATTCCTCGAAAATAATCGGCGACTATTATCTGGGGCAGATATACGAGCGGCTTTGCGCGATATTCAACACGGACGGGTGGGGGAGATCGGTCGCCCGCCGCCTGGACGTGCTGACGTCGGTGTACGAAATGGTCAAGACCGATAACGCGGAGCGGCGAACGCTCGCGCTCGAAATCGTTTTTATCGCCGTGTGCATTATTCTGCCGCTCGTCCAAATTGCCCAAGCGTTGCTTTGATTGGGGCCAACGCCGCGCCTTGCGCGGCGACCCGCGGGCGCGCTACAAGACGTATTCCGCCAGGGCCACGAACAGCGGCAGGGTGACGATGCACAGCGCTGATGTCGCGAGGACCAAGACGCTGCTGTACGAGGAATCCCTTTTATAAAGCACGGCGAAGCCGGAAATATTCATTCCCACGGGGCCGGCCGCCGCTATGAACACGACGAACAGCATTTTCCGAATGTCGGCGAAACCGCCGAACGCCAATTTTGAGACCCAAAGGAGCGCGAGCGCGAACACGGGACTTACCAGAAGCCGCAACGAACCCGCGCGGACGAGCCTGCGCGCGTGCCTTCTTATCCCCTCGCCCGACTCGCTGAACGCGGCGAAAAGCATGCCAAGCAGAATCATCGCGCCTGCCGCGTTCATCGACGCTATCGGCGCGGTTATGGAAACGATCAGGGCGGGCAATCGAACGGGTAGGCAAAAGAGAATCAGGCCGAACGCCACCGCCGCGATATTGGGATTGAGGAATATGTTTCGTATTTTCACCCGGCGCTCCATCAGGAATACGCCGTACGTCCAAAACGCGATGTTATAGGCCGTCAAATATCCCATCAGCAAGAAAACGCCCTCGGCGCCGTAAATCCCGTTAATGAGCGGAATCCCGATGAATCCGCAGTTCGTGAAAACGACGGCAAGCCGGTCGAGGTCGTTCGTCCTCTGCGTCGGCCCATCCCTCGATCTCAGCGAGACGGTCGCGATTACGGCGAGCAGAAAATGCACGGCCATGCTTATGGCGAACACGACGAGGAATTGCCTCATTTTTTCCCCGTCGAACGGCTCGTTGAACGAATTGACGATTACGCAGGGATTAATGACGAACAGCAGCAGTTTGCTGAGGAATTCTGGCACCGAATTCCCGAATTTGTTTTTTCGGGCGAATAAAAACCCGACTACCGCGATGGCGAGCATGATGGCGAGTTGCCTGAATACGAGCATATACATGGATCGCATTGTACCGATAATGGCCGGTTTTGACAGGCCTTTCCCGATTTTTTGGTCATGGTCGCGCGCCGCTTCGACTCGTGGATAATGGGGGCAGAATCGACGATAGTTACGATATGAAGGTTTCGCCGATAATTCGCCGCGCGGCGTCGGTAGCCGCTCTCGTTTTCGCCGCCGCTTCGGCGATTCACGCGGAAGTGACGCGCCTTCCGACCTTTCCACTGCAGCCGGCCTTCGGGGGCGGGGGAACGGCGTTTCCCAGCCTGTCCGCGTGGGTCATGATCGATCACGTGCTGAACCAAGGCGATACGCCCGACTCGGCCCATTGCCTCGATACCGGCGGCCTCTAATACGTTTTGGTCTACCGATCGATTTTCCTTCGGCGCGCTCGCGCGCGAAATGTTCCAATTCAAGCCAAGCCCCGACGGTGATTTGTTCTTCCTTTCGCGCGCGCTCGTAACCGACCTTCGCCTTGAGGCCGCCTGGCGGACCGAATCGCTTATTTTTGTGGGCGGCTACCGTCACGACTGTAAGCACGATATTGAGGCCTCTATCCGCGACGCGGTTCACGACGCCCTGTTCGCGCAGTGTTTCTTTCCCTCCGTCGGCGTTGCGCTTGAGGCGGAATATAACCTGCCCCCTCTGTTCTAGCGAGCGGACCCGGAGCCCGACCGCGGACGCCTTTCCGCCGAATGGGAGGCTTCGCCCTTCGCCGCCCGTGGCGGCTCAACGCGGTTCTATCTGGGCGGGCGGGCCTCTCTCATCGATCGAACTTCCGGGACGCGGGTTGACGTGGACGGCGGATGGAATCTCGATTGGCTCGTTCGCGCCAGCGGCGTCCTAAAGCTTGGAAACGGGGGAATCCGCCTCCAGTATTCCCTCGAGCGCATCACCGACGACTGGGCGAGCCTATCCCCGTCGCCTGAGACGGTTTCGGCTCTCTCGTTTTCGTTCTTCTCCGGCGGCTGAACGCGCCCGTCTCCCTCGGTCAGGATCGGCCCGTCACCTTGACTTTTGGCGAAACTCAATTTACTATAGTGCCCAGGGCAAAGTCGTTCGACTTGGCCCTTTTTTTTTGCTCATCGAGAAAAATTGGAGGAAAGTGTATGAGAAAGTTAGTAGCGCTCGCATCGGCGGCCCTGATGGTCGCGGCTCTGTCGTCCTGCGCGAAGAAGGCGGAACCCGCCGCCGCGTCTTCGTCGATCAAAACCCTGAAGGACGGCGTGCTCCTGGTCGGCATGCAGGTCGATTACCCCCCGTTCGAGCAGTACGCCGCGGACGGCATCACGCCCGTCGGATATGACTGCGACATCATCGAGGCGATAGCCAAAGACATGGGCTTGAAAGTCGAATACGTCGACACCGCCTGGGACGGCATTTTCGCCGGCCTCGACACCGACAAATACGACTGCATCATATCCGGCGTCACGATCACGAGCGAGCGCAAGGAAAAGTACGACTTCACCCAGTCCTACATCCAGAATTTCCAGTGCATGGTCACGATGAAAGACGGTAAGGTCACCGCGAAAACCCCGGAAGAGCTGACGGGACTCAAGGTTGGCTACCAGTCCGAGACGACTTCCGATATTTACGTCACCGACCTCATCACCAAGGGTCTCAAGGCGGAGCCGTTTGAGTACGAGAAAATCCTCGAGTGCTTCTCCGACCTTTCCGCTGGCCGCATCGACGCCGTCGTGTGCGACAGCACCGTCACCTATCCCTACCTGCACAAGGCAAACTCCCCCTACCAGCTCGTGTGGACCCAGGCCGACAATCCCGAGGAATTCGGCATCATGGTCAAGAAGGGAAATACTCCCTTGCTGACCGCGCTCGACAACGGCTTGACGAAATTGAAAAACGACAACGCGTTCGACGGCTTCATGGCGAAGTGGTTTTCTGAGTAATTAGTCCTTTAAAAATGAGTAGCGAAGGGAAGCCCTAGATCCTAGGGTTTCCCATTTGCCTTAATGCGGAGCCCGTGGCGAATGGCACTGGTTCCGGTATCGCGCGCGTCGCCGTCGGCACGCGCGCAATTTTTTCCGTCCGGTTTTTCGATTGGCCGGTCCCAGTTACGAAAACACCCGCCCCGCGCTTCCGGCGCGGCCGCGGCGAAACATATTCCGCAATCGCGCCTCGAGGGGAAAAAGGCGCGAGTAAGGAGACTTCCCGATGAAGCTTTTGAATACAATGATAAGTTGGATACCCTCACTGCTGCGGGGCGCGAAAATCACCATCCTGCTCACGCTCCTTTCGGTCGCGGCGGGAATCGTGTTAGGCCTCTTTCTGGCCTTGGGTAAAATGTCCAAGAGTAAGGTGATCAGGCATTACTGCAGCAGCTACATTTTTTTCTTTCGCGGCACGCCGCTTTTGATGCAGCTCTATTTCATTTATTATTCACTCCCGCAAATTCACAAGTCCCTGACGATCAACAACGGGTTTCTCGCCGCGTTCATCGCGTTCGCCCTTAATAACGCCGCCTATTCCGCGGAGATCATCCGCGCCGCAATCCAGTCCATCGGCAAGGGACAGCGAGAGGCCGCCAAGGCGCTCGGCATGACGTACGCGCAGACGATGCGGATCATCATCATCCCGCAGTCCATCCGACGCCTCATACCGCCGCTCGGCAACGAGTTCATCATGGTTTTGAAGGACGTGTCCCTCGTCTCGATCATCGCGCTCACCGATATCACGAAAGTCACCAAGTCCTTGTCGTCCACGACCGCGTCCCCGTGGCCGTACGTGCCCGCCATGATGCTGTACTTGGTCATCACGGCGATCTTCACGTACGTGATCCACAAACTAGAGCGGAAATATTCCGTGTACGAATAGGAGACGCGAAGTATGTTTATGGTACGAACCGAAAATGTCTGCAAGAGCTTTGGCGATCTCAAGGTCTTAAAAAACTGCTCCGTGTCGGTGAACCCCGGAGAGGTCGTCGTTATCATCGGTCCCTCCGGCGCGGGCAAGTCGACCTTCCTGCGGTCGCTCAACCACCTCGAGAAAATCGACAGCGGTAAAATCTGGATAGAGGAAGAATTGCTTGACGATCGCCAGGCCTCGGTCGATCGGGTAAAACTCACGGTCAAGCAGCGCGCGAAGATCCTGCTCGAGGTCGGCATGGTTTTCCAGAACTTCAACCTGTTCCCGCACAAGACGGTGTTGGAGAACGTGATGGTCTCCCCGATCAACGTGAAAAAAATCCCGAAGGAAGACGCGCGTAAAACCGCGCTCGACCTACTGCGCAAGGTCGGGCTTTCCGAGAAAGTGAACGAGT
Source organism: Spirochaetales bacterium (assembly GCA_003246335.1). Lineage (GTDB taxonomy): Bacteria > Spirochaetota > Spirochaetia > Treponematales > Treponemataceae > Teretinema. The sequence goes on along the minus strand of QKAR01000140.1, from coordinate 17,974 downwards.
ACCCGGGCCGCCTTTCCGGCGGCCAGCAGCAGCGCGTCGCCATCGCCCGAGCCCTGGCCATGCAGCCGAAGATCATGCTCTTCGACGAGCCGACTTCCGCGCTTGACCCCGAGCTCGTCGGCGAGGTGCTCAACGTCATGAAGAGCCTCGCCTCCGAGGGCATGACGATGATATGCGTGACCCACGAGATGGGCTTCGCACGCGAGGTCGCCGATCGAGTGATCTTCATGTACAACGGCGAGATTCTCGAGGAAAGCAAACCCTCCGAAATGTTCACGAACCCGAAGCACGAGAAAACGAAGTCGTTCCTGAAATCTATCCTGAACGCGTGACGCGCAGGGATCCTAACCGGCGAAAGACGGGCGAGCGGGCCCGGGCGTAGCGAAAGCGAAACGAGGAGTTAAAATGTTCGACGTTAACGACGGCGATATCGTTCTTTTTCAGGGCGACAGCATAACCGATTGCGACCGCCGCGAGAGTCCCGACGGCCTCGGCTTCGGGTATGTTTCGGTGGTGAGCGGGACGCTCGCCGCGAATCCGACCGCGCCGCGCGCTAAAATCCTCAATAGGGGCGTGGGCGGCGACCGGACGGTCGAGCTTCTCGCGCGCTGGAATGAGGACTGCGAGGCGATCAGGCCGCGCGTCCTATCGATCATGATCGGCGTCAACGACGTGTGGCGCATCGTCGGCGAGTGGAACGGCCAGACCTACGTTGACCCAGAGGCGTTTGAGTCCAACTACCGAACGCTTCTCGATCGGGCGGTATCCGCCGGAATCGCGCAACTCGCGCTTTGCAGTCCCACCATGATCGAGAACGGGAGAGACGCGCGCCTTCGTTCTCTTCTCGAGGCGCGAAAGGAAATCGTCAAAAGCCTCGCCTCGGAGTATCGCGCCGTGTACGTGCCGACGCAGGAAACCCAACTCGCCCTTCTCGCCGGTCGGCCCGACGTGCGTTGGACCGCCGACGGTTGCCATCCCACCCTTACCGGCCACGTCGCGCTCGCGAACGCGTGGCTCTCCGCTACCGGGCTTTAGGGGCGCTCGCGGATTATTCCAGTGAAAATTTCTGATAAAACCACTTTTTCTCGTGGCCGGGCCGTTCAAGGAAAATCCATCATCCCTCGCTGAATGATGGTAAACTCACGCGCCCTTTCTTTTTTATCCGGACATAATACCTACGTGCATGGTTATCATAGTGTCAAGCGAATCGATTTTCGCCGCGAAAATTTCTTCATATGATTCGATTTGACAGCTAAGGAATCGAGTACTAACCTGATGTGCATCATAGCGAACAGGCGAATATACTGGCGACGTGATATGAAGAAAAATCTACGGAAAAATAAATGCAGAAGACTAAATGACGTGACTGTGAAATGGCCAAGCTGATTGATTTCGATTCCGTTCCTCCTGCGTCAACGATTTTCGTCTCGATCGAATTGTACGAGTCCTCAAAAAAAATCTCCAGTCGCATAACTTGACCCAAACGCACAGCTGTTCGCGCCTCTGGGATTGAGCAACAAGCACACGTACTACAACGGCCCGCAACGGGCATTGAACTACGTGCTTGATTTAAAATTTTCGCCGGAAAAAATTCAGGTACCTAGCCCGCGAGGAACATTCCGCTAGGAGTGCGCGATCTTTCGACTCGATGCGTAACGGGGTAGGGACAGTGATTGGGCGGAAGATATTCTACCAAAAAATATTATTTTCGATGAGATTCTTTTGAACCGACAACCGTATTCCGAATACCGATTTTCTCGATCGCTGGTGTTCGTCCGTACTCGGCGTTCCTCCGCTCATTAGCGCATGCCGAGATGTTCGAGGCGCGAACGCAAATGCCGCTCGGTTATTCCTAACTCGCGCGCTGCGGCGCTCTTGTTTCCGCCGGCATCTTCAAGCGCTATCTCAAGCAGCTCCCGCTCGAAATTCCGCATCGTCGTCTCATACCCTCCGTCTGCGCCCGGACGGGGGCATCTGCACGTGTGTTCCGCCTCGTCAGTTTCGGCGGGCAAATCTGAAACGCGAATATACTCGCTCCTTGTCAGCACGACCGCCCGTTCGATGATGTTTTCGAGTTCTTTGACGTTTCCGGGGAACGATCGCTTCATCAGACTATCGAACGCTTCGCGGCTGATACCGGCGATTACTTTCCCGTCTCGGGCGGAATAGCGGCGGATGAACTCATCAACGAGTAGGGCAATATCGCCCTTTCTTTCCCGTAGCGGCGGGATTCTGATTTCGATAACGTTCAGCCGATAGAAAAGATCTCTTCTGAATTTCCCGTCCTTTATCAGCGACGGCAGATCGCGGTTGGTCGCCGCGAGTATTCTGACATTCAGACGGCGCGCGACATTTTCGCCCACCCGCTCGATAACGCCGAACTGCAGGGCTCGCAACAGCTTTACCTGAAGCGGCGCGCTGATATCGCCGATCTCGTCGAGAAATAGCGTTCCCCCCGCGGCCTCCTCGAACCGGCCAATCCGGTCAGAATCGGCGCCGGTGAACGAGCCCTTCCGGTGACCGAACAGTTCCGATTCGGCGAGCGTTTCCGGCAGCGCGGAGATGTTCACGGGAATGAACGGGCCTGCTCTCCCGCTGCGGTCATGGATGAACCGGGCGACTAATTCCTTTCCCGTGCCGCTCTCTCCAGAAAGGAGAACGGTCGCCGAACTCGCGGCGGCGCGCGACGCCACGCTCAGCACGTCGGCCATGATATCGTTTTATAGAATATTCCGGCCGCGGCTGGGGATGAAACGGGACCCTCGGCCGCGTGCAACAGCGATTCGCGAATCAAGGTGTTTTTTTCGTTCACGCGCAGAACCGCCCGCTCGAAATCATCGCGTCGGAGCGGTTTCACGAGATAATCGTCGGCGCCAGCCTTCAAGAGCGACACCGCCTCGCGCGCGTTTTCGTATGCCGTCATCACGATGACCGGAATTTCGGGATTCGCTTCCTTCGTTCCGCGGAGCACGTCAAATCCCGAGTCATTGCCGAGATGCAGGTCCGTTATCACGAGATCGACGACTTCATCCGAGACCGCGCCGAGGGCATGGGTTACGTTTGAAGCGCCGATGAACGAGATTTTCGGGTATTCAAGGGCGTCGCAAGAACGCTTTATTGTCGTGAGCTGGACGACATCGTCGTCGACGGCGAGAAGAACCATGAAATGCTCTCCTGTTTTTTTAACCTGTTTCTATTCGTTAAGCATACAAGACGGTCACGCTGAACGCAAATCGGAAAGCTCCGTGTAACCGGTTATTTCGACGGATCAGGCGAGTATTCGACCGGTCGGTCGAGTTCTCACTGTGGTGTCACGGGGTTTATGAAAATATTCGTTGCGACAACTCGTTATCTTGCAAGGAAAAGCAACCGAGCATCCACCTCGAATCCATCGTTGGCACGAAAGTTGCTTAACATAGATATCAATCCTGTAAGGAGGTTTGAAATGAAAACGATGAACAAGACACTTCCCAAGCTTTTGACCGGAACCGGTGCCGCGATACTGGCCCTCGCTCTCGCTTCTTGCTCAACGCCCCTTTCCGATCTCGGTGGAACCGCCGAAGGAGGCGATAGCCGCACTGCGTCGACGACGACACCAACGACAGCGACTTCCTTGTCGACCGTCGAAACCCTTTTCGCCGGCCAGACCATTGACGCGGGCACGCTCACCATCAGCCGTGACGAGACGACGCTGTACATCGTCTACGCGACGAACGCCTCGTACGCGATCGGAGAAACGCACCTTTGGGTCGGTACCAGCATAACGGATGTTCCCCAAAACAGGCAGGGAATCGTGGTCCCGGGGCAGTTCCCCTACGTCTCGAGTTATTCGCCGGCAGTGAACACAGCTACGGTGCAAGTCCCGATCTCCTGGGCCGACGGCTCCACGCTCTTCATTTTCGCCCATGCAGCCCTTGAGGGAACTAATTCAAGCATTCAGTCCCAGACTGCCTTCGCAGGCACTAACGTCTATGCGTCAAACCGATGGACGTACTATGTTGAGTATACGCTTCCCGCCTACGCCGTCGCTGACCGGACTATCTCCGGCTTCGCGTACTTCGACGCGAACGGTAACGGCCAGAAGGACGCGGACGAGCCCGGCATTCCTGACGTCGGAGTAACCCTCACTGGTGCCTCTGTCTCCGCTTCCGCCTTCACCGCGGCCGATGGTTCCTACGGTTTTACCGACCTTTCAGCCGCGACCTACGCTGTTAGCGCCGCCGACGAAACGGGCTTCAGCCACACGAGCGATGCCTCGCTCAGCGTCGACTCGACCGATAACCCTGCGAACGTCAACTTCGGCTACGGCCTTGACGCCGCCTGGATAACCGCGCAAAACGCGAACGGTTTTACTATCGGTTACTGGAAGACGAACATCGACAAGGCCATCACTGGAACGACGAAGGGAACGCAAGTTTCCGCCTCGACGCTCGCCGCCTACACCGCGAGCCTTTCGAACTTCGCCATCGAGCCGCTGAACCCGACGAGCCTCGCCGCGGCGAGCGCGATCCTCTCGTCGACGAGTTCCGACCCCTCCGCACTTCTGGCCAAACAGCTGATGGGCTCTGAATACAACTACGCCAACGGCGCATACTTCTCCGGCTTCGGGCGGCCGACCTACTACTTCGTCTATCTGGGCGAGTATATCCTGAAGCATAGCGCCGACTATACGTCGCAGGAGATTCTCGCGGCGAAGGATCTCTACGACGCGTACAACAACACCCATGGAGGATCGATGACGACGGCGATTGGCGGAATCTGACGCGGAGATACCGCTTTCTACCCCGAAGGGCATAAAGTCCTCCGGGGTTTTTTTTTACCCGCGGAATCAAGTCGGAAAAGGAAATCCCGAGTTCAAGAAGCGGTATCCACCGCCTAAAACAGATCGGAGTCTACGCCTTGTTTAAACCGCCGTTTGTGACCAATTTTCTCGGCTCAATTTAGTTGTGTCGCATCCCGCTTTGAATATTCAAATCGGAATAATGCCAACGTTTTTATAAAGCGTCTTGTTGCGGTCGTAACTTGCCCACTGTTTTCCCTGTGGAACGTTTTTTGGGGCTCAGGGAAATACCTTCTTTGGAACAAAAAAGGGTCGTTGTGCCAAAGGTATGATTCTTATCGATAAAAGTTCATTTGGGGATATTTTTTTGCTATGTAACGATTTGAGGATTTTATCAATGCCACTGTTTGGGGCACCAAGCTCAAAAAAAATATTTACCATCATTATAAAAAAAAATCGCGCTAAATCGCTGTTTTGTAACGATTTAGCGCGTTGCGTTAATGCCGGCGACCGGGCTTGAACCGGCACGGGCCTCGCGGCCCAAGGGATTTTAAGTCCCTGGTGTCTACCAATTCCACCACCCCGGCACGCTATGCTATAGTACCCGAATCGTATCGGGAGGTCAATATTGTTCGTCGATTCGCACTGTCACTTAACGACCATCGCCGCGCGGGGAGAAAATCTCGCGGATTTGCTTACACGTATGGGAGACGAGCGCTTCGCTTTTGCGCTCGATATCGGCACGAAACCGGGCGATTTCGCCGAACGCGTGGACGCGATTCGCGCGGCGGTAGGGACTATTCCGTCCTTTTTGCATTTTTCCTGTGGGCTGTGGCCTGACGCTACCACGATCGCTGATCGTGTCGAATCGCTCAAGATTCTTGATGCCGATTTGCGGTCGATGATTGAGCTCGCAGAAAGTCGCCAACATGCGGTTGTCGACGGCGAGGCAACTCCTTCCGCCCCGGGAAGCGCGCCGATCATTGCCTTGGGCGAATGCGGTCTCGACCGGCACTGGAACGGTCCGCAGGCGGCGGAACGGCCTGCGTCGGCGGCCGACGCCGAGGACGGCCCGGGCACCACCGACCTCGCCGGCGAAGAAGAGCTTTTCGAGGGACAGCTCGAGCTCGCAAAAAAATATAAACTTCCGGTTATCGTCCATTCCCGCGACGCCTTTGACGCGACGCTTGCGTGCCTGCGCAACATGGATTCGACGCGCGGGGTCATTCATTGTTTTTCGTACGGCGTGGATGAGGCGCGCGCCTTTCTCGACCTCGGCTGGCATATTTCGTTTCCCGGCAACGTTACCTGGCCCAAACGGGAGGCCGACAAGGAGCGCGTCGCGTCGATCGTTCGCTATGTTCCCCGGGATCGCCTCCTTTTGGAGACTGACGCGCCGTATCTCGCGCCCGCGCCTCATCGCGGCACGGTGTGCGTCCCTCCGATGATCGAGCGCACGTACGCGCGCGTCGCGGAAATACTCGGTCTTCCGATCGCTTCGCTCGCCGCGCTCGTGCTTCAAAACAGTCGAGAACTCTTCGTCGCGCGCTGATTCTTTCACGGGAAAAAGCTTTTTCTGCGCGTGTAACGGTTAAATACACGCTTTTTTCGTCGAATTCGTTCGTTTTTTCTTGACGGCTCAGTAAAACGCCTTATACTTCAACATAGGTGTTGCGTTACACCTACCGTTAAATGCCGCTTTTTGCGGCGAATGACCTAAGGAGGAAGGAAAAAATGAAACGATCGGTTCACAAAGTCGTGTTGGGGGCGCTTTCCATTGTCGCTCTCGCTACCGCCGTGTCCTGCTCTGGTGGACAGAAAAAGTCGAAAGATATCACCCTCAACATGTTCCAGTTGAAGGTCGAAATCAAGGACGCCTTGGACGGCTACGCCGCGAAGTATTCGGAATCGCACCCGGGCGTGACGGTGAAAGTCGAGACGCTCGGCGGCGGCGGCGATTACGGCGGATCCTTGAAGGCGAAAGCCCAAGCCGACCAGATGCCCGACATCTTCGTGATCGAGGGGCGCGGCGGCTATAATATTTGGAAAGACTACGCGGCGGATTTAAGCGATCAGCCCTGGGTTAAGGACACGGACCTCGCGTTCAAGTCCGACGGTAAGGTGTATGGATTCCCCGTTTCGATCGAGGGTTACGGCCTCGCGTATAACGCCGAAATCCTCAAGAAAGCCGGAATCGATCCCGCGACGCTGACGACCCGCGCCGCATACGAAAAAGCGTTCAAGACGCTTGAGTCGAAAAAGGCCGAGCTCGGCATCGACGCGCCCGTCGCAATGGCGGCATCCGTCGCCGGCGGCATGTGGTGGGTCGCGGCCCAGCATAACCTCGCGTGCTACTGGGGCGGTGGTCTCGCGTTCGAAGACACGAGCGTGATCGACAAGGCCCTCTCCGGTCAGCTCGACGACGCGCGCTTTATGCAGTACGCGAAGTATCTGCAGCTCCTTTACAAATACGCGGACAAGAAAATCCTGCTGAACGGCAGCTATGACGATCAAGTCGGCTCGTTCGCCCAAGGGAAGACCGCGTTCCTCCATCAGGGTAACTGGGTTGACCCGAACCTGAAGCAGCTCGGCGTTACCTTTGAAATGGGCTACGCGCCGCACGCGTTTCTCGATACCGAGGAGACCGGCCTGTACCTCTTCGCCCCGAGCTGGTATTGCGTAAACGCGAAGAGCCCGAACGCCGAGGCCGCGAAGGAATTCCTCAACTCGATCGCCTCCTCTCCAGAGGGACAGGATTACATGGTTAACCAAGCCGGCATGATTCCCGCCTTCAAGTCCGTCACGCTGAAGCCCGCAGGCCAGCTCAGCCGCGCGCTCATGGCGGCGAACGCCAAGGGCGGCAACTACGGCGTGTTCTTCGGCATGCTCCCCGATGGCGCGGGCCAGAACGTGTTCGGGCCGATCTTCGACCTGTTCGCGCAGAATCCCGACAACATCGATCAGTTCATCTCCGACATGAAGAAGGCGGTCGCCTCCCTTCCGTCGATGTAAGAGCCGCGTAGGTTTGGGCCGCCCTTCGGGGCGGCCTCTTTCTATCGAAGCTTTCCCGCCATCCAGGAGTGAAGCATGAAGCAAAGCCGAACGGTAAACGCGCTATTCTTGGCGCCCTGCGTGTTCGCGTTTACCATGATCATCATAGTTCCGTTTTTTTTCGGTCTGTATTATTCCATGACCGACTGGAACGGCGTGAATAACCATGTGTCGTTCGTTGGGGTTCGGAACTTTAAGTCGTTGTTTTCGTCCCCTGACTTTCTGTACTCGTTTCTCATAACGGTCGCTTACACCGCGATCAACATCGTGCTCGTTAACGTCGTGAGCTTCGCGCTCTCGCTTATCGTGACGAGCCGAATCCGATTTCGCAATTTCTTCCGGGCGGGCTTTTTCATCCCGTACCTTATCGGCGGGATCGTGCTCGGCTATATTTGGCAGTTCATCCTGAACAGCGTCGTCGTCGACGTGGGGAAGGTCCTGTCCGTCCCGTTCCTGCAGACGTCATTCTTGAGCATGGCGTCGACGGTTATTTGGACGATGGCCGCGGTGAACACGTGGCAGTACGCCGGCTACATCATGCTCATTTACGTCGCGTCTATTCAAAGCATCCCGTCGTCGCTCATGGAGGCCGCGGAGGTCGACGGCGCGAGCTATTTCGCCCGCGTGTTCCGCATTCTCATGCCAATGATGGCGAACGCCTTCACCATATCGCTGTTTCTCACGCTGACTACATCATTCAAGCAATTCGACATGAACTTAACCTTGACGAACGGCGGGCCCGCGGCGAGATTCCTCGAGTCGCCGGTCAAGGCGAGCCAGCTGCTCGCGATGAACATATTCAACACGGCGACCGCGAACCGCATGGCCGAGGCGCAGGCGAAAGCCGTCGTGCTGTTCGTCGCGCTCGTCATCGTCGCCCTGTTCCAGGTTTCGGCGAATAAAAAGCGGGAGGTGGAGATGTGATGGCGGATATTCGCAAGCGGAACGCGTCGTTCCGCGTTTCCCGCGCCGCGCTCGAGATCGTGGCGTTCGCGCTGTTCGTCGCGTTCATGTTCCCGTTCGGCATGGTCGTGCTTAACTCCGCGAAGACGTCGAGGGAAATAATCTTCAACGCGATCGCCGCGCCCGAGCGCTGGGGGCAGATTTTCACGAACGTGAGGCTCATTTTCACGAACCCGACGGTTGACTATCTCGGAGCGTTCGCGGACAGCGCCGTCATCACCGTCGTTTCCCTCGCCGTCATCGTGCTATTCTCGTCGATGGCCGCCTGGGTCTTGGTAAGAAACAACGCGCGCTGGTCGGCGGTGCTTTTCATGGCGTTCGTCGCGGCGATGGTCATACCGTTCCAGGTGCTGATGTATCCGCTCGTTCGCTGGATGCGCGTCATGGGGTCGTTCCTCCACGTGCGCCTTCTCGGGTCGGTTCCCGGCATCGTGTTCGCGTATTTGGGATTCGGTTCCCCGCTTTCTATTTTCGTGTTTCACGGGTTCATTAAAAACATCCCGTACGAACTCGAGGAATCGGCGACGATCGACGGCTGCTCGCGCGGGTGGACTTTCTTCAAGATCGTATTCCCGCTTCTGCAGCCCATCATCGTGACGGTACTGATCCTAAACGGCATCTGGATTTGGAACGATTACCTATTGCCGTTGCTCGTGCTCGGCTCGAACGGCGTCGTTCAGACGATCCCGATCGCGGTCACGGCGTTCGCGGGGGCGTACCTCAAGCAATGGGACTTGATCCTGACATCGACGCTCATAGCGATGCTTCCCATTATCGTTTTGTACCTGTTCGCGCAGCGGTACATCATTAAGGGCATGGTCGACGGCTCGATAAAATAAGCTAACGGAGGAAATCATGAAGATCGTTTTAGTAGGGGCGGGAAGCGCGCAGTTCGGCTGCGGCACGCTCGGGGACATTTTCTGCAGCAAACGGCTCGAGGGCGCGGAAGTCACGCTGCTCGACATAAACGCGAAATCGCTCGACGCGGTGCTCCAAACCGCCAAGGCGTTCATCGCGGCGCGCTCGCTCAAGTTCACGGTGAACGCGACGACCGATCGGCGCGCTGCGTTTAAGGGCGCCGACTTCATCGTTTCGTCGATCGAGGTCGGCGACCGATTCAAGCTCTGGGACGAGGACTGGAAAGTGCCGCTCCAGTACGGCTTCCATCAAGTGTACGGGGAGAACGGCGGCCCCGGCGGCGTGTTTCACGCGCTTCGCGTCATTCCCCCGATTCTCGAAATCGTCGGCGACGCGATGGACATTTGCCCGAACGCGTGGATTTTCAATTACTCGAACCCCATGACCGCCATCTGCACGACGGTCAAGCGCGCGTATCCCGAGGCGAAATTCGTCGGGATGTGCCACGAGATCGGCTGGCTTTCGAAATGGCTCCCGCGCATGCTCGGCAAAAGCAAGGACGATCTCGTCTTTCGCGCGGCCGGCCTCAATCACTTCAGCTGCATGCTCGAGCTTCACGACAAAAAAACGGGAGCCGACCTTTATCCCGCGGTGCGCGAGAAGGCCCCGGCCTTTTTCCTCCGCGAGCCCGGCTACAGCGATATTCTCGACCGCTATCGCGCGACGGGAAAAATCGACGAGTCCGAGAAGTTCAACAAGGACGGGTCGACCGAGCCGAGCGGGTACGAATGGGCCGACCGAAAGCTCCTCAAGTTCGTGCTCGAGACTTACGGCCTTCTGCCGATCACGACCGACAGCCACTTCGGCGAGTACGTGAGCTGGGCCTGGGACGTCGTGGACCATCGCGGCATCCTCGACTTTTACGACGTGTACCGCGCGATGCTCGCCCAGGAAACGCGCCACGAAATCAAGCTCGAGACGAGCGAGCGCGTCGTCCCGATCATCGACGGAATCCTCGGGAACGAGGGCTTCGAGGAGTCGGCCGTGAACGTGCGCAACGACGGGCTCATCGCGGACTTGCCGTCCTGGATCGCGGTCGAGGTTCCCGCCATCATCGACAAAAACGGCGTCGGGGGAATCAAGATCGGGAACATACCGAAGGGCTATCTCTCCCTGCTTCGTTCCTATACCGGCGTGTACGACTTGACCGCGGAGGCGATTTTGCATAAAAGTAAGGACTACGTGATTCAGGCGATTCTCGCGAGTCCCATTGCGCATCAGGCGCGCGAGGTGACCCCGCTCGTGGACCGCATGATCGACCAGCAATCGAAGTGGCTGGGATACTTACGCTGATTCGTTCTTCCTCGCGGGCGAAGCGCCGATAACGGCGCCGAGCATCGCGGTGGCGTGCGATTTTGCGAAATGGGCGCGGGCGAGGTTGCTTGCGGTTCGCCGAGAGGCGTTCCGAGACCGTCGCGCGCGTTTTTTTTTGGGGAAGATACGCATGGCTACTATAAAGGATATCGCGCTTAAGGCCGGCGTGAGCGCCTCGACCGTGTCGAACGTGCTCCACGGGAACACCGCGCGCGTTTCGCCGCAGACGCTCGAAAAAGTCAGGGCGATCCTCAAAGCCGAGAATTACGCCCCGAACATGGGGGCGGTCATCCTCGCGCGGAATAACTCAAAGATCGTCGGCGTCATCATGTTCGTCGAGCCGCGCCCGAACGAAACCGTCATCGAGGACCCGTTCACGGCGACCGTCCTCGGCGCGATCGAGGAGGGCGTGCGCGAAAGCGGTCACTTTCTCATGATCCGCACGACCGCCGACAAGGACGAGGTTCTCAGGCTCGCGGCGACCTGGAAACTCGCCGGGCTGATTCTTCTCTGGGTTCCCTCGGACGTGTGCTCCGCCATTCAGGAAAGCACCGATACCCCGGTAGTGTTCATCGATTGCTACTTTAACGACGACGGGCTTCCGTACCATAACGTCGGCCTCGCGGACGAGGACGGCGGCTACTTGGTCGCGCGGTATCTCCTTTCGATGGGACACGAGCGCTTCGCCTTCCTCGCGAACACCCCAGATTTTTCGGGCAACGAGTCCGCGCGCGTGCGGGGAATTGCGCGCGCGCTTTCGGAGCGCGGCCTACTATTCGGGCCGGAGCATCTCATCAAAATATCCAAGGATAAGGAAACGCGGCATGGCCAATATCGGGAAATACTCGCGGATCGGCGCAACTACACCGCGCTTTTCTTTTCCGCCGACTATTACGCGGCCGACGCGATCGTTTTTTTCCAGGACAACGGCATTGATGTTCCCGCTCGCATGTCCGTCGTGGGCTTCGACGACAACCACTACGCGCGTCTCGTCAGCCCGAGACTCACGACCGTTCAACAGGACGTCTTTACGCGCGGAAAGCGCGCGGTTGAGATGCTCATGGCCCTCGTGTCGGGGACCGAAACCTCCGAGGCCGTAGTCCGCTACCCGGTGAGGTTAGTCGTGCGCGACTCGGTGCGGAGAATCGACGGAACGGCGGACTAGAGCAGCGCCTCGCTGAACCAGGGCACGTACGTCACGAAAAGCAGCGCGGCGAATTGGACGGCGAGCCACGGCAGTATATTCCGCACGACGCGCGCCACGGGTCGCTCGAACGTGTAGCTCGCGATGAAAAGGTTCATGCCGACCGGCGGCGTCAGGAACCCGAGCGAGAGGTTCGTCAGGAATATGACCCCGGTATGCACCGGCGAGATGCCGAAGGACTCGGCGACCGGGATCACGAGCGGCGATACCACGAGAATCGCCGAGTATAAATCCATGAGACAGCCGACTATGAGCAAGAGGATATTCAGCAGGAAAAGGAACAGGTATTTCGAGTGAACGACCGAGGCGACGAGGTCGGTGAGCGCCATCGGCACTCCCGCGTCGACGAGGAAATAGGCGAGTCCCTTCGCGGCCCCGATGATGACGAGAACTCCGCCGGCGATCGGGATAGCCTTCGCGACGACGCGCGCCGACGCGCGGATCGCGAAATCCTTCCGCACGAAAACCTCGAGGATAAAAGCGTAGCAGGCGGCGAACGCCGCCGTCTCGATAAGCGAGAAAAATCCGGAAAAATAGCCGATGGCGAGCGCGATCGGCAGGAAAATTTCCGCTACGCCCCCGCGGAGCGCGGCGAGGAAGTTAGCTCCAGAAAACGGCAGCCGTTTTCCTTCCTTATCCTTGACTATGCCGAGGGCTATCATGGAGATCGCCATGACGACGCCCGGGATCAGCGCTCCCTTAAAGAGGTCGTACACGTCCACCGAGAAAATATTTGAAGTTCCGTACATGATGATCGCGAGGCTCGGGGGAAACAGCATGCCGATCGAGCCGGTCGCGGTTACGAGGGACTCGGCGTCTTCTTGGTCGTAGCCGTTGCCCGTCAAGATGACGGTGAGAAGGCCTCCGAGCGCGAGGATCGTGACGCCCGAGGCTCCGGTGAACGTCGTGAAGCACGTCGCGACGAGTACCGAGGCGATGACCGCGCCGCCCCGTATCCAGCCCACCGATTCCTTCACGATCGCGACGAGCCGACGACCCGCGCTACCGTGGGCGAGTAAGTATCCCGCCACGGTAAAGAGGGGAATGGCCGCGACGCTCTTGTCCGTCAGGATCGAGTACGTTTCGAGCGGGATCATCTCGACGTAGCCGCCGCCTTGGCTGAAGGCGACGTACGCGATCCCCGAGAGCACGATGAAAATAGGGACGCCGATGAGCGCGGAAAAAATCAGCAGCGCGATAAGCGGCCACAGCGCGATTCCCGCGAGCGAGACCCACGCGTCGAAAATCGCCGAGAGTGCGGGGACGCTCTCGATTTTCAGCAGCGAGTAAATGACCCCGCAAAGCGGGCCGGAAGCAATCGCGAGCCCGGCGAAAAAGCCCAGCGCGAGAGCGCCGACGCTCTCGCGGCGGCTGACGCGCAAGGCGAGCATGCCGGCGTACATGAGGGGCATCGCCGCGAAAACGGCGGGGAGCGGGATTCCCCACACGCGATCGCCCGGCGCGAAGGCCATGAATAACTCCGAAAACGAGGAGAGAAAGAGGGCGGTCGTGACGGCGACGGAGATGCCCGTCCGGATTGGGTTTATGGCGCGGGAAAACCGGCGGGAAAGGACTCCCTGGTCGGTGCCGAGGCTGAGTTGCTTGCCATCGGCCGAGGCGAGTAGTCCAGCCGCGGAGGCGAACAAAAAAACGAGATTGACGATCGCGGCGTCGGCCGATGGAATCGAGAATCCTTCCGGGCTGAATAGGGCGGCGATCGAGGCGATCGCCTTGAGAAGGAGCGGCAATCCGGCGAGCAAAGCCGCGAGAGCGACCGCCAGCGCGACGATTATTTTTTTTGCCATGTCGGTCAGTCTCGGCGCGAGGCGAGAAGGTTTTGGATATCGGTATAGAGCGGCCTACTAAACACACCAGGCACGGTTTTCTCGATCACCTCGACGTCCTTCATGAACTCCGCCTTCCACTGGGCGTACTCGGCGTCGGAGGGAACCACGGGTTTCACCCCCTCGGCCTGCATGCGCGCCATGTACTCGCGGTCCGAGGCGTCGAGGGCGGCGTCGAGCCGCGTTTCCATGCGCTTCGCGGCCGCGATCATCGCGGGCTTGTATTCTTCGGGAATTCTCGCCCACGCCTCGTTAGAAATCGCGAAGCCGGCCATAATCGGGGAAAGGGGCGTGTCGAGCGCGTATTTTATGTCTTTGGAAAGCCCGGTAACGTAGGCGAACATGTGGACGCCGAAAAAGCCGCGGACGCCGCCCGAGCTCTTGACGGCTTGGAGGAGTTTGTCCGCCGTGATGTCCTCGATCGTGAAGCCAGCCGCGCGGAACGCGTCGCCCAGCACGGGACTATCGAGCCCGGCCGAGGCTATCTTGATGCGTTTCAGCTCGCCGAGCGAGGAGAACGGGTCTTTCGTGTAAAAAGAGAGCCAGCCGACGTTCGTCCAGGCGACGATCTCGAAGCCGGACTTACGGTAATCGGCCTTGATGCGATCCCCGTAGGCGTCGAGCACGAGGTTGAGGTCCTTTTGATTCCTGATGAGAAAGGGAAGGGAAAGCGTGTAGATGTTGGCGTCCGGCGCGATCTCGTTGAGCCCGATCGTCGTGAAAATCGCCCCGTCAAGCGGGGCTTTTTGGCCAGGCCGCACCGAGCGGAATTTCTGGATGACTTTCTTTTCCCCGCCGAGGCTCGTCGCGTCGAAGAACGTGACGGAAACTTTTCCGTCGGTGATTTTCGACCATTCCTGGGCGAGCGCCCGCTGCTCGATGTCCCAGGGCGAGCGGCTTGGCGCGACCGATGCGATCTTGAGCTGGATTTTGTCCTTCGATTGCGCTGCCGCGAGCGAAACCGCGAGCGCGGAAAGCGTAAGGGCGAGAAAGGCCTTTTTGCCGAATGATTGCATGGTCAGGTCTCCTATTCCAAAATAAATTCTGCTTTATGATCCTTGAGCCAGAGCGCCTGTCGGCGCGCGATCGTGAGCATGAGCCGCTCGTCGGGCCGTGATTCAGGGTCGATCGCGAGCGCCTTTTCGAGCGCCTCGTCGAACCCCGCGCCGTCTTGGGTCGGCACGCAAAACGACTTAGCGTACAGAATGTACACTGACGGATTTTGCCCTTTCGAGTAGTCGAGGGCCTTGTGCCACGCGTCGACCGCCTTGTCGTGGCCTCCGCCCATGGGCTCGGGAGCCGCCGCGTAGAACGCGGCGAGAATTTCCCAGATCGCGCCGTTATTGAATCCCGGATCGAGTTCGGCCGCCCGCTCCATCATCGCGACGGCCCCGGGTAGGGTTTGAAGATAGCGCAAATCGAGCGGACTCAAGGAAAACGCGCCGAGCGCTCCCGCTCCCGCCCAGTATAGCGCGGCCACGTCCTTTTTTCCGCAAGCGGCGAGAACTTTTTCGCGGGCTTTCGCGTCGTCTGAGAATACCGCAGCGGAAAAACCGGCGACGCGACGATCGAGAGCCATGAGTACGTAGCGCTTTCCTCGGTCATAAAAATTCTGGGCTCGCAGGTATTGGTCGTTTTGCTCCGCGTAGCTCTCGCTCGGAAGCTGTTCCGCCGGCCCCTGCACGAAGGCTGAGGCGTACATGACGTAGAGCTCTCCGGTCATGAGGCAAACGCCGGCGTGCGTCGGGTCTTGAAACATGAGCATTTCGTAAGTCTTGAGGGCAACGGGAAAAAAAGCCGCGACGAGTTCGGGGTCGTTCTCTCCCGTAATCGCGATAAGCGGGTTTTTTTCCGCGGTATCGGTTTTTTCGGCCGTTTCCTTTCCGGTGGGGTAGGGCGCCATGGCGTTGTACGCGGCGTGCCTAATCGAGCATCCCGTGAAAGCGGCGCTCGCGGCGAGCGCGGCGCCCAAGAAAAGAAGCGGCGTCATTTTCATGAATTATTTTCCTTTTTCCAGTCTCCGATAAAACGTTCATAGGCGGCTATCGTGGCGCAAAGCGCGGTTTCTTGCACGATACCGCGGCCGCACCAGTCGGCTCCGTACATAATGTAGAGATTTTGAAGGGTTCCCTCGATGTCCTCTACCGCGCATGAGGGGTCATTCGCGCGTCGCCTCGTCAACCCGAGAAGCTCTTCCTCGTATACTTGGCGGTATTTTTCGTCGATCCAGTCGGTTGTCTCACTCATCCGGCATACTATAGTGGTTTTTTTATGTGCCTTCAAGTATACTGTTTCTTATGGTAGAAACGGACAAAATGAATCGCGAGGCGTATCGCGAATTATGCTCGGCCTTGGCTCGCGCCGATGATCCCGAGCTTATCGAGGGATTCCTTGAGTGCCTGCTTACCAAGACTGAGCTTTCGGAAGTTTCTTCCCGATGGGCGCTTGTCCGCGCAATAGCTTCCGGTACGACCCAGCGGGAAATCGCGCGAACCATGGGCTTGAGCCTCTGTAAAATTACCCGCGGTTCGCGGGAGTTAAAGAAAGAAAACTCCCCGTTCAAGACGATGATCGACTTGTGCGACGACCCAAAATAAAAAAACGGCCGGAGCCCGCGGGATAGTTTCCCCGTCGGCGTCGGCCGCTTCGCTTTCAATCCGCGCCGCGTTGGGCGGCGTCTTCCTATTGCAAAAGTTTCGCTATGTCCGGGCGCTGCCAGCGCACGGCGACGTCATAGGCGGTTTCGCCGGCGACGTTGCGCGCTCCCCGGTCGACGCCGGGTTGGGTGAGCAATTTTTTCACCGCGTCCTCATCGCCGATTCTCGCCGCGTAGTGCAAAAGACCGTCTCCGATCGTGTCGGCTCGGCTCGCCGCGTATTCCGCGATGACGGGAATGAAGGCCTTTTTCGAGGCGAGGGCGAGGGTAACCGCGCTGACGCCTTGATTGTCGGCGACGAAGGGATCTGCTCCCGCCGCGAGCAGTGCTTCCGCCGCGTCGGCGTCCTCGGTTTTTACTGCCGAAAGGATCGCCGTCGTGCCGGTCCTGTTGCGGTTATTCACCGGGTATTTCGCCGCGATGAGGGCTTTCAGCGTTTCAGGCGGGCAGCGTTCGGCGACGGCGATGTGAATCGGCGTATTGCCGTCCGAGTCTACGAGATTCGCGTTCGTTCCCAAAACCGCCGTGACGGTCGCCGCGTCCTTTTTGAACGCGAGGGAAAGCGGCGTCTTACCGTACGAGTCGCGGGACAGGGGATTGCCGCCGGCCGCTCGCACCGCCGCGATTATGGCGGGGTTCCCCGCCTCGACCGCCTCGTGAAGCGCGTTCCTTCCGTACATATCCTGCAACGCCGGAGACGCGCCCTTATCGATGAGGAACGCGACCGCGTTCGCGCCGCCGCCTTGAATCGCGTCGATGAGCGAGGTCTTTCCCGTCTCGTCGACGGCGTTTACGTCGGCGCCGGCGGCGGCGAGCGTGCGAAGGAACGGCATATTCTCGGTTCGCGCGGCCTCG
Source organism: Spirochaetales bacterium (assembly GCA_003246335.1). Classification (GTDB taxonomy): domain Bacteria; phylum Spirochaetota; class Spirochaetia; order Treponematales; family Treponemataceae; genus Teretinema. Next base: position 389 of record QKAR01000140.1, on the reverse strand, counting down.
TGCAGGGCCGTCTTGCCCGCGAGATTCCGCGCGTTCACGAGTTTTTTCCCGTTCGATTGCGCGTCGTAGCGCAAAAGCTCGTCGGCCGCTCGGGAAGCCGCCCAGCTGATGCTCGCGTGGAGGGCGGTGTTTCCGAGGTTGTCGCGGGCGTTCACGTCGGCTTTGCGCTCTGACGTTTCCGCCAAAAGCGCGCGGATCGTCTCCGGCGAATCGGCCTTGACCGCGTTGAAAAGCGGCGTCTCACCGTTCGCGTTCCGGGCGTTTAAGTCACCGCCCTTATCGACGATGTACGACACGACGCCCGTCAGTTGCCACTCGGCGGCGAGATGGAGGGGCGTGTTGCCAGCTCCGTCGGTCATCTTAATCACGTTCGAGTTCAGCACCCAATC